>JBEVMS010000226.1:0-8597 GCA_040508515.1 Dyella sp. | reverse complement strand
GTTCCTGGATACCAGTGTGCAGCGCTTCCGGTGCGGCAGCTGATGACCTTGCCGATTTCACGCGAACTGGGCTTCTTCGGCAAATTGCCCGGCGTCGGCGACTTTGTGCAGCGTGGTCTGCCGGCGAATTTCGTCGCGCGCTGGGATGCGCATTTTCAACGCGTGCTGGCGGCCGTCCAAACGCAATCGGGTTCACAGTGGCCGCAGGTTTATGACAACGGTCCGGTGTGGCGTTTCATGCTGGCGCCGGGTGTGTGTGGCGAGCGCGGTTGGGCGGGAGTCATTGGGCCGGCGATGGATCGGGTCGGCCGTCGCTTTCCGATGGTGATCGCCGCTGCGATCGACGAAACGCCAGGCAGTGCCGCGCAGGTGTTGCGCACGCAAGCGTGGTTCGCCGCGCTGGAGCAACAGCATCGGCAGGGGCAAGGCGCGACGGCTCCGGGCGTCGAAGCGTTCGCGGAATGGATCGCCGCGTTGCCGGCAGCGCAGCTAGGGCCGGATGCGCTCGATGCATCGCTGACCACGCTGGACTGGCGCGAAGCGGAGTACACCGCGTTGCCGGCTTGTCCTCCGGACGGCGGCTGGCTTGCCCAGTTATGGGAGCGATTGCCAAGCCAGCACGGCGCGGACGCGTTGTGGTGGAGCGTCGGCGACGAACGGATTGCTGGCGGCGTCCGGCTCACCCGTGGCCTGCCGGGCGTAGCGGCCTATCGCAGCATGCTGGGGCCGGAGAGTGACGTGCTGGCGGCTCGTGCCGTTGGCCCAGAGGATGACCCGCGTCCGCATTGGCCGCCGCCGCTGCCGAGTGATCCGGCGCCGCCGGTTGCGTTGCCTACAGCTGTGAAGGTTGCAGATGAGCCGACGCGGCGCGCATCGCTCGATCACGGTGTGCGCATGAGCGTGTTGCGGCGAGGATCGGTCACGCGCAGCGTGATCTGCGCCGACCCCACGCCGGGCGTGCAAGCACGGCAGGGCGCGACGATGGCTTGCGCGGTGATCGAGCAAGCGGGCGAGCAGGATCTGGTTTCCCTGGGCGCCAGCTTGCTCGCCTTGCATCCGCGCTTGCGCTTGGCGCGCGAAGATTTGATCGATCCGATTGACGAGGACGTCGCGGTGCTGGTGCTACAGACCGAGGCCGACCAAGCTACCTTGCTGCGCATCGGCAAGGCGTCGGCCTGGTTGTGCCGCGACGGCGAACTGCAACCGCTGTTCGACGCCACTGCAGCGGACGAAACCCCGGCATCGGCGCGACCGGGTCTGGGCGCGCTGGCGATGCCGGGCTGCGAGCAGGTCAGTTGTCGCTTGCGGGCTGGCGATCGGCTGCTGTTGCTGACCGGACACCCGCTGACCGCCTTGCCGCGCGGCTATCTTGCCGAGGCACTGGCCTTGCCGTCGGTCCAGGCGAGCTGCCGCCAGCTGGCGTTGTGGGCGGGACTGCCCGCCGAGGCGGCGCCATTGCGACTCATCGAGATAGCCGCATGATCCCGGCAACGTATCGATCCGCCGGGCGCACCGAAACCGGCAAGGTGCGTCGTCACAACGAGGATGCCATTCTGCTGCGCGACGACATCGGGCTATGGGTGGTGGCCGACGGTCTGGGCGGTCACGCCGACGGCGACTATGCCAGCGCGCTGATCGTCGAGCGGCTGGGGGCGTTGGTGCGTTCTGGCAGCGTGTTCGATTTCGTCGAGGCGATCGAGGACGCCTTGCAGCAGGTTAATAACGACTTGCGTGAGCAGGCCGAGCAGCGCCGCGTCGATCTGATCGGTTCGACCGTGGTGGTGCTGGTGCATGATCGCGATTTCATGCTGTGCGGCTGGGTCGGCGACAGCCGCGCCTATTGCTTTGAGCAAGGTCAGTTACGCCAGGTGACTCGCGATCACGTGCATGGCCACCGTACTGAGCCGCACTCCACCGACCCGTTCACGCCGCCGCCCGCTGGCTCCGGCGTGTTGACCCGTGCGATTGGCGCGCAAGAGCATCTTTTCCTGGATTGGGCGGTCACCAGTTATCGTCCGCAGATGCAGTTTTTGCTGTGCTCGGACGGCATCAACAAAGAACTTTCCGATGATGAAATTCGTCGTTTATGCGGTCGGATAGTCAGCCCTTCGTCGTTGCTGGGGCGGCTATTCGAGTGCGCCTTGAGCAAGGCTGCGCGCGACAACATTTCCGCCGTGATCGTGCACCTTCCATAGCCCTTATGAGTATCCCTTTATGAACACGCTTGCCGACTTGCTGGCGGCCCACCGGACCGGGGCGCTGAGCCGGGCCGACCTTTTACGACAACTGGCCGCGCGCGGTGCGGTGGTCGCCGAACAGCACGCTGCGGAGCTGGCACTGTTGCAGCACGCCGACGATGCCTCCGAGGATGAAGTAACACTGTCGGCGGTGGTCGTGGCTTGTCTGCGGCAAACCCAGCAAGCCACGGCGCCAACGGACGAGGATGCCACGGTTGTCAAACCGGCCAGTCGCAGTGTTGCGATGGGTGGCACGGCGCTACTGGCCGCCGATCACGACGACGCCACGGTGGTCAAGCCCGCTGCAACGGCAGTTGCAACCGAAGGCGTCACCGCCAATAACACGCAGGGCACCGGTTCCAGCAGCAGCTGGCGACGCATCGCGGCGCAGGAGAATGTCGAACACGCCACCGTTGGCATGTTGCTCAAAGAGCGCTTTTTACTTGAGCGCGAATTGGGGCGCGGTGGCATGGGTGTGGTCTATCTGGCGCGCGACGAGCGCAAGGTCGAAGCGCGCGATCGTGATCCCTATGTCGCGGTAAAAGTGCTCAACGACGAGTTTCGCCGCCATCCCGATTCGTTGATCGCTTTGCAGCGCGAGGCGCGGCGGGCACAGGCGCTGGCGCACGACAATATTGTTCGCGTTTATGACTTCGATAAGGACGGCGCCATCGTCTTCATGACGATGGAATACATCGATGGCGCAGACCTACGTAGCGTGATCCGCGCGCGGGCTTTCAACGGCATGCCGCTGGCCCAGGCGTGGCCGTTGATCGAGGGCATGGCGCGTGCGCTGCGCCGTGCGCACGCCGCCGATGTGGTGCACTCGGATTTCAAGCCGGGCAATGTGATGATCGACCGCAAGGGCGTGCCCAAGGTGTTCGACTTCGGCATCGCCCGCGCCGGCAAGCATGCGAACGAAGCCAGCGGCGAGCAGACGGTGTTCGATGCCAGCACGTTAGGCGCGTTGACCCCGGCCTACGCCAGCCTGGAGATGCTGCAAGGCAAGCAGCCTTCGCCCAGTGACGATATCTACGCGCTGGGCTGCGTGGTGTTCGAGTTGCTTACCGGCAAGCACCCTTTCGACAAGCTCAGTGCCGAGCAGGCCATGCAGCAAGGTCTAAAGCCACCGGCGGTAGCGGGATTGAGCAAGCGTCAATACAAGGCCTTGTGCGATAGCGTGGCCTTCAGTGCAGAAAAGCGCTTGCAACATGCCGATGCGCTGATCGAAGGTCTGCGTCAAGTGGGGTTGCGCGAACGCGCGGGGCCCTTCGTGTTGTATGGCGGACTGCTAGTGTTGGTGCTCGGCGCGGCCGGCTGGGGTACATCGCAGTACGTTCGACAACGGCATTTGAGCGAGCTTATTGCCCGCTTCGCGCTCAGCGATCCGCTGCACTTCTCCGATGAGGATCAAGCATGGAGCGCGCTCGGCCGCCTGGATGAAGGAGAGCGGCGCCGTCTGGTGCTCGATCAGAGTGAGTTGATCCAGACGTTTTTTCTCAAACGCATCGACGTGTATTGGAATCCCGCCAAGCAACGCTACGACTATGCCGGCTTGCAGCATCTGTTCCAAGTGCGCGACAAGATCAAGCTGTTCTCGCCCAAGCTCGACATCAAGCGTGCCGAGGTGGAGCGGCAACGCAATGATTTGCTCAATACCCTGGATACCCAACTCAGCGAGCGTATCGCCGCCGGCGCGATCTTCCCCGATCAGCCGGACAACGCACCGGCGTTGCTGGCGCGCATCCGCATGATCGATCCGCACAGCGGGCTGCTAGACAACGCCGAGCTAGAGTTGAAATACGACATGGCGATCGGCCAATCGCTGGCGGCGGGCAACGTGGCGCAGGCGCGTCAGCAGCTGAGCGTGGCACGCGCCTTGTTTCCCACCTCGGCTCGACTGAGCCAGCGCGCCGCGCAGCTGGCCGCCAATGCCAAAGCTCCCACCGCATCGGCCACGGCCGGCTTGCCGGCAGCGGCATCCAGCGTGGCGCCAATGAGCGTTCCGGCTGCACGCAGCGCCCTGAGTGCATTGCTTGCCGCGCCGACGTCCGATGCCGACTGGCGCAGCCAGGTGGAGGCTGCTATGACGCCGTTGCATGGCGATGCCACTGCGCGGCCGCAAGCGATCGAGCAGCTCGGCAGCGCGATCGTCGCGCAGGTCGTAGCGGACAGCGATCCGACCCACATTGCGCAGAATCTGGATCAGGTGCATTTCGGCCTGCAATACGCGCCCGCCGATGCCGCCTTGCTGGCTCAGCAAGATCGCTTGCAAGCGTTGCAACAGCAAGCGCAGTCGCAGCTCGATGAGGCGGCGGCCGATGCCGAAGTGGCGGCGCGAATCGAATCGCTGCGCCGCGCGGCGGCAGCTAATGACATCGCCAAGGCGCAAAAATCACTGGCGCGCATCCAGGTGCTGCAGCCGGCCAATCCGATCTTGCAGGTAGAAGGCCCGCAACTGGTAGCCGATGCCTACCTCGGTCAGGCCCGCAGCAGTTGCCAGCAACGCAAATGGAATGGCGCCATCGCATTGGTGGTGCAAGGTATCAAGCGACTGGGCAATCGGCTGGACCTACGCAATGCGCAGGCGCGCTATCAACTGGTAAGCGCCTTGATGGCGGCGCGTACCCATACCCTGTCCAGCGCGGATTACCAGCGCTTGCAGCAACAGCTGACGCAGATTCGGCATGACGATCCGGGCGGCATCGCCGAGGTGGAGAGCGATCTACGCGACAACGGTTCGCTGCCGCAAGGATCGCTGGATGGCTTGATGCTGGCGCTCAAGGCGCGGGTGTCAGATGCGGCCGCTGCGGCCGCCACGCCGGCTGTGGTGCCGAAAGGCCCGGACCTGTGCGCGCGCCGTGGCATGGCCGGCAGCGGCAGGGTCTGTTTCGATAGCTTCAACGCCAGCTCGCACGGGCCGGCGCTGGTGGTGATTCCTGGCATTGATGGCGGCAAGCCTTATGCGCTCTCGCGTGCGGATATCAGCGTCAGTGACTTCAATCTGTACTGCAATTCAACGCATCGGTGCGCGGTGACGCCCGTGGTGAGCGCGGCGATGGGCAACACACCGGTGCGCAATATCCCGTTGGCGCAGGCGCAGGCCTATGCCAGCTGGCTTACCCACTTCAGCGGCTATGTTTATCGACTGCCGACTGATCAGGAATGGTTGCACGCGGCGCATGCCGGCGGGCCATGGGTACGCGGTGACGACGCCGATTGCCTGCGCGCGGGCGACCACAGTTTGTTTGGCTTCGGCCGTGCGCCCGATCCGCGACGCGGACTACAGCCCAACCCATGGGGATTGGTCGACCTCGCCGGCGGCGTATGGCAGTGGGTGACGCAAGGCTCGGCTGTGATGGTGCGTGGTGGCAGCTTCAACAGCGAGCAGTTCGAATGCACAGTCGACGCGCATCGCAATGACAACGGCGCCGCACGCCGCGACGTCGGATTCCGTTTGTTGCGGGAACTCAAATGAACGAGCGTGATGCACAGATCAACCGCGCGCTGCATGCGCTGGATCAGGCGCATCAACTGGGCAGTCTGGCGCGCAGCGAGTATCGGGCGCGTCGACGGGAACTGTTGCAGCGGCTGCAACTGGCCAATGAAATTACCGCCCGCAACACACTGCGTCCTGACGCGCTGGCCGCAGCCGTGCCGCACTTGCCGCTTTCGCTGCGCACACCTAGCGAGCGTCAGCGCGGTAACAAGCGCGTGCGCGCGGCGGTCGCCTGGCGTTATGTGTTGATCCTGAGTCTGGTGTTGCTGGCCGGCGGTATCTTGCTGTACGGGTTGATGCGCGAGGGCTAGCAGGATCGACGGTCGGTTATGCGCGGGCATAACCGGCCGCCAGGCTGGACCTCGGACTGCGGTGAAGCAAGGCGTTGTGTTAGCCGTACCTATTCGTCGATGACGCCGGCAACCAACCGTAGATCGGATAGGCCACCCGGAGCGAGGTCTTTCAGCAAGTCGGTAAAATTCATGCCGACCATTCGCTGAGCGCGGCGCAGCAGCAGCGGAATCGGGCTGGAAGGCTCGTGTTTGGCGTAGTAATCGCAGAGAGTTTCAAGCGCGCGAAGCACGTCCTGCGGCCCGCTGATGATTTCGGCGACACCGCGCTGGGGCGTGCTGGAAGTGGAGCTGTCTTGGTGTGCGCCGTTGCCCTCGTCGCCCTCGTCGCTCGAGTCAGCGTTACCCAGCGTAGGGATGCGCTGCACCAGATGCGAGTAAACGAAGGTGCGCAACTCGGTCAGGTCCGTCAGCAATACCTTGAAGTCCGGCCCCGCCGTGCCTAGCTGTTCGATGAAGATGCGGTCGATCGTGCGGATGTGCTCCAGCGCCTGCTCGATGGCCTCAAAGTTCGCGGTCAACTGCTCCACCGGACAATCCTGGCAGCACGCTTCGATAACCGTCATGGTGGGCGGTTCGCCCGAGCTGCTTTCGCCCGCGACTGCCTTTTGCGAACCATTGGCCACGCGCAGATCGCGCAGCGAGAACTGCCCCAACCGCGGCGATTGCACAAAGTTGGCGCTGCGCAGATAACCGAGCATGCCCTGGCTGTCGATCATGGCGCTGACCGCATTGACCCGCGCCGTCGAATCGTTGTCGTCCTGCGCATCGAGCTGCGGATGCACGGCGTCCCAGTAACGCTCCAGCAGGCCGCGTACCAAGGCCACGCC
Organism: Dyella sp.; assembly: GCA_040508515.1. GTDB lineage: Bacteria > Pseudomonadota > Gammaproteobacteria > Xanthomonadales > Rhodanobacteraceae > JBEVMS01. Next base: position 1,681 of record JBEVMS010000226.1, on the reverse strand, counting down.
CGCGCACCAGCCGGGCAAGCCATCGCTGCGCAGCCAGGCGGTGGTCAGATGAAGCGCCACCCGCAAATCTTTGGATTGCCCCAACAACTGCTGCGCCTGCGCGGCCACCCTGTCCCAATCCGGCTCCTCAGCCGCCTTGATGGTGTCGCCCACGGCGCGCTCGTTTTTGATCTGCGCCAATTCTTCCAGCGCCAGAAATTCCGGCTGATATTCCAGATTGTCGCCCGTGGGCGAGGGCGCCTCCAACGGCGCGAGCAGGGGTTCAAGGTCGAACGTCGGCATGGGAGATTCAGCGCAACAAATGGAGTCCCGATGCTAGCGCGCGGGTGCTGAATTCAATGGCGACAAAGTGTCGCCGCCAGCAACCGTTCTAGCGTTTATTTGCGTTGATTCACAGTGCTGGTGTTGTGGCGTCGCGCGGATTGGGGTGATGACTATTGCGCAAGGTCAATCGTCGTCCCGCGAAGACGGAGCCCGTCGTGTTTTGTGCGCGAAGGCGAATCGGTCGATGAACTCGCTCATGGATCCTCGAAACCGCAGCGCCTCGGGGCAGCGCGGACGGCTAAGGCCTCCCTGAACGATTGGCCTACGCTTGCGTCAGTCGCATCCCGTCGATACCCGACACCGATGTTGACGGGGTGCGCGAAGCCAGGAAGGAATCGCGTTAGGCGGAGTCGTCCTTGCTCGCATCAAGCGGGTAAATCGCATCTTTCCGCGCATAGAGCGCCCCGATGGCCTTGGCAACCGCCGTCGCTGCATCGGATTTTGGCACCGCCATCCATGCTAGGCAGGCATTGGCCAGACCGTGCTCTACCGCCGCACAAATGGCGCGGGTGGTGTTGAGTGAGTTGGCCGCATTCAATGCAGTGAACCTGACTTCGATCTTTCCATCATCCCGCGTCACGAACTCTCCCAGGTGGTCGAGTGTGGAGCGGGGATTGGGATGTGCGCCAAAGGTGATGGACGCCTCATAGAGGCTCGTAATCAGTGTCGCGAGCCCGGGCTGCGCACCATGCAGGCGCTCTGCTGTGCTGCTTACGGCCGAGTTGAACCGGCGCTTGACAAGCTTCGTCGCCTCGGGGTTGGTGTCCTGCTGTAGCCATACGTTGCGTACGTCTTCGTCGGCGTGCAACAGGTAGGCATAACAACCCGCCTCGAGGGAGGCTCGCAATACTGGATAGGTCGCGGTGGCGTTGCCCGAGAACGCCATCTGCACACCGGCGAGCCAGTGATAGAAGCTCTGCATGTAAAGGATGTTGGAGGTTGGCGCCAGGCCGTCCGATAGGGGAAGAACGGCCGCTCGCCAACAGGTGTCGATATCGTGCAGCAGTGCTACAGCGGGTTCGTGCGCCTGGGGAATTTCGCTCGCGATCGCACTGGCGAGCGACAGGTATTCGCCAAGGCCGCCGGTGTATTCCATCTCCATGGTGATGCTCAATGCGTCCGGGAAGGGGAGGCTATGATCCCACGCGCCCCACTTTCACTGGGCCAGGCATGGTCAGCCGCAGTGGCGCCGCAGCGCACAACGGCTGGGCAGTTTGCCGGGCCGCGAAGCGAGGAATGTTCCGTGGTCTCGAGGTTTTTGCAGGACGCTTGCAGGACAAATGAAAAAGGCCACTCGGTGAGAGTGGCCTAAATCATCGAAAACATTGGTCGGGGTGACAGGATTCGAACCTGCGAC
>JBEVMS010000201.1:0-5802 GCA_040508515.1 Dyella sp. | reverse complement strand
CTCAGGCAACCCGGCGGCAACGGCGGCAGGAACACCAGAACACCCTTCTCCCCCGGCGCCACCTCGTCGCCACTGATCTCGTCGATCACCTTGAGCCGATAGCCTGGCGCCGGCAATCCCGGCGAGCCGAACTTGATCGGCTTAAGGTCCAGTCCGGGCATCAAGGTGATCGCCGGCCAGCCGGTTTCGGTCTGCCAGTAATTGTCGATCACCGGCACGCCCAAGCCCTCTGTGATCCACTGCGCGGTCGGCTGATCCAGCGGCTCGCCGGCCAGGAACAACCACTTCAGCCGCGATAGGTCGTAGCGCTTTAACCACATCGGATCCTGCTTCTTCAGCACGCGGATCGCAGTGGGCGAGGAGAACATGGTGCGCACACCGTAGCGTTCGCACAGCTGCCACCACACGCCCGGATCGGGCCGCGTCGGCAAGCCTTCGTAGAGCAGCGCGGTGGCGCCACCGATCAGCGGGCCATACACGTTGTAAGAATGCCCCACCGCCCAGCCCACATCGGAGGTGGAGAACATCACTTGGCCCGGCTGGATATCGAACACCAGCTCGATCGACAGCGCCATCGCCACCGCATAGCCGCCGACATCGCGCTGAATGCCCTTGGGCTTGCCGGTGGTGCCGGAGGTGTACAGCAAATAGCTAGGCGCGTTGGATTCCAGCCACACCACAGGCACCTCGGCGTCGGCGTGCACGGCACGCAGTTGCAGGTAGTCGAGGTCGCGGCCCGGTCGCGGCGTGTAATCCGGATCGAGCCGGCGATTGACCATCAACACCTGCGCCGGGGGCGAACTGGACTGCGTCAACGCCGCATCGATCAGCGCCTGGTAGGGAATCACCTTGCCGCCGCGCATGCCCGCATCGGCGGCGATCAGCAGCTTGGGCTGCGCGTCGTCGATGCGCAGCGCGAGGTTGTGCGCGGCGAACCCGCCGAACACCACCGAATGGATCGCGCCGATGCGCGCACACGCCAGCATCGCCATCACCGCCTCGGCGATATTGGGCAGGTAGATCACCACCCGGTCGCCCTGCCCGACGTCTAGCGCGCGCAACATAGCGGCAAATACATTCACCTCGCGATGCAGTTGGCGATAACTGAACTCGCGCGTCAAACCCGTTTCGCTGGATATCGCCACCAGCGCCAACTGCTCGCCGCGCGCCTGCAAATGCCGGTCCAGCGCGTTGTAGCAAAGGTTGGTGGTGCCACCGACGAACCAGCGTCGAAACGGCGGGTTGCTATCGTCCAAGATGCGTTCGGGGAAGTTGTCCCAATGAATCCGCCGAGCCTGCTCTGCCCAGAACACCTCGGGCTGCTCGATCGACTGCCGGTAGAAATCCTCGTAACGCATGACGTCCTCCCGCTGCACACCGACCCAGCCTAGACCCAAGCCCGCGTCGACGGCAGCGCGACCAAGGTCGAAAGCCATTTCACGATGACGCTGGCGCCGGGACTTGACCCTCACGTAGCGTTAGGCCTTAGCGTGACCCGTACCGCAACGAAGACGAGGACGACCGATGCTGCTGACTGTGGGTGAACTGGCCCAGCGCTGCGGCTTCACCGTGCGCACCCTGCACCACTACGACGCGATCGGCCTGCTCCGTCCTTCACAGCGGTCCGAGGCCGGCTATCGGCTGTACCAGCGGCAGGATCTGGAGCGCTTGCACCGCATCCAGGCGCTGCGCCGATTGGGACTGTCGCTGGCCGACATCGGCAAAACCCTGTCCGGCCCTCAGTTGCCCTTGGCGCAGTTGATCGACCAGCAACTCGCGCAGCTCGAAAGCCAACTGGCGCAGGCCCCTCGCCTGCGTCAGCAACTGCTCGCGCTGCGTCAACAACTGGACGACGGACAGCCGCCCGATCTGGATCACTGGCTGGATACTTTGGAGTTGATGAGCATGTACGAAAACTATTTTTCCACCGAGGAACTGCAGCAACTGCCGCTGCACTACGATCAGGATGTGCGCGCCGAATGGGCCGCCCTGGTCGGCATGATGCAGTCGCTAATGGATCGCGGCGCCACGCCCGCCAGCGAGGAAGCGCATCCTGGCGTTGCGCTGGACGCGCATGCTCGAACGCGACACCGGCCACAATCCCGATTTCCTGCTCCGGCTGAACCAGATGCAGAACAACGACCCAGCCGCCCGCGCCGCCAGCGGTATCAGTTCCAAGATGCAGCGCTTCGTCGAACAGGCCATCGTGGAGGCGCGGCTGGCGATCTACGCGCGCTATCTGCAACCGCAGGAACTGGCCTTCATGCGCCGCCACTATGGCAAACAGATGCACCACTGGCCGGCGCTGATCGCCGAAGTACGCCAGGTGATGGCCACCGATACGCCGGCTTCATCGCCGCAGGCACAAACGCTGGGTAGCCGCTGGATGGCGATGTTTCGCAGCTACGCGGGGGACGAGCCGGCCACCCAGGCGCGCATCCGGCAGGCCCATGTCAGTGAGCCGGAACTGCTCGGCGGCAGTTTTGTCGATGAGGCCTTGCTCGATTATCTGCGGCAGATCTGGGCCGCCGCGCCCGTCACGCGCACAGCCGGCGACGATTGAGCCAACAACGAATCCGTTGGCCGCGCCTGACGACACCACAGCACCCGTCGCGGCCAACATGACCGCCCGTGCTTGGTAGACCCTATCCAACATCACGACAGGCACAAAAAAGCCGAAGGGCGCCAGCGCGACCTTCGGCTTTTTTGATGGCGCGGCGACGGACACGCCGCCGCGCGAAGGACTTACTTGGCGAACAGATGCTCGACGCCGGCGCGCTCTTCGCGCAGTTCCTTGTCGGTGGCATCGATGCGCGCGCGCGAGAAGGCGTTGATTTCCAGCCCCTGCACGATCGCGTACTTGCCGTCCTTCACCGTCACCGGGAAGCCGAAGATCACGCCCGGCGCGATGCCGTAGGAGCCGTCCGACGGGATGCCCATCGAGACCCAGTCGCCCGCGACCGTGCCCAGCGCCCAGTTGCGCATGTGGTCGATCGCCGCCGAAGCCGCCGAAGCCGCCGAGGACGCGCCGCGCGCCTTGATGATCGCCGCGCCGCGCTGCTGCACGGTGGGGATGAAATCATTCTCGTACCAAGCCTGATCGACCAGCGACAAAGCCGGCTTGCCGCCGACGCTGGCGTGGTGCAGGTCCGGGTACTGGGTCGAGCTGTGGTTGCCCCAGATGGTGACCTGCTTGAGATCGGTGGTGTGCTTGCCGGTCTTCTCGGCCAGCTGCGACAGCGCACGGTTGTGGTCCAGACGGACCATCGCGGTGAAGCACTTCGGGTCCAGGTCCGGCGCGTTTTGCTGGGCGATCAGCGCATTGGTGTTGGCCGGGTTGCCGACCACCAGCACCTTGACGTCGCGCTTGGCGTGCGCGTTGAGCGCCTTGCCCTGCGGGCTGAAGATCGCGCCGTTGGCTTCCAGAAGATCCTTGCGCTCCATCCCCGGGCCACGCGGACGCGAGCCGACCAGCAAGGCGTAATCGACGTCCTTGAAGGCCACGTTGGGATCGTCGCTGGTGATCACGCCAGCCAGGGTCGGGAACGCGCAATCGTTGAGTTCCATCACGACGCCTTGCAGCGCAGGCAGTGCCGGGGTGATTTCCAGCAACTGCAGAATCACCGGCTGGTCCGGGCCGAGCATGTCGCCGGCGGCAATGCGGAACAGCAGGGCGTAACCAATCTGGCCGGCAGCGCCGGTCACGGCAACACGAACGGGGGCTTTCATGCGGGTGACTCCTTCAAGTTCAAATCATGCGCGGCGGCATGAGGGGATTACCTTGGGGCAGACGTATCGAGCACCGCGCTCTAGATCTGCCTGGCCGCGACATCGACACGGGCGCGGAGCCCGGCGGGAACGCCGTGAACGAGCAGGAACGGATGCCACAAAACCGCTGAAGTTTATCACGCAGCCTTATGCTGCGGTGCAATGTCGCAGACACCGGCGTGCCCGGCCGACTGGCGCACGCGCCGTTATCCGGCCAAGATCGCGCCACGTTTCGCACGGCTAACTTCGAGGATATCGGCATGTTGCATTGGCTATGGGTATTTCTGATCGGCCTGGTGATCGGCATGTTGGCCAAGTTGATCACCCCCGGGCGCGAGCCCAGTGGCTGCATCGTCACCGGATTTTTGGGCATCGGTGGCTCGCTGCTGGCGACCTGGGCCGGTGAACGGTTGGGGCTTTACGGGCCAGGTCAGGGCGCCGGCTTCATCGCCTCGGTGATCGGCGCGGTGGTGATCTTGCTGTTGTATCAGGCGGTGGTGCGCTCGCGTTGAGTGCAAAAAGAAAGCCGCCCAGCGGGCGGCTTTCGGAATCACTTTGGCGGGGTCGAAAAGCTGGCGCTCAGCGCGCGTCCAGCACTTCGTTCCACTCGGCCACGCGCGCGGCCTGGCTGGCCAGCAGCGCATCGACGTCGCCCTCGACGGTGACCTTCTCGATCACGTCGCCCTGCTCGATCGCATCGACCACGGCCTGGTCTTCGGCGCCGAGAATTTCACCGAACACGCTGTGCTTGCCATCCAGCCACGGGGTCGCGCCGTGGGTGATGAAGAACTGGCTGCCGTTGGTGCGCGGACCGGCATTGGCCATCGACAGCACGCCAGGCTTGTCGTGCTTGAGCGAGGCGTCGAACTCGTCTTCGAAGCGGTAACCCGGGCCACCGCGACCGCTGCCCTCGGGGCAGCCGCCCTGCACCATGAAGTCGGCGATCACGCGATGGAACGACAGGCCATCGTAATAGCCACGACGCGCCAGGTTGACGAAACTGGCCACGGTCACCGGGGTCTTTTCGTCATGCAGGCGCAGATGGATCGGGCCACGGTTGGTGGTAAAGGTGACGTTGATAGTCATCGTAAATCCTTAAGTTTTTCTGGACAGCACCGTGGCTGATCCGGGTGGGATGGCCGCCAAGGATACCCCAGGTGGCGCGGCTCGCTAGGCAAATGGGGGCGCCGACCGGCCAGACAAGCCATTACGGTCAGTCCAGTGCAAGCATGCCGCGCTCCAGCATGCCGCTGCCGCGTCGGCGTGGCGAAGGTGTGGGTAGCTGCGACGGCCACTCTGCATCCTGATAGAGATGCGCCCACAACCGGTCCAGCGCCGCGTAGCCGTAGGGCAGCAGCGGCACGTGCTGGTCGCCGAAGCCGGGCAGCGAGAGAAACGCATCGAAGTGCTGCGCATAGGGCACCTTCCAGTACAGCGGTTGGCGACCGTGCTGACGCAACCAATCGACATAAGGCTGCGAGCTGAAGGCGGTGGGTATCAGTCCATCAGAGGCGCCGTGCACCACCCATAATGGCAAGTCCTGGCGCGGCAAGGCGGCGGCAGTGTCAGCCACCGCAGCGCGCAACGCCTGGGCGTCGGCGCCCTGCCCCTCCCACAGCTGGCGCAGGGCGTCGATGCCCGTCAGCGTGGGATCGACCGAAAAATCGGTGCCGCCGTAAATCCCAATGCCGTTGCCCGGCGGAATACCGGCCGCATCGGACCACCACGCGGCGCGGGTGATCGGATCGGCCGCTCCGGGCATGCCGCCCGGCCCCATCGCGGCATAGCGAAAACCGCACGGCATCCGATTGGCGTCGCGGCGCAGGTAGGACGAAGCGTAACCGGCACTGAGGGCGCGCCAGAGGTCGAGGTGAGTGCTCAGGGCGGCGGCCGCCAAGGCAGGCTCTTCCCAGCCGGCGTCGCGCAGATGGCGGTAAGCCTCCGTAGCGCATGCCGTGGAAGTGGCGGCCCTCACTGTGCCGCGCGCACGCAAGCTGGCACGGCGAATCAGCCAGGCCGGCGCAGGCATGCCTT
>JBEVMS010000180.1:0-5266 GCA_040508515.1 Dyella sp. | reverse complement strand
CCGCGCTGTGGGACAACATGAGCGAAGCCGATCGCGAAGGTCTGTACGAGTTCATCGCCGGGAAGATGCCGGTACAGCGTGTCGGCGAGGCCAGCGACGTCGCCCAAACGTATCTCTATCTGATGCAGCAGGGCTTCAGCACCGGCCAAGTCGTTGTTGTCGATGGCGGCCACGTGCTGGTTTAACGCACCGCAACGCGCGCTTCGTAGCGCTTTGTTTTCGCCAAAAGGCGGATAGTGTTAGCGCCTGACACCGGTCCGCCGACGTAACAGAAGTTCGAAAGCCCACACGAAAGCGTGGGCTTTCGGCGTTATGGCCCACGCACATTTCTCAGATGTCAAAGGCAACCGTCAGCTGCGGCGGCTGAGACTTGGCTTTATGAAGTGGCCTGAGAGTCCGGCGGTTTTGCGGCCTACCGCCGGTGCGGTGGGCCGCTGCGCTACTGGCTAAAACGGTGGACCACTTTGATCCGGATCTTGCGTCATCGCGTCGCCGCGAAGCTGCGCCAGCTGACGGCGCAGCGCCTGGTTTTCGGCGGTCAGTTCGGCCACGCGCTGGCGCAGCGTGAGCAGTTCGTCGCCCGCTTCGAGCGTGTCGCTGGCGGGCGCGGGCGGCTTTGCTTTGGGCGGCCGGCGGCGCGATTCGCGCACGCGCTTGGCGGCTTCTTTCAATTCATCCGCGCCGGCGCTGGCGGCAGCGCGCTGTTCTTCGGTGGGCAGGCTTGCCACCGCAGCGGCGGCGTTGATCGACAGCGTGCCGGCGCGCACCGCCGCCACCACTTCGGGCGCGGCTTGCTTGTGGATTTTCTCGATCAACCCGACCTGGTTGTTGCTCAGGCGCGCGGCGCGCGCCAGCGCTTCACGGGTGTCCAGCGCGGCGGGTTCATGGATCGGCGCCTCATCGCTGTCAGTCGATGCGCTCGGCGCGGCGCCTGGCAGCGGGGGCAGCGGCGGCAGGCTCGGATGCTCGCTCGTGGTTGCGCGTGCGCTGCGTTCGGCGAGGATTTCGCGCTTGCGCAGCGCCAGCACGCCGCGCTGAAAATCCGAGACGCTGCGCCGGCCCAGGTGCTGGTCGATCATCCACAGGTGCACGTCTTCGATCGCGTTGAAGCGCGTGTTCTGCACGGTCTGGAATGGCAGCCCGTGCTGCTGGCAGATGCCGTAGCGGTTATGCCCGTCGACCAGGATATTGCCCCAGAGCACCAGCGCGTCGCGGCAACCTTCGGCCAGGATGCTGCGTTCCAGGGCGGCATGTTCGTCGGCAGTCAGCGGGTCGATATAGGCTCGGAGTTGTTCGTTGACGACGATGTCCATGGCGGCTCTGCGGCGGGCAAGGGGCGGCATTGTAGAGAGGCCCAGCCGCGCCGTCGTGGCTTGACAAGCTATGCCGGAAGTCCCTTTCGACGCTGCTGGCGAGGCGAAGTGGCGGGCGTTTGTGCCGACCTTTGCGCCGTCGCGTTGTCCCGTGCCAGTGCGCGCACCGTTGCGGGCATGTCGCGATGGTGCGGCCTCGGCAAAGATGGATGCCTGCGAAAGCGCCCCGGGTCGCCATTGCATTCGAACTACCGCAGCGCAACACTGGCGAAATTCCTTTCTTCCATCACCCGTAACGAGAGCCCGTGACCGCCAATGTTTCCGCGCCGCTGAACGCAGGCGCACCCTGGATCGTGATGAAGTTCGGCGGCACCAGCGTCGCCACGCTGCCGCGCTGGCAGAACATCATGGCGCTGGTGGCCTCGCGCCGGGCGGAAGGCGCCCGCGTGCTGGTCGTGGTTTCCGCGCTGTCGGGCATCACTGACGCGCTCAAGCAACTGTGCGGTGAAGATAAAGCGGAGCGGCGGATCGTGGCGGCGCGTGCAATTGAGGCACGCCATCACGAACTGCTGGACCAGATGCAGTTGGCGATGCCGGTGACCTTGCGCGCGCGGCTGGATGAGTTGCATCGGCTGGCGGCGGAAGGTGCTCTGCAACTGGGCTCGCTGGCCTGGGCGGCGGCGGTGCAGGCGCATGGCGAGTTGCTTTCCAGCGCATTGGGCGCTGCGTTTTTGTCCAGCAACGGACTGAGCACCGAATGGGTCGACGCACGCGATTGTCTGGCGGCGGTGGCATTGCCCAACCAGAACGAGCGCACCCGGCTACTTTCGGCGATGGTCGATGCGCAGCCCGATCCCCAGTTGGCCCATCGGCTGGCCGAGCGCGGCGAGGTATTCATCACCCAAGGTTTCATCGCGCGTGAAAGCGCGGGCCGCACGGTGCTGCTGGGTCGCGGTGGTTCGGATACCTCGGCCTCGTATTTCGGCGCCTTGCTCAAGGCGCTGCGGGTGGAAATTTGGACCGACGTGGCCGGCATGTTCACCGCCAATCCGCGTCAGGTGCCCGGCGCGCGCCTGCTCAAGCGGCTCGATTACGAGGAGGCCCAGGAAATCGCCTCCACCGGCGCCAAGGTGCTGCATCCGCGCTGCTTGTCGCCGCTGCGTTTGCCCAAGGTGCCGCTGCTGATCAAGGACACCAATCGGCCCGAACTGACCGGCACCGAGATCGGTCCGGAACTGCGCGAGGACGCGCCCAGCGTCAAGGCGATCTCCACCCGCAAGGGCATCACCCTGGTCTCGATGGAGACGGTGGGGATGTGGCAGGAGGTCGGTTTTCTAGCTGACGTGTTCGACCAGTTCAAGCGGCACGGCCTGTCGGTGGATTTGATCGGTTCGGCCGAAACCAACGTCACCGTCTCGCTGGACCCCACCGAAAACCTGCTCGATTCCGACGTGCTGGCGGCGCTGGCGGCTGACCTGGCTAAGGTCTGCCGGGTCAAGGTGATCGCTCCCTGCGCGGCGGTGACCATGGTCGGGCGCGGCATGCGCTCGATGCTGCACCGGCTGACCGCGCTGATGGCCGAGTTCGGTCAGCAGCGGGTGCATCTGATTTCGCAATCGTCCAACAACCTCAACCTGACCTTCGTGGTCGATGAGGATGTGGTCGATGACTTGTTACCGGCGTTGCACGAGCAACTGGTACGCACCGGCGCCATGCGCACCGACGACGCGGCGTTGTTCGGTCCCAGTTGGGAGCGCCTCTACGGCGCCACGGCGGTCGCGCACGCCGCCGACGCCTGGTGGCTGGGCGCGCGTCCGCAGTTGCTGAAGCTGGCCGAGGAACACACGCCGCGCTACGTCTATCACCTGCCGACGGTGCGCGAACGCGCGCGGGCGCTGAAGGCCAAGCTGCCGGTGGATCGGCTGTTCTACGCGATCAAGGCCAACTCGCATCCGGCGATCCTGCGCGCGCTGGCCGAGGAAGGTTTGGGGCTGGAATGCGTCTCGCCGGGTGAGTTGGCTCGCGTGGCAGAAACCGTGCCGGCCGCCACGCCGCGACTGTTCACACCCAACTTCGCCCCGCGCAAGGATTACGTCGACGCGTTGGACGACGGCGTGCTGGTGACCATCGATGCGCTGCATCCGATGGAGCACTGGGTGGAAACCTTCAACGATCAAAACATCAGCCTGCGCATCGACCTGGGCCGCGGCTCGGGCCACCACGACAAGGTGCGCACCGGCGGTAGCACCAGCAAGTTCGGCCTGCCGCTGGATCAGCTCGATGCCTTCCTGCACCTGGCCAAGGCGCGCGGCGCGCGGGTGATCGGCCTGCACGCTCATCTGGGTTCGGGCGTGCTGGAGGCCAACCACTGGGCCGAGGTCTACGCCCAGCTGGCGAGCTTGGCCGAGCGCATTCCCACGGTGGAATTTCTCAATATCGGCGGCGGTCTGGGCGTGCCTTCGCACCCGGGCGAGCTGCCGCTGGACCTGGACGCGGTCGGCGCCGCGCTGGCCGAGGTCAAGCGGCTTTATCCGCGCTATCAGCTGTGGATGGAGCCGGGGCGCTTTCTGGTGGCCGAGTCCGGCGTGCTGCTGGCCAAGGTGACCCAGCTCAAGGGCAAGGGCAGCTGGCGTTATCTGGGTATCGATGCGGGCATGCACAACCTGATCCGCCCGGCGCTGTACGACGCCTGGCACGAAATCGCCAACCTCAGTCGGCTGGATGAACCGGCCACTGCGATGTACCAGGTGGTGGGACCGATCTGCGAATCAGGCGACGTGCTGGGGAACGATCGCCGCCTGCCGGAAAGCCACGAAGGCGACGTGGTGCTGATCGGCACCACCGGCGCCTACGGTCAGGTGATGTCCTCGCCGTACAATCTGCGTGGCTCGGCCGAAGAGATCGTGCTCGACTAGCAGCGCGGCATCCGGCATCAGCCGATAACCGTGACGCGCCGCACCGGCGCATCGCGGCGGGAGAACCAACAAGGTGACTACTTTGATCCAACCGCGCCTGACCCAGGTGTTTCGTTTCGTGCGCTGCGCCTACACCCACGGCGTGGCCGAGCTTGTCTATGCCTTTGACCAGGGCGACGAGCTGATCGAGCGCATCCATTTCCCCGACGCGCCGACGTTGCCGCCCGAGCGCGCCAAGGCATTCGCGCGCGCGCTGCGCCTGCTGCATCTGATCGCCGGAGTGAGCTACTACAAGGCCGGCGTGCCGCCGCGCATCGAGGTGGAAGGCGAGCCGCTGGACGACGCCAGCGCCGATCTGCTCGACCAGCTCTATCTGCATGGCTTGGCCGAGTTTGCTTACCGCAATGGGCTGGATTTGCGCGGCCGCGTGCGTTTTCCACGCGGTGGCGCGGCGCGTTCGGCTGCCGTCGCGCTGGGTTTGCCGCAGCGCACGCTGGTGCCGATTGGCGGCGGCAAGGATTCGCTGGTGGCGGTCGAGGCGATCAAGTCCGCCGGTGGCGCGGCGACTGCGGTGTGGGTCGGCAACAGTGGCTTGATCGCGGCGGCCGCGGCGCGCACCGGACTGCCGCTGCTCAACATCCAGCGCGAGCTGTCGCCGGTGTTGTTCGAGCTCAATCGCCTGGGCGCCTGGAACGGGCACATTCCGGTGACTGCGGTGAATTCGGCGATCCTGGCGCTGGCCGCGGTGCTCTACGGTTACGACTCGATCGCCTTCGCCAACGAGCATTCGGCCTCCGCCGCCACGCTGGAATACGAAGGCCAGCAGGTCAATCACCAGTGGAGCAAGGGTTACGCGTTCGAGCGCAGCCTGGGTGACTGGCTGCACGCGCAGGTGGCGACCGATTTGGATTATTTCTCGCTGCTGCGGCCGTATTCGGAGCTGGCGGTGACCCGTGCGTTCGCCAAGCTCACGCCGTACTTCGATGTGTTCTCCAGCTGCAACCGCAACTTCAAATTGCTCGGTCCCAAGCCGGCCGA
>JBEVMS010000111.1:0-6282 GCA_040508515.1 Dyella sp. | reverse complement strand
TGGAGATTCCGCAGGAGGCTTTCCTGGCCGTACTCAGGACCGACAAATGATCATCGGCAATCGTCGGGCCGGTGCGACCGGCCGTGTAATCGGGGAGTGTAGGCATGGAATTTGATTTTTCGGCGATTCTGCTGGGCCTAACCGTGCTGTTCGGCGTGATCTGGGCGCTGGATCGCATGTTCTTGTACAAGTCGCGCAAGGCCCGCGCCGAGGCTGCCGGTGTGGAGCTGCGCGATCCGGCCCCGGTGGATTGGGCACGCTCGCTGTTTCCGGTGGTGCTGGTGGTATTGCTGCTGCGCTCGTTCGTGGCCGAACCGTTCCGTATCCCGTCCGGCTCGATGATGCCGACGCTGGACGTGGGCGACTTCATCCTCGTCAACAAGTTTGCCTATGGCCTGCGCATGCCGGCCTTCAACAACAAGTTGATTAGCCTGGGCGAGCCCAAGCGCGGCGATGTGGTGGTATTCCGTTTCCCCGGTTTCCTCTGCGATGACGGAAGCGGTGCCCTGGTGCGCAGCGGCGATCAGACCTGTGCCGACCCGCATGCGCCGGTACCCAGCCAGAACTGGATCAAGCGCGTGATCGGCTTGCCGGGCGACAGCCTCCAGATTCAGGGGGATCAACTGGTGATCAACGGCACGCCGGTCGGCAACAGCCAGAGCGGTCCCTTCGAAGGCAACCCGCAGCGACCGGAAGACCGGTTGATGCTCGATTATGGCGCCACCGTGTGGACCGAACATCTGCCCAGTAGCAGCGGTACCGGCCAGGTCGATCACCTGATCGCGCTGATGCCCGAGCGGGGCATGCCCAATTCGATCCCCAATGTCCAGGTGCCGTCCAAGGTGCCCCAGGGCTGTTATCTGGTGTTGGGCGACAACCGCTACAACAGCGAGGACAGCCGCTGGTGGGGTTGCCTGCCGGAACAAAATCTGGCTGGCAAGGCTTTCCTGGTGTGGTTTAGCTGGAAGGGTTTAAACACCGGCGGCGTGGCGTTTTCGCGGATCGGCCGGCTTATTCACTGAACTTGCGGCCGGATGCGGCGGTAGGCGCCGGCGGGTATGCTTGCGCCAGTCGTCACGCGGGCGATGCCGATGGCATCCGGCGGTTTTTTGAGCGGGGGAACTATGAAAGCCAAGCAATCGGGGATGACCCTGATCGGTTTCTTGATCGTGCTGATCGGCGTGGCATTTCTCGGCTACACCTTGTTGAAGCTGGTGCCGTCCTACATCGAGTTCATGGGCGTGACGCGGGCGATGAGCCAGCTCGCCGCGGACAGTGGTGACAACCGCTCGATCGAGGACATCCGCGGCAGCCTGTTGCGCAAGATGGATTTTCAGTATGTGGACGACGCCACGGTGACATCCAAGGACATCACCATCGAGCGCAGCAACAATGCGGCGGTGCTGCGCGTGAAATACGACAAGCAGATCCCGTTCGTCTATAACATCGACTTCCTGCTGCATTTTGAGAAAAGCGTCGTGCTGCAGAGCAACGTAGGCCAATAATCTTTGCAACTGCCTCACCATTTTCGCGATCCCTCGCTGGCTCAGCTGGCTCTTACCCATCGTAGCGTCGGCCGGCCCAACAACGAGCGGCTTGAATTTCTCGGCGATGCGCTGCTGGGGATGATCGTGGCGGAGCTGTTGTACGAAACGCATCCTCATGCCAGCGAAGGCGAGCTGTCGCGGCTGCGCGCCCAACTGGTCAACGGTCAAGCGCTGGCGGTGGTGGCGCGTGAGCTGGCACTGGGCGACGGTCTGAAACTGGGACCGGGCGAACTCAAAAGCGGCGGTCATCGGCGTGATTCGATTCTGGCCGATGCGTTCGAGGCGTTGATCGCAGCGGTTTATCTGGATGCGGGTTTCGACGGCTGCCGCACGATGGTGCGTGGCTTGTTCGCCGAGCGGGTGGCAGCGTTGCGCAAATCCTCCAAAGACGCCAAGACGCGTTTGCAGGAATGGTTGCAGGGCAGGGGTTTGCCACTGCCGCAGTATGAATTGATCGACAGCTATGGCGAAGATCACGCCAAGACGTTCGAGGTGGTTTGTGCCATCGACGAACCCCAACCGTTCCGCGCCGATGGGCGCGGTGGCAGCCGGCGCGCGGCCGAACAAGACGCCGCCGAATTAGTGCTGCGTCACCTCCTGGACATGAAAAAATGAACGACGCCATTGAATTTCCGGCTGCGGCCGAGTTGCCCCACGCCGACTACCGCTGCGGCACCGCGGCCCTGGTCGGGCGCCCCAATGTCGGTAAATCGACCCTGCTCAACGCGCTGATCGGCTTTCGTCTGTCGATCGTCAGCCATCGGCCGCAGACCACGCGCCATCGCATCCTGGGCATCGCCACCAGCGAAGCGGGGCAGATCCTGTATGTCGACACGCCCGGCCTGCATCGCGGCGCCAAGCGTGCGATGAACAAGAGCCTCAACCGCGCCGCGCGTTCGGCGATCAGCGAAGTGGAGCTGGTGGTGCAGGTGATCGAGGCGGGCCGCTGGACCGATGAGGACGAAACCCTCTACGCGGCTCTGGCCGAGCAAAGCGTGCCGCGCCTGCTGGTGATCAACAAGGTCGATCTGAGCAAGGACAAGGGCGCGCTGCTGCCGTTCGTGGCCGAGATATCGGCTAAGCACACCTTCGAGGAGATCTATTACGTCAGCGCGCTGAAGGAAAAAGGTCTGGACGCCTTGCAGAAGGGCATCCTCCAGCGCCTGCCGGTGCAGCCGCCGGTATTTGGCGAGGACGAAGTGACCGATCGCAGCGAGCGCTTCCTGGCCGCCGAGATGGTGCGCGAGCAGTTGATGCTGCGACTGGATCAGGAACTGCCCTATGCCACCACGGTCGAGATCGAGCAATTCAGCGATCGTCCCGACGGCATCGCCGAAATCCATGCGGTGATCTGGGTCGAGCGCGACGGTCAAAAAGCCATCGTGATCGGCAATGCCGGCGCCCAGCTCAAAGCCATCGGCACCAGCGCCCGGCGCAAGATGGAAAAACTGTTCGAGCGCAAAGTGTTTCTGCGTCTGTGGGTCAAGGTTCGCGAAGGCTGGGTCGACGACGAGAACGCCCTGAAGAAATTCGGCTACACCGACTGAGCCTGGCGCGGCGCATGTTTCGTCAGCGCGCCATCAACGGTAGTCCGCGCTGCGCCGTTTGGACGCGGCGCGGCGCCATGCCAGCCGATTCACGCCGCATCGCAGGCGATGCATCGCCATGCTGATCGAGCAACAACCCGCCTACGTATTGCACGCGCGG
The DNA here is from genome assembly GCA_040508515.1 of Dyella sp. Lineage (GTDB taxonomy): Bacteria > Pseudomonadota > Gammaproteobacteria > Xanthomonadales > Rhodanobacteraceae > JBEVMS01. Next base: position 3,028 of record JBEVMS010000111.1, on the reverse strand, counting down.
CCGTACCGCGAAACTTCGCTGCTGCTGGAATGCTTGACGCGCGATCACGGCCGTTTGGGAGTGGTCGCGCGGGGCGTGCGGCGCGAGCGGGCTCGGTTGCAGCGGGCGCAGATCGAACCCTTCCAGTTACTCGCGCTGGACTTGATGCTGCGCGGCGAGTTGGCTGCGCTGCGCGCTGCTGAGTCGATAGGCACCTCGGCGCGGCTGCTCGGCGATGCCAGCCTGGCCGGTCTTTATCTCAACGAACTGGTCGTTCGCATGACCGGGCGGCAAGACCCGCAGCCGCAACTGTTCGATCACTACGCGCTGGCGTTGCGACGGCTGTCGGACGACAGCTCGCTCGCCTGGACGCTGCGCCGCTTCGAGCGCGATCTATTGCACGTGCTGGGTTACGACCTGCAACTGCTGTTCGACGGTGAGCGCGGCGAGCCGTTGGAAGCGCAACGGTTGTATCGCTACGAGGTGGAGCAAGGTCCGCTGCCGGTCTCGTTGACCGGGCAGCAAACCCTTCGCGGTGCGGATCTGCTGGCGTTGGCGCACGACCGTCAGCCCGATCCGCAAGGGTTGGCCAATTTGCGCCGGATGATGCGCGAGGTGATTCGCTTCTACCTTGGCGGCAGCGAATTGCGCGCCTGGCGCGTGCTGGCGTTGGCGCTGTCTTCGCGCCGCTGAAGTTCAGGTGGCGGAGGGTTCCAACGCTTCGATGGTTTCGAGCAGCACCTGGCGGAACGCTGGCAGAGTTTGCTGCATTGCAGCTAGGCCAAGGCTTGTATCGTCTTGCAAGGCGATCGATTGACTGGCCAATGCGTGCGCGCCGCAGAAGCCGCAAGAGGAGCGCAACCGATGCAGCCGCTCATAAAGGTCATGGGGCCGTTGTTGCAGCCGATCCAAATCCTGATACATCGCCACCAGTTCCTCGTGAAGCAGGCCACGCAAGGCGCGCAGCACGCCGGCATCGCCGCTGGCACTGAGGGCGCTTTCGTCGTCCAGGATTGGGGTGGTCAGGGCGCTGCCGATGCGCACGGTCATCAAACGCAGGCTTTCCAAGCGGCAGGGTTTGACTAGCACCTCGCGAAAGCCCGCGCTGAGCAGTTGCTGGCGCAGCTCGCTATCGATTTGCGCGCTGGTGGCTACCGCCGGCGCATGATGCGAAAGGGCTCGTGGATCGTCGCGCAGCGCCTGCAAGACCTCCAACGCGCCGGCGCCGGGCATGCGGCAATCGAGCAACAAGAGATCGTAGTGTTGGCTGCGTGCTTGCTCGATCGCGGCCAAGCCGTCGGCGCAGCCATCGGCAAGGTTGCCCAGCCGAATCAAGGTCTCGCTTAAGTAGAGCCGGCTTGATGGATCGTCGTCAGCGACCAGAATGCGCAATGGCATCGGGTGAGTTAAGCCACTGTCAAGAGTATTTAGGGCGCAGGTTTGCATGACGAATCCGTGTCGTTCAGCGAGTTTTGGCAGAATGGCGCGACATGCTTTCTACATCAAGCCGTCTTTTGCTGATTTTGTTAACCGTGACGACTTACTTCACGGTTACCCCGGTGCGCGCCGATATCGGTATCGAGGCACGATCGGTCGCATTACCTAACGCCAGTCTTCGAGGTTTGCAGGCTCGCCTGGCGCCGGTGGATGGTGGCATCGGGTTGAGCTTGAGCGCGGCCAGTATCGATTTGCCGGCCTTGGGCTGGCGACGATTGGGTATGCGCCTGCTCGGCAACTTCACCCTGGATGCAGCCCAGCGCTGGCGTTTCAATGGCCGGATCCAGTTGACCGGGGCGCCGGGTGCGGCGGTCAGCGACGCGAGCATCACGGTGGTGGTCGACCCGGCTGCAAATACCTTGCAGGCCGATATCGAGCAGGGTAAAGCGCGACTGCAGAGCGCCATGCCGCTGGATCAGCCCAGCCATGTCCAGCTCAAACTTGATGGACTCCCGGCGAGCTGGTTGCAGGGTTTATTGAGCACGGTGTGGTCGGGGCGCGTCAGTGCCGGTACGGTCGACGCCGACATGGCCCTGGATCTGCGTGACAAAGGCTTGCAGGCTTCGGGCCAGTTCACCTTGACCGGTGGTCGTTTTGATACCCCTGGCGGCATGATGGCAGGGCAGGGGCTTACCTTCAGCGGTCGATTGGGTATTGATAACCGCGCGGCTGAATCGCAGGTCAATCTCGATGGCAATCTGCACGGCGGCGATGTGTTGCTTGGTCCGATGTTTGCGCGCTTGCCGGCGCATCAGGTGCAACTGGCGGTAGACGCCTACAGCAAGGGTGGCGCGCTGGAGCTGCGCCGATTGCGGCTCGGCGATGCCGACGCCTTGCAGTTCGACGGCACGTTGGCGTTCGACGCCAAGGGCGCGCTTAAACGTGTTCGTTTCGATCGCTTCCAAGCGCAATTTCCGGCGGCGTACCAACGTTATGGTCAGACCTGGTTGGCGACGCTGGGACTGCGTGACATGCGCACCAGCGGCAAGCTCAATGCGAGTATCGACATGACCCCGGGCGCGCTGCGAAGTTTTTCCTTCGACACCGATAACCTGGATCTTGCCGATGGCGAAGGGCGGCTGGCGATCAACGGATTGCGCGGCGGCTTGGATTGGTCCGCTGTCGGCGATCGTCCGCCGACTACCCTGGGCTGGCGCAGCCTGCGCCTCTACAAGATTCCCAATGGCGCCGCGCAGGCGCGCTGGCAAAGTCGCGCCGGCGAATTGGGCTTGCAGCAGACGTTGAACATACCCGTGCTCGACGGCACCCTACGGGTCAACCAGTTCCATTGGCGTCCGGCCGCCGCCAAGGGGCAGCGCTTGCAGACCTCATTGGTGCTGACCGGGGTGGACATGGCCGCATTTAGCCGCGCTTTGGGATGGCCAGCGTTTCCGGGCACTTTGGCCGGAGCGGTGCCTTCCCTGCGTTGGGTGGATGATCGCCTGGAGCTGGCGGGCGGCTTATCGCTGAATGTGTTTGATGGTTTTGTCGATGTCACCCGCATGTCGCTGCAACAGCCTTTCGGCGACGTGCCGGTACTCAATGGCGACGT
>JBEVMS010000104.1:0-4909 GCA_040508515.1 Dyella sp. | reverse complement strand
TAAACATCCGCGGCACGCCCTCGGCAAGATTGCGGCCGGAGATCTGAATCTCCTTGACCTCGCTCTGCGGAAACGCGCAACCGATTTCCACCTTGATCCGCTCGGCGGTCGCTTCGCCGATCAGGGTGCCGTGGTTGCGTCGCACGTAATTGATGATCGCCTCGTCGAAGCGGTCGCCACCCACGCGCACCGATTGCGAATAGACGATGCCGTTGAGCGAGATCACCGCCACTTCAGAGGTGCCGCCGCCGATATCCAGCACCATCGAGCCGCGCGCCTCATGCACCGGAATGCCGGCGCCGATCGCCGCGGCCATCGGTTCCTCGATCAGGAACACGTCGCGCGCACCGGCGCCTTCGGCCGATTCCTTGATCGCGCGGCGCTCGACCTGGGTCGAGCCGCACGGCACGCAGACCAGCACGCGCGGGCTCGGTCGCAGCAGGCGCGAGCGATGCACCTGCTTGATGAAGTGCTGCAGCATCGCCTCGGTCATGGTGAAGTCGGCGATCACGCCGTCCTTCATCGGCCGCACGGTGGCGATGTTGCCGGGGGTGCGTCCGAGCATCTTTTTGGCGTCGCGACCGACCGCTGCCACCGCGCGCGGGCCGCCGGGGCCGCGATCCTGACGAATCGCCACCACCGAGGGTTCGTTCAAGACGATGCCCTGACCACGCACGTAGATCAGCGTATTGGCCGTACCCAGATCGATGGAGATGTCGTTGGAAAAGATCCCGCGAAACTTCTTGAACATTGAGTCCGCCGTGCGTCGGTCTGGCTAAAAAGTGAGCGCGCCAGTCTAGTCAGCGCACCGGGTAGGTGCAAGGCAATTCTTGTTAAGAATGCCTTTGCGTACGCGGTGATAGCGCGGATTTTGCCGCCTGTGCACCCATCGCTGTAGGCGCAAAAGTCGCCATCGGCGTCCGTAGGCGGTAGCATTTGCCCCTTTGGCCGCGCTGCCTTCGCCGCGAGCGCCCCGTACGGCCTTCCATTCGCCACTTTAAGGGTTACCCGACACCATGTCTGCCGTCATCTGCGGTTCGCTCGCTTACGACACCATCATGGTGTTCCAGGATCAGTTCAAGAACCACATCCTGCCTGATCAGGTGCACATTCTGAATGTGTCGTTTCTGGTGCCGCGGATGCGTCGCGAGTTCGGTGGCTGCGCCGGCAACATCGCCTACAACCTGCGCCTGCTGGGCGCCGATCCGCTGCCGGTGGCGGCGGTGGGCCAGGATTTTGGGCCGTACCGCGAGCACATGCAGCAGCACGGCATCCGGCTCGATTACGTGCGCGTCTACGACGAGCAGTTCACCCCGCAGTGCTTCATCACCACCGATCTGGACAATAACCAGATCACCGCCTTCCATCCGGGCGCGATGTCCAGCGCGCATGAAAACCACGTGCGCGACATCCCCGAGATCAGCTTCGCCATCGTCGCGCCGGACAGCCGCGAAGCGATGCTGCAGCACGTGGACGAGTTCGCCGCGCGCGGCGTGCCCTTCATCTTCGATCCGGGCCAGGCGATGCCGCTGTTCAACGGCGACGAGTTCCGCGCGATGATCGAGAAGGCGACCTATGTGATCGTCAACGACTACGAGTCGCAGCTGCTGCAATCGCGCACCGGCTGGAGCGCCGAGGACATCGCCAGCCGCGTGCAGGCCTATATCGTCACTCAGGGGCCGCGCGGCTCGACCATCCATACTGGCGGCGAAGCGCTGCAGATTCCGCCGGCGCGCGAGCGTCAGGTGATCGATCCGACCGGCTGCGGCGACGCCTACCGCGCCGGCCTGATCTTCGGGATCATGCATGGTAAGGACTGGCCGACCATCGGCCGCATGGCCTCGCTGATGGGCGCGCTCAAGGTGGAGCACCCCGGCACGCAGAATCAGTTCTTTACCTATGCGCAGTTCGCTGGCGAGTTCGCCGAGCAGTTCGGCTACGCGCTGGATTGATCCGCTGGATAGATAACGCGCGCTTTCACCGGCGCATCCGCTGATGGCAGTTCAAGGACGCCGCGCATTCGCCTGCGGCGTGTGAGCCCACCCTGCCCCAGACAACGCCGATTCGGCCGGTATGAAAGCTTCGGCATGTTGCACAACGGCCTTCGTGGCAGGCGTGCAGACCTGCAAGGCCTCGCATCCGAGCGCGGCAGACGCACACGCGATAGCAGGAACCCCGGCCGCCGAAGCGCCGGGGCTTTTTGTTAGGACGCGCTACACATAACCGCGCCGATCAAGCGACTTTGAAGCCCATGGTGGCTTCCACCGCCTGCTTCCAGCCGGCATACAACGCCTCGCGCTTCGCTTCGGGCATGGTCGGCTCGAAGCGCCGATCGACCGCCCACTGTTTGGCGATCTCCTCGCGGCTGGACCAGAAACCGGTGGCCAGACCAGCTAGATAGGCCGCGCCCAACGCGGTGGTTTCGGCGACCTTGGGACGCACCACCGGCACGTTCAAGATGTCGCTCTGGAACTGCGCCATGAAATCGTTGGCGATCGCGCCGCCGTCGGCGCGCAGTTCCTTCAGCTCGATGCCCGAGTCAGCTTGCATCGCCGCCAGTACGTCGCGCGTCTGGTAGGCCATCGATTCCACCGCCGCGCGCACGAAGTGCTCCTTGGTGGTGCCGCGACTGAGGCCGAACACCGCGCCGCGGATATCACTGCGCCAGTAGGGCGCCCCCAGGCCGACGAAAGCCGGCACCACGTAGACGCCATCGCTGTCGCCGGCGCGCTCGGCATAGGCCTGCGAATCGCTGGCTTTGCCCAGCATACGCAGGCCATCCCGCAGCCACTGGATGACTGAGCCGGCAACGAAGATCGAGCCTTCCAGGGCGTATTCCACCTTGCCATCAATACCCCAGGCGAGGGTGGTCAGCAGGCCATTCTTGGAGGCCACCGCCTTCTCGCCCGTGTTCATCAGCATGAAGCATCCGGTACCGTAGGTGTTCTTGGCCATGCCCGGCTCGAAGCACGCCTGGCCGAACAGGGCAGCCTGCTGGTCGCCCGCGATACCCGCGATCGGCACCTCGTGACCGTAGAAATATTGCCCCTGCGTCTTACCGTAGATCTCGCTGGAAGGGCGTACCTGCGGCAGCATCGCCTTGGGAATGTCGAGCATCGCCAACAGTTCGTCGTCCCACTTCAGCTCGTGGATGTTGTAAATCAGCGTGCGCGAGGCATTGCTGTAGTCGGTGACATGCACCTTGCCGCCAGTGAGGTTCCAAATCACCCAGCTGTCGATGGTGCCGAATAGTAGTTCGCCTTTCTTGGCGCGCTCACGAGCGCCCTCCACCTTGTCCAGAATCCATTTGACCTTGGTGCCGGCGAAATAGGCATCGATCAACAGGCCGGTCTTGGCCTTGACCATGTCTTCGTAGCCGTCGGCCTTGAGCTTCTCGCAGATGTCCTTGGTCTGGCGCGACTGCCACACGATCGCGTTGTAGATCGGCTGGCCAGTGGCCTTGTCCCACACCACCGCAGTTTCGCGCTGGTTGGTGATGCCGATGCCAGCCAGCGATTTGGCATCGATCTGCAGGTTGTTGAGCACCTCGGTGATCGTGGTGTAGACGCTGGTCATGATCTCGCGCGCGTTGTGCTCGACCCAGCCCGGCTGCGGAAAAATCTGGGTGAATTCGCGCTGCGCTACGCCAGCGATATTGCCGGCATGATCGAACACGATCGCGCGCGAGCTGGTGGTGCCCTGGTCGATCGCCAGGATGTACTGCTGATCCATGGGTCTGCTCCGCTGAAGTCAGTCTTGGAATGTTTAGCCGTCACCGCAGATTGCGCATCGAAGCATCTCGCACGCATCCTCCTGCACGGTCACCTTCACTTCGAGGGCGTTGAAATGAACTGGGTGATCGATGCGATACCCGTCATCCATGGGCGGGATCGGGATCGAAAGCGTCCCGCTCGCCCGTCGATTCCTGCGCCCCCATCAAGGCACGCTGGCGTGCCGGCAGGAACGGGTAGATCAACCACTGATAAGCGCCACCACCAATCACGCCACCGATCAGCGGACCCACGATAGGAATCCACCAATAGTTGTCCGGCGATGGGAACGCCGATGCTCCCCAGCCGGCGAAATAGGCGAACAGGCGCGGCCCGAAATCACGTGCCGGATTGATCGCCCAGGCTTCCAGGTAGCCCATCGACGCACCGATAAGCGCCACTAGCAGGCCGATCATCAACGCACCGGAATTGGCCGTGGGCGCAGCTTCGTTGTATTGCTCGGTGATCGCGAAAATGCCAAACAGCAGAAAGGCGGTTAGCACAATCTGATCGACCAGTGCATGCATGGGCGTGATCGCCAGACCCGGATGAGTGAAGAACACTCCCGCCGCGCCGCCGGCTTCGCGGGTCAGCTGGTGGGTTTGGTTGAAGTGGTCGATGACCGGACCGAACAACAGATAGACCACCGCCGCGCCCAAGAAGGCACCGATCACCTGGGCCAACCAATAAGGAATCACTTTTTTCCAGGGAAATCCTCGGTGCAGCGCCAACGCGAGGGTGACGGCGGGATTGGCATGCGTACCAGACACCGAGCCGGTGACGTAAATCGCGATGGTGACGCCTAAGCCCCACGAGATGCACACGCCCCAATAGGCATTGAGATAAGGGCTAGGGTCGTAGAGCACATACATGCAGGCGACCGAATCGCCGAACGCAATGACTATGAAGGTGGCGACCACTTCGGAAATCAGCTCGCCAAGCCATTGCCGGCTCATGCGCCACGCTCCTGTAGTGACGCGACGCAACGTTCAGCGCCAGCGATGGATTGACCTGAGTCAAAACGTGTAGCCACTTGGAAGGTGAGTTCTCTACCCTAAACAGGCAAGGAGAACTCATGAAGAAGCGATTCACCGAAGAGCAGATCATCGCGGTCCTGCGCGAGAGCGAGGCTGGCGATG
>JBEVMS010000240.1:0-6658 GCA_040508515.1 Dyella sp. | reverse complement strand
ACGCGTGGTCGGGGTGATCTCGATCGGCGACTTGGTCAAGGCGGTGATCGACGCCCAGGCCGAGGAAATCCAGGAGCTTCAGCGCTACATCGCCAGTTGAAGACAGCCCCACGCCCTCGTATTGCTCGCGCCGGTTAGGAATGCCGCATTCCGCCACGGATTCGCATGCCCTCAAGGCAACGGCAGCTGCCCGCACGCCTTGGCGGGCACCCCACGTGACCTGTACCGACACGCCGCACGGAAGTCTCGACGAAATTCATGCCCTTGTGGCGGGGTTCGCGCGACGCACGGATATGCAGCGCATCCAGCGTCGGCCGCCGCATGCTCATAAAGCAGCGCCTTAAAGAGCGGCAGCGAGATCGAGCCGGCCGCCGCGCTCAACGGAACGCGCACCGGCCTGATGATGTGTGAGGCCGTCACCAAGCTGAAAAATGTCCAGCATCGATAGCCGCGGCGTGCGATCCATCATCCAGGTTCAGGGAGAGGCTCACCTCCATGCCCCTGGAATGGTGGCTTACTCGGGATGCCTCCTGTGCGGCAGGCAGGCATGACCGACGGTGCGGGATGCCGAGCGCGCAGCCGGGTTGCCGCTGGCGCGCGAATCGTTAGCGCTTCGCCGACCTCGCACGGACCCACACTGAACGTCACGCCGTTGGTGGTGAACGAATCACGCCGCCCGCGTTCCAAATGAACTGGCGCCGTGGATCGCCGCTCGTGCGTAGGGTCGTGCCGATGCCGGCGCGGCGATGAGCGGAGTAACACTGACCCCAACCGGCGCCGATCCGTCACGCTTGCGTTGTGGAGCGCGGCGAAGTACACCACAATCGAGCGAGCCGCACTTGCACATCAAGCCGCTCTTCGGTTTTTCTTTTCATCTCACGGCGTGTACCTGCGCCGGAATCACGTTCGATCACCATGCCGTTTCGACAATTTTTCATGCTGGCCCTTGGCGTCAGCACCCTGCTCAGCATGCCGCTGCGCGCGCACCAGCACACCCTCGACAAATCGCAGCCTCCCCCGGTGGTGGTAAGCAACCAGGTTGAGCGCCAGATTTTGCCGCCCAGCCAGGTCAAGCAGGCGATCGCCGATTACCAGGGCTGGCTCAAGCAGATCGAGCAACGCGACGACGTGGTCGGCCTGGCCACTGCCGTGGTGGTCGACGACAAGGTGGTCTACGAGCACACGCAGGGCTATGCCGATGCGGCCACCCATCAGCCGATCACACCCAATACGGTGTTTCGTCTGGCCTCGCTGTCCAAGGCGTTCGCTACCGCGCTGACCGCGCTACTGGTGCGCGATGGGCGCTTCAGTTGGGACACCAAGCTGATCGACGTGTTGCCATTCTTCAAGCTCAAGGACGCGCAGGCTTCAGCAGAGGCTACCGTCGGCGACATCCTCGGTCAGCGCCTGGGCCTGCCGCGCAACACCTACGACAATATGCTTGAAGACAACGTCCCCTACGAAGAGCTGGTGCGCAAGCTGGACGAAGTGGACCTGACCTGCGGCGTGGGCCAATGCTACGGCTACCAGAACGTCGCCTTCAGCCTGATCGGCGACGTGGTCTACGCGCGTACCGGCGACTTCTACTACCGCGAAGTGGACAAGCGCATCTTCTACCCGCTGGGCATGAAGACCGCCAGCTACGGTCGCGACGCGCTGGAGTCGAGCGCTAGCTGGGCACGCCCGCACCGTGGCCTGCCCGGCCACTGGACCCCGTTTGAGCCCAACGAAAACTATTACCGCGTGGCCCCGGCCGCCGGCGTCAATGCCAGCATCCGCGATATGGAGCAGTGGCTAATCGCGCAGATGGGCGGCCGTCCGGACGTCTTACCGGCGCAATTGCTGGACGTCCTGCACGCACCGGCCATCAATACGCCCAGCGAACAGCGCTCCACGCCGTGGCGGCGCGGCCGAGTCACCGCGGCGCATTACGCGCTGGGCTGGCGCGTGTTCACTTACGGCGGCGAGACGCTAATCTTCCACGCCGGTGAAGTGGAAGGCTATCGCACCATGATCGGCTTCTTCCCCAAGTTCCACGCCGGCGTGGTTTCGCTGTGGAACTCCGGCGGCCCGGTACCGGCCGGCCTGATGCCGATGATGTTCGACGCCTTGCTGGGCTTGCCACACCAGGATTGGTCCGGGCTGGATGCGCCGCTGGCCAAGGCCGTGACGCCACACCGCAAGGCCAACGAGAGCAAGGTCGCCGCGCCGAGTAAGAACAAAGGTAAGACCAAGCCACCCAGCAAGCCGCGTAAGCGCGCCAACGGCGGCCACTGATCCCTCAACCACCGCCGCCTCAGCCAGCTAACACCGGATCGCCTTGGCGCCCGAGCATGCCTGCGCGGCTGGCCTTGTCCCCTATCGGCCGTTGAGCTACTGGCTGAGCTTGAACTGGATCCGGCGCATCAAGGTCGCCGCACGCGCGACACCGTCCTCGGAGGCCGGCTGGAATTTCCAGCGACTGACCGCTTCGATCGCCGCATGATCGAACACGTGCCGGGGTTGTGAATTGAGTACGACCACGTCCTGTACAGAGCCAGTGCTATCGACCGTGAATTGAAGCTCGACCCAACCTTCCTGACCGCTGCGCATCGCATAGGGCGGATAGCGCGGCGTGGCCTGCTCCAGCAGCACCGGTTCGGTGTGACCGCCTTCCGCCGGTCGTACCGATGCAGTCAGCTTGGTTGGAGCGCTGGCCGCTAGTGGCGCTGCACGCGTCGCCACGGCAGGCGGCGTGACTGGCTGCGCGGCCTGCTCGCTGCGCTGCTTAGCAGCCACGGCATCGGCTTGACGCGCCACCTCCAACTGCTTCGCCGCCAACTGTTGCTGCTTTTGCTGATCGAGCGCTTGCTGCTGCTCGCGATCAAGCAGCTTGCGCTGCGCATCGAGCTTGGAGCGCAGGATGGTCAACGTGTAATTGGATGGATCAGCCCTGGCCAACAACTCGATCTGTCGCTGCGCCTCGATGAAATCGCGCTGGTTGATCGACTGTTCCGCGGCAGTGGCCCCGAACGGAAACGTTTCGCGCAGCGCGTCGGCGGCGACTTGATTGCCCGGCTGCTTTTGCAAGGCACGCAGGTAATACTCAAACGCGTTATTGCCGGCCGGCGCCAAGAGGCGCTGCTCGTTCATCGCCTTGCGCGCCTCGGCCAATAATTGGTTGAGACTCATCGACTGCACGTCGGCCAACGCCGGCTCGCCTCCGCTGGCCACAGTGGCGCCGCCAGGAAGCCTACCCGCGTCGGCCAGCATGAGCTCCCGATGCGGACGAAGGATCAGTAGCCATGCTCCCAACGCGAGCAGAACGAATACGGCGACAATCGCCAGCGCGATCGGGCGCACCGCCCCGAACTGCCAACGCCGGCCTAAACGGATATATCGGGTATCCATGGTCTCTCACTGAGTGTCATCCGATACCCGCGCCATTCCCCTGGTGACCGTCGGGAACAGCCAACCCCTCGGGGCTCGCCGCAGCGCGGATCGGGAAAAGGTAGCGCCTATGCGTGCGCACGGCAATCGAGAGGCAGGCTCGAACGAAACAGGTCGCCGCAGGGGCCGCACGCGTCATTTCATCACCCCAGAAATGAAGCGTCCCGGCATGGGCCGGGACGAATCGCTTACGAAGCGCTCTCCCTGCGCTGGGCACCGCAGGGAGAGAAATCCGTTACCACTTTTTTAGTCTTGTTTACTTCTTGCTCTTGGCGACCGGGGTCTTGACCGCGGAGACCTTGGAGGCCTTCACGACCTTGGCCGGAGCAGCAGCCTTCTTAACAGCAGCCTTCTTCGGTGCCGCCTTCTTCACGGCTACCTTCTTTACGGCAACTTTCTTCACCGCGGCCTTCTTGGCGGCGGCAGGCTTTTTAGCGGCAACCTTCTTGGTGGCAGCCTTCTTTACCGCAGCCTTCTTGGCGACCGGCTTCTTAGCTACCGGCTTCTTGGTCGCGACCTTCTTGGCGGCAACCTTCTTGGCAGGGGCTTTCTTGGCGGCGGCCTTCTTGGCGACCGGTTTCTTTACAGCGGCTTTTTTGGCAGTGGCCATAGTTCGTCTCAGCTCCTCATCAGTTGGCAGTGGTTGCCCAGTAAAAGCGTGCAGGAACGCTTCCACCAGCAAGTCGCTGTTGGTTGCGTGCCGAAGATTGCTTACTTGACGGCGGGTGCGTTCATCGGACAGCAGCCGCAGTACATGTAGCGGAATGGAGACCGTGATCTTGCGTACCGCACCGGCCTTCTCACCGTGCTCGACATATGGCTTGATGAATTTCGATGGTGCCATGACACATGTTCCCCCGTCAGTTGAAGCGAAAGCTATTCCTGAAGATTTCCACTGTCAATGAATTTTAGCCATGCAATTAGTAGCTTGCATCACCTTTAAAACGGCTTCATGAGCGCGCCCCACAAGGTTTTTCAAGCCAACGACATGCAATTCATTGAGACATCTGGATGGCTAAACATAAAACCCAGGATGCAGAAAAAATGCCCCGAAAGCCGCGCCAGCAATGGATCTAGCTTAAAAAGCCACTGCACAGCCGCGAAACTCGCAAGGCATCGCGAAAGCATCGATACGACGATCCCCGACGTCACTCAAAAGGTGCCGTCTGGATGAACGCGAGTCGACCGAAATTATTTGAGCGCGCGCTCCAACGCCTGCGCAAATTGCTCGATATCTTCAGCCGTACGCGTCTCGGTGGCGCAGACCAAGAGCACATTCTCGTACCCTGGGTACTCTTCGCCGAGCGCAAAACCGGCAACGATGTCGTCCTCTTCGGCCAGTTGTTCGATCACTTCCTGCGCATGCTTGGGCAGGCTCAGCGCAACCTCGTGGAAGATCGGTTGATCGAACGTGACGCTCACGCCGTCTATACGGCTCAGCCGATCGCGCAGTGCACGCGTGTTGTGCATGCTGTGCGCGGCGACGCGCCGCACGCCCTCGGGCCCGAGCAGCGCCATGTAGATGGTGGCCGCGGTGACCAACAGGCCCTGGTTGGTGCAGATGTTGGAGTTGGCCTTGGCGCGACGGATGTGCTGCTCGCGCGCCTGCAAGGTCAAGGCGAAGCCCGGCTTGCCGTCCAGGTCGGTGGTGCGTCCGACGATGCGTCCGGACATCTGCCGCACGAATTCTTTCTTGCAGGCCAGGATGCCGAAGTAGGGACCGCCCGAGGACAGCGGCACACCCATCGGCTGACCGTCGCCGCAGACGATGTCGGCACCGCGCTTGTCCGAGTCGACCGCGCCCCACTCGCCCGGCGGCGTGAGCACCGCCAGCGCCATCGGATTGACCACCGCGATCGCCAGCGCGCCCTGCGCGTGCGCCCAATCGGTCAGCGCATCGACGTCTTCCAGCACGCCGAAGAAGTTGGGCTGCGGAATCACCAGCGCGGAAAACGCGCCAAAGTTCTGCCGCTGCAGCCATTCGACGTCCAGCCGTCCAGTCGGCACCGGCAGTTCCACCACTTCGACGTTCTGCAGACCGACGATGGTCTTGAGCGTCTGGCGGTAGGCCGGATGCACGCTCTCGGGAACCAGCACGCGCGACGGGCCCTTCTTGACGCTGCGCTCGGCCATCAGCACCGCCTCGGCCAGCGCGGTGGCGCCGTCGTAGAGGGAGGCGTTGGAGATGTCCATGCCGGTCAGCCGGGTCATCATGGTCTGGTATTCGTAGATCAGCTGCAGCGTGCCCTGACTGGCCTCGGCCTGGTAAGGCGTGTAGGCCGAGTAGAACTCGCCGCGCGTGACGATCTGCCAGACCGCCGCCGGGATGTGATGCTCGTACGCGCCGGCGCCGGCGAAGTTCAGCGGCGTGCCATCCATGGCGGCACGCATCTTCATCAGCCGGGTGACTTCCATCTCGTTCATGCCGGTGGGCACGTGTTCGAGGGCGCGAGCTTTCAGCTCGGCGGGGATTTCATCGAACAGGTCTTCGATCTGCTCGACCCCGATGGTCTCGAGCATGGCACGGACGTCGGCTTCGGAATGCGGGATGAAAGGCATGGCGTTGGGTTCGCTTGCGATGTTTCTCAAAACGCCGCCGGCCGCGAGGGCGGCCGGCGGGAATGGGTGCTGGCGCGGAAAGACGCTTAGTGGTCTTCGCTTTCGATCAGCTCGGCGTAGCCATCGGCATCGAGCAGGTCGTCCAGCTCGGCGCGGTTGTCGACCTTGAGCAGGAAGATCCAGCCGTCGCCGTAAGCGTCTTCGTTGATCGTTTCCGGCTTGTCGTTGAGCGACTCGTTGACCGCAACCACCTCGCCGCTGATCGGCGCATAGATGTCCGAAGCGGCCTTGACCGACTCGACCACCGCCACGCCGTTGCCGGCCTGCACGGTGGCGCCGACTTCCGGCAGCTCGACGTAGACCAGATCGCCGAGCTGGCTCTGCGCATGGTCGGAAATACCCACGCGTACCAGGCCGTCGTCTTCGACACGGGCCCACTCGTGGGACTTGAGGAACTTCAGATCGCCGGGAATCTCGCTCATGATCGTTGTACGTCCAGTGCAGGGTTCGGACTAAGGAATATTGGTAATTCTAGCCGGATCGCGGGCATCGCAACATCTATGCGCCGCATCCGTCACGGACCGGGTGGATCGATTCAGATGCCGTCGCAGGCTTTGCCGTCGCGCACGAACGGGTATTTGACCTGACGCACCGGCACTTCGCGCCCGCG
>JBEVMS010000093.1:0-3562 GCA_040508515.1 Dyella sp. | reverse complement strand
ACCCATTACCGACGCATGCTCGACGCTTACGAAACGCAGCGGCGCAACGGCCGCATCCCGGCCACCTGGGAAGTGGTCACCGCGCACGCGTTCGGCCCGCCGCCGGGGCAATCGCGCCGCGGCGCCGGCGGCGAGATCGCCAGCTTCCCGTTGAGCGGATTGAAGGGCTCGCGCATTAAGCGCTGAGCGAACGCCTCACGCGCGGCGGAACGTCACCACCAGCACGTCGCGCCAGGCCGGCAGCGAAGCGTCGTGCGGGGTCACCGCGGTCACGCCGTGGTAGACGCGGTGGTCGTCCACCAGTGCGGCATCGAGCGGATGGGTCAGCGTGAAGCTGCCCAGTTCGGCGCCGTCCGGGCGATGGATGCTGGTGGTGCCGCTGTCGATGTTGTGGCGGTCGATCAACAGCACCAGCACGTAGTCGACGCCATCGCGATGGACACCCTCGGGCGTCGGCTGACCGACCTGCGCGCCGCCGGCCTCGATGCGGAATTGATGCAGCTCGACATGCCAGCGAGTGACTTCCGGCGCCAGCGCGCCGAACAGCGCATGGCAGTAGCGCAGGATCGTGCCCAGGCTCTCGCCCTCGCACAGCGCCGGGTCAATGGGTTGATACCAGCGCTCGATGCCGCCGTGCAGGTGGTTGTAATCGAGCGTCTGAAAATGCGGCTGACGCGGCTGCAGCACCGCGCCGTGCGCCTGATCGAGCGCGAACACCGCATGCCGGCGGCGCCGGTAACGGCCGTGGTCGGCCATGTAGGCATCCACTTCCAGCGTGTTCCAGCTGGCGGTGAACGCGGCCCAATCGCCCAGGCGGCCGACGTGCTCCAGCGCGTGACGCATTTGCGGCGCGTCGACGAAGGCAAAGCCTTCCTCACGCAAGCGCGCGATGGGAAGCTCGGAGGCAATCGGGGCGGTCGGTTTCATGGCGTGAATGGTACAGGGCAAGCCCGCACACGTTGCGACCGCTGCCACCAGGCGCCGGCGCATCCATGCGCCGCGCCAGTGGCCAAGAACAAAAAGTTTCGATGGCGCAACGCGCACCGAGACGGAATCGGGCGGCAGATCATGCTTGATCTGCTAGTCCTAAGCGGCCTGTGGCGCTGTCTAAGCGTAGCGCCTGCGAGCCCGGGTGACATGCCGACGTCATCAAAATTTCATACGTCGCTGCAAGTATTCCCGGTCACTCGAAATATGTTGCGGCATCGGTCAGTGGATCGGTCGCGCGAGCCTTCGTACTGTCCAAGGGAATCGGAATGTTGCAGAAATCGTTGCTCGCCATGGCCGTCGGCCTGGCGCTGAACGTCGCAGCCGCACAGGCGGCCGACACGGATACGGATGCCAAGGCGCGCAACGAAGCGAAGGATCTGGAGGCGATCTCGGTGATCGGCACCGGCGAATCGCGCCAGGTGCAGCGGATCACCCCGAAGAACCTCGACGTGCTGCCGCCGGGCACCAGTTTGCAGAAAGTGCTCAACATCCTGCCTGGGGTCAACGCGCAGTCGATCGACGCGCTGGGCGCTAACGAGCAATCGATGACGCTGAGCCTGCGCGGCTTCAACGGCACCCGCCTGGGCTACACGCTGGACGGCATGCCGCTGGGCGACAGCGCCTACAACAACTACAACGGGCTCTCGATCAACCGCGCGCTGATCAGCGAGAACGTCGGCGTGGTCGAACTGGCCGAAGGCATCGGCAACCTGGGCACGCCATCCACAAGCAACCTCGGCGGCACCATTGCCTATACCTCCAACGACCCGGCCAAGACGATGGGCGGGCGGGTCACCCAGACCTTCGGCAGCGACATGAACCGGCGCAGCTACGCGCGCTTCGACAGCGGCGACTACCACGGCTTCTCGATGTACCTGTCGGGCATGCGCGCCACCTCCGATCTGTGGAACGACCAGACCGCCTACAACCGTTCCACCACCAAGCAGTTCAACGGCAAGGCCGTGTACGACTTCGGCGCCGGGCGGATCACCGCTTTCGCCGACACCTCGCGCACCTCGCAGGCGGACGACTTCTACCTGTCCAAAAACGAACTCGGCCGCGGCCTGGGCTGGGACTGGGGCGGCTACGCGCCGGACTGGCATAAGGCGCTCAGCCGCGCCTACTGCAACACCGGCAGCTTCAACGCCACGCTGTGCGACCGGAGCGGTCCGGATCAGGATGCCGATGGCGCCTTCACCGGCGGACAGATCCTGCGCAACGACGACCTGTACTACCTGGCCGGGGACTTTTTCCCCACCGACGCGGTGACCGTGCATGCGCAGGTCTATCACCACGAAGATCAGGGCGCCGGCAACAACTGGAACAGCGGCAGCTGGTCCAACTTCGGCACGCCGCAGCAGTTGCCGCTGATCATCCGCAGCACCCTGTACACGATCAACCGCACCGGCGCGATCCTTTCCGCCGGCTGGGATTTGGGCATCAACCATGTCGAGGCCGGCGTCTGGTACGAGCACAATATTTCCAGCGCCTCGCGCTACAACTACACCACCGTGACCGGGCCGCGCGACATCAGCGGTTTTCAGACCGAACAGCCGAATGTGGGCGTATTCGCCCAGCGCACCGTGTGGCAGACCCGCCAGGCCTTCGTGCAGGACACCATCAAGCTGCTGGACGATCGCCTGCGCATCGACGCCGGCCTGAAGAGCCCGCATGCCACCTCCAACGCGCAGGCTTTGCCCGGCATAGCCCAGACACCGATCGCGCCGAGCTCCTCCAGCCAGTTCGCCAGCGGCAAGCTATCCGCGGGCAAGGCGCTGCTGCCTGAGCTGGGCCTGCACTATCAGCTTGATGCCCGTCAGGAACTGTTCGCCAGCTACGCTAAGAACATCGCGATGTTCCAGGGCGGCTTCAAGCTCGGTCCGCAGGCGGTGAGCCAGGCGGTTTGGGACAGTCAGGGCACGCTCGAACCCGAAAAATCGCGCAGCGTGGAAGCGGGCTACCGCGTGGTACATGACACGTTCCAGGCCTCCGCCGCGTTGTACAAGGTGCGCTTCGACAACCGCCTGTTGCAGTACAACCCCTGCAATTCGCGCCAGCCGGTCGGCCCGGGCTGCGGCAACCGCTTCTACAACGTAGGCGGGGTCAACAGCCACGGCCTGGAGCTGACGGTGCTGTGGACGCCGTCCACCCATTGGAACTGGTACAACTCCGCCTCGTTCAACCGCTCCACCTATGCCAGTGACTACGTGCAGGCCGGCGTGCTGCAAGCCACCGACGGCAAGCTGCAGGTGGACACCCCGACCAAGCTGTTCGCCAGTGAACTGACCTACAGCTACGGACCGTGGTTCGCCTCGCTGCGCGGCAAATACACCGGCAAGCGCTATTACACCTACACCAACGATCAGGGCTTCGGCGGCTACACCACGTTTGATCTGGGCGCCGGCTATGACTTCGGTGCAATCGCCTTCGCCAAGGACGTGCGACTGTCGTTCAACGTCACCAACCTGACCGACAAGCGCTACGCCGCCAATCTGGACAACAGCGTGTTCGCGCCCAGCGATCCGAGTGGCGCGATCTACGTGTTCCATGCCTCCGCGCCGATGCAGATGTT
>JBEVMS010000131.1:0-12189 GCA_040508515.1 Dyella sp. | reverse complement strand
CAACGCCCAGGTGCGGCTGTAGCTGGCGGTCTTGCGCCGATGCAGCCGTGCGCCGCAGCGCGGACACGCCGCGTCGTGGCGCCCTACATCGCGGCAGACCAGGCCGCAGACATGGCAACCGATCATGCCCAGCTCGGACGCGCGCGGCAGCTTGCTCATCGACGGTCCTCGTCCAGTTCGTCCCATAACTGACGCAGGTCGACACCGGAGAACACCGTGATCAGCAGCATCAGCACGCCGTAGGCGTAGATGCCCACGTTGGGAATCACCTGAAAGTAAGCCGAGGCCTTGACCACCGCCACCAGCGCGCCCAACACGAACACCTCGCTCATCGTCCATGGCCCCACATAGTGCAATACCGTCATCACTTCGCCGAAGCCTGGCGCGCGACGCCCGAAACTGGCGAACAACAGCACCCATCCCAGCAACAGCATCTTCACCAGAGGGAAAAAGAACAGCGTGGCTGCGGCCAGGACCGACACCACGTAAAAACCGTCGGTCCACATGGTCATGATCATTCCCCACAACGTGGAGCTGGTCATGTCGCCATTCAGGCGCAAGCTGACAATCGGCCACAGATTGGCCAGCACGAAGACGATCAGCGCGGTCAACGCCAACGCCAGCAAGCTGCGTGCATCGAGCCATGGATGACGCTCGATCACCGCCGCGCAGCGGGCGCAATGCGCCACTTCGCCACGCGCCAGCGTATGACGACGGTAAACCGTGTCACAGTGTTCGCAGATCAACAGCTCGGTGGCGTGGCGCATAGTCCCTTTGAACGTCGGCGCGGCGCGCCAGCCAGTGGTGGATTTTCGCAAATCTGCCCGGCTCGCGCTGAACCGCAGCCGGCGGGCTTGATATGCTCGCTGCAGCCCTGATCTCAAGGGCGATCCATTATCGAGGAATCACCGTGAGCACCGATACCGCCAAGCCGCATGTCTTCGACGTTGATCAAGACAACTTCGAAACCGACGTATTGCAGGCCTCGCTGACCACGCCGGTGCTGGTGGACTTCTGGGCCGAATGGTGCGGACCGTGCAAAACCCTGGGCCCGCTGCTGGAAAAACTCGCCGCGCAGTTCAACGGCGCCTTCCGCCTGGGCAAGGTAGACGTCGACAAGCACCAGGAGCTGGCCGGCATGTTCGGCATCCGCTCGATTCCCACCGTCATGCTGGTCAAGGACGGGGCGATTCTCGACGGCTTCGCCGGCGCGCTGCCCGAAGGCCAGGTACGCGACTTCCTGAGCAAGCACATCCAGCCCTTGGAAGCGGCCACGCCGGTTGTCGAGTCCGAAGTGGAAGAAGAATCACCCGAGCAGGCCATCAACCGATTGCAGCAGGCGATCGCCGCCGAGCCAGACAAAAGCGAACTGAAACTTGAATTGGCGCTGGCGCTGATGCGCACCGGCAACACCGCCGCCGCCGCGGCCGAGCTGGATGCGCTGCCGGCCAACCTGGCCACCGATGCGCGCGCGGTACGCCTACGCAGCCAACTGGAACTGGCCAGTGCCCTAACCGATAGCCCACCGGCCAGCGCGCTACGCCAGCGCATCGCCGCCAATGCCCAGGATTGGGAAGCACACGACCTGCTCGGCCTGCACCTGCTGCTGGACGACGCCCCTGAGCAAGGCCTGGAGCACTGGCTGACCATCCTGAGCAAAGCGCGCGATTGGAACGATGGCCAGGCCAAAAAACGCCTACTGGCCGCGTTCAATACCTTGGAAGACGCCGCCCTGGTCGGCCGCTACCGGCGCAAGATGGCCTCGCTGCTGTTCTGAGTTCGTGACCATTCCGCTGTGCACGACGCCGATGGCGCAGTAAAAGCCTGGGCATCCCCCGCCATCGCCGGATCCCAAACCCTCGGCTCACCCATCGCACGCGTCATGCCGCTCGTCCCACCCCGTTCAGACGACCGGCGCCGGCAACCACGGCCGCGCCGAGTTGGCCAGGTACTTAGAGTGGCTTACAAAACCCCTTACGCTGGCGGCTTGCACCCGGCATTCGCGCTAGCCGCCGAGCCGATGAATCAAGTTTTGTCAGCGCCTCTTAGGGCTCGGTGCAAGCCAGCGGCTCGCTCAGGTGTCGGCTGACGAAATCATCGGCGGCCAGTGGCACAGAAAGCAGGAAACCTTGAATCTGGTCGCAGGACAACTCGCGCAACTGAGCGACTTGGTTAGCGGTTTCCACCCCTTCGGCCACCACTTCCATGCCGAGGGTATGCGCCAGCGCGATGATCGCCGAGATGATCGCCTTAGCTTCGTGACCACCGTTGTCCAGTGAATCGGTGAAGAAGCGATCAATCTTCAACTGCTTGGCGCGAAATTTCTGCAGGTAGGCCAGGCTGGAATAGCCAGTGCCAAAATCGTCGATGGCGAAATCGAAACCGCGCGCACGAAACTCGTGCAGTATCGTCGTGGTGCGCTCGGCATCCTGCATCGCCACGGTCTCGGTCACCTCGAACATGATCTGTGCCGGGATAAGCCCGGCGTCCGCCACGATGCCGACGCACTCTTCCACCAAGCCCGGATGCTTCAACTGCATCGGCGACAGGTTGATCGCCACGCGCAACGCCGGCAAGCCACGACGTTGCCAATCGGCCAGTTGGCGGCAGGTTTCGCGCAGCACCCATTCGCCAATGCGCACGATCTGGCCGGAGCGCTCGGCAATCGGTATGAATTCGGTCGGCGTGATCTCGCCCAACTCCGCATGGTTCCAGCGCACCAGCGCCTCGGCCCCTACCAGGTCGCCGCTTGGACCGTCGTGCTTGGACTGGAAATGCAGGTACATGCGGCCGTCCTCCGTGGACGTCTGCAAGCCGCGTTGAATCTGCAACACACGCGTAGCGCGCAGCTGCATGTCCAGCTCGAAAAAACGAAAGCCATTGCGCCCGCCCTCCTTGGCGCCATACATCGCCACGTCGGCATGGGCGACCAGTTCGTCCACGGTGTCGCCGTCACCCGGATACATCGCGATGCCGATGCTCGGCGTGACCTGCAAGGTGGTGCCGCGCACGCTGAAATTTTCTTGCAGCCGCCACAAAATCGCCTCGGCCGCCTGCGCCGCGGCCGTGCGCGACTGCAGCCGTTCGATCACGGCGATGAATTCATCACCGCCGATGCGCGCCACGCGGTCCTCGTGCAAGTTCTCGCGCAGGCGATCGGCCACCGCCTTTAAAAGCTCGTCGCCGAATGCGTGACCCAGGCTGTCGTTGATCGCCTTGAAACCATCCAGATCCAGATACAGCAATGCCAGATGGCGCTTTCGCCGGCGCGCATCGCCCATCGCATGCTCGATCAACTGGCCGATCGTAAGACGATTGGGCAGCCCGGTCAGCGCATCATGGGTGGCCAGATGCAACAAGCGGCTATTGAGCTGTTGGATCGAGCCCGATAGCAACTGGGTACGCCGATGCAGGCGAGTATCGAGCGCCGACAGCAGCAAAGTTATTAGCAAGACCGTCACCGACCACATGCTGACCTTGCTACCGAGCGCGCTAGCATCGATGGTGCTGGCCGCGCCACAGACTGCGCCTGGCGCAAACGATGCCGCAGCCATGCCCAGGTAGTGCATGCCGACGATCGCCAGCCCCATCACCAGCGAGGCCAGCAAACGTTTCATCAACAGATAACGCTGACGCTCGGCACGCAATCGCTGGGCGATCCACAGCGCCGCTATGGCTATGACCATGGCCAACAGCAACGAGCTAACGAGCAACGCAGGACTGTAAGCGATCCCCGGCTGCATGCGCATCGAGGCCATGCCGGTGTAGTGCATGCCGCCGATACCCAGGCCTAGCAAGGCACCACTCATGACCAGCCGGCGCCAGCCCAACTCGCTCGACACCACCAACCTCAAAGCCATGTAGGAAACACCTACCGCAATGAGCCCGGACACGATGGTCAGCGGCAGGTCGTAACTCATTGCGATCGGCAGCCGGAACGCCAGCATGCCGATGAAATGCATAGACCAAATACCCAAGCCCAACGCGAGTGCGCCGCCGAACAACCAGAGGCGTCGCTGCATGGGCGTACGCAGCAACGGAATGCGGCCGCTCAAATCCAACGCGGTATAAGAAGCCAGCATCGCCACCGACAACGAAAGCAGCACTACCAACGGGTTGTAGGTACCGATCATGCGATAGACGCCCCTGTCCAGTCGTCAGACTAAAGCAGAACGGTCAGCGCGACTAGCGAACTTTGATGCAACAGACATCCCATTACGTTACATAAAACAATAGATAAGAAAACCAAAAATCACCCCGATTCAATTGGCAACCATAGACCCTGGGCGAATGGCCACGCACATCCGATAAGCATCTCGATACTTTCAGGTGTGATCGATTTACCGTCGACGTCACCGCCCAAACGCAAGGCCTCATTCGAAGCACTCGGCATCGGCGGTGGCGCTACACGGATCGCGTGGCAGCCCCGGACGGCATGCACGTTTACGTTCGCAGGTAGCGATCACGAGGATCGTTACGGCGCCAGCACACTCTCCGCTTAACTTGCTATAGGCGCGTCGATACCTTCGATTAAAAAGAGGTGGTAATCACCGCCCTGCAAACGATGCGCCTTGGCCTCTTGATAGGCAGGACTGCCGTACCAGGCACGCGCCTCATCCATGCTGGGGAAACGCAAGATCACCGCCCCCTCGATCGGCGCCCCTTCCAGCACCTCGTGCTTGCCGTACGCTGCCAAGGCCGTCAACGCATGCCCCGCACGCGCCTGCGCAGCTTTCTGCGAATACGTCGCCAACTCGGCGGGGTCCGTAGTGTGCAGTCGGGTCAAAACAACATAGGCAGTCATAGCTACTCCAGCAAAACTTCCGAACGAAGGCGCCATCGGCGCGGAAAATCGCAGCATGCGGCCGAACGCACCACGCGTTCGCTGCACAGCGAAACGTCTAATATCCCGACACGGGGATGGTGTGGCAAGACGAAGCGGCAGAGCTTGCTTGCCATAGCAGCAACGTGGTTAGCCAACGTCGCTAAGCCGTACCTGCGGCCCCGGACTGGGCTTTGCTCTCGATCGGCTCGATCCGTAGAGAAGGCTACGCGGCACTGAGCCTAGTCTGGTTGGGCACACGGAGGATGCCCATGATTCAACCCACCGGCTGATATGCCAGGGAATCAACTTATCGGTTTGATTGGAGCGTTGACCGCGCGAGCCCCTCAACGCAGCTGACTGTCCTTGCTGCCGCGTCGGTTGAACAGGCTGGCGCTGCGTTCGCTGTCGTGGGCCTCCTGGCACGTGACGCAGAGGCGCACGCCGGGCACAGCCTTGCGGCGGGCCTCGGGGATCGGGGCTTCGCATGCTTCGCAGTGGGTGAGGCCCGGTCCCTGGCCTAGTTGTTCGCGCGCGCGCTTGATGCCGTCGCTGATGGTGGCGTCGATCTGATCCTGCACGGCGCCGTCGCCTGCCCAACCGGTAGCCATATCGACCTCCGCGTCGTCGATGCCTAGCTCAAGTCTTTGATATGCGTATGTTTCGGTGCATTTTCAAGGCTCGGTGCGGTGCACTTTTAGCAACCCGCAACGGGGCCACCTGCCGGCATGTCGCGGCAAGACCATCGATGTCGCCGTTACCGGCCTGCGCGTCATATAAGAAAAGGCCCTCGCGGGCCTTTTCTCTAACTCGAACATGAGTGAAGTGCCGTGGCTGACGCGCCACTCACGCGTGCGCGCTCAAGCGAACGGGTCGTCCAGCACGATGGTGTCGTCGCGGTCGGCGCCGGTGGCAACCAGGGCCAGGCGGCAGCCGGACAGTTCCTCGACCGCGCGCAAGTAGGCGCGGGCGGCCGGCGGCAGCTTGTCCCACTCGCGGATGCCGGCGGTGGATTCCGACCAGCCGGGGAACTCCAGGTAGACCGGCTTGCACTCGTCCCAGCCATCAGCGTCCAGCGGGGCAAGCTCACGGCGCTTGCCGCGGTATTCGTAGGCGATGCAGACCTTAATGGTTTCCAGCCCGTCGAGCACGTCCAGCTTGGTGATCGCCAGCCCGTCGATGCCGTTGATCTGCACCGCGCGCTTGAGCGCGACTAGGTCGATCCAGCCGCATCGGCGCGGACGGCCGGTGCTGGCGCCGAACTCGTTGCCGACCTTGCGCAGGCGCTCGCCCATCTCGTCGTGAAGTTCGGTCGGGAACGGACCACCACCCACGCGGGTGGCGTAGGCCTTGCAGATGCCCAGCACGTAATCGATGTCGCGCGCGCCCACGCCGGTGCCGGCCAGTGCGCCGCCGACGGTGGTGTTGGACGAGGTGACGTAAGGATAGGTGCCGTGATCGATGTCCAGCAGCGCACCCTGGGCGCCCTCGAACAAGATGTTGCCGCCTTCCTTGCGCACGTCGTGCAGGATGGTGGCGACGTCATCGACCATCGGGCGAATGAACTCGGCGAAGCCCAACGCGTCGTCCAGCACGGTCTGGTAGTCGACCGGCTCGGCCTTCAGCCACTCGGTCAGGATGAAGTTGTGATAGTCCACCGCCGTCTTGATCTTCTCGGGCAGCTCGTGCGGGTACATCAGATCGGCAACGCGGATCGAGCGACGGGCGACCTTGTCCTCGTAAGCCGGACCGATGCCGCGGCCGGTGGTGCCGATCGCCTTGGCGCCGGAGGCGACTTCGCGCGCCTTATCCACGGCGATGTGGTACGGCATGATCAGCGGGGTGGCCGGGCTGATCTTCAGGCGCGGACGCACGCTGACGCCGTTGGCTTCCAACTGCTCGATTTCCTGCTTGAGCGCGGCGGGGCTGAGAACCACGCCGTTGCCGATCAGGCACAGCGCATCGTCGCGCAGGATGCCCGAGGGGATCAGGTGCAGCACGGTTTTCTTGCCCTTGATCACCAAGGTGTGGCCAGCGTTGTGACCGCCCTGGAAGCGCGCTACCGCACCGACGCGCTCGGTCAGCAGGTCGACGATCTTGCCCTTGCCTTCGTCGCCCCATTGGGCTCCAAGGATAACGACTGACTTACCCATGATCTTTACTCGCTCGTTCTTAGCTCCCATCGGGGGAGCCTTCAAGGAAAAACAAAAATTTGTGCCATGCCGCACCCAGCGCAGCCATGGCCGCAACACCGCCGCCGCGTCAACTCCGCGCTAGCGAGGGCTCCAACGTCAAGACTTCACGCCGCCTCGCTTGCCACCCGCGCAGCGCGGCGAACAGCACCGGTCCCTGCATCACCACACCCGGCGCAGCAGCGGGCAGACCTGCATCCGGCCCGGCTCAGCGCGGCTTGACCGTGCCGTCGTTGAAGTAACGCAGAAACTCCGAATCGGGCTTGAGCATCAGCACGCCCTTGCCGTCCTTGAACGCGGTGCGATAGGCGCTGAGGCTGCGGTAGAAGGCGAAAAATTCCGGATCTTGACCATACGCCTGGGCGTAGATCGCGGCCGCCTGCGCATCACCCTGGCCACGCACCGTGGCCGCGTCGCGCTCAGCGTCGGCCTTGATCACCTGCACCTGGCGGTCGGCATCGGCCTTGATCGTCTCGGCCTCCTGCTGGCCGGTGGAGCGCAATTCATTGGCCAGTTGCAAACGCTCAGCGCTCATGCGCTTGTAAACCGATTCGCTGACTTCATCCGGCAGATCGATGCGCTTGATCCGCACATCGACCACCTCGATACCGAGGCTCTTGCGAGAGGCCAGGTCAGTCTGCTTACGCACGCGCTCGGTGATGTCCTTGCGCCCGCTGGTGACCAGGTCGTTGAGCGTATGCGCGTTGAATTCGAAACGCAGCGCATCCTTGACGATCGGCGACAACCGCTGGGTGGCCTGCAATTCGTCGCCCGATGTAGCGCGGTAATAAGCGGCGTTGTCGGCAATTTTCCACTTGACGTAGAAATCGACGTTGACGCTTTTCTTTTCGGAAGTGAAGTAACGCTCCGGCTGCGCTTCCAAGGTCAGGATGCGGCTGTCGAAGGCCAGCGACTGTTGTACCAATGGCAGCTTGAAATGCAGACCCGGCTTGTCGTCGGTACGCACGATGCGGCCGAATTGCAGCACCAGCGCGGTCTGCCCTTCCTTCACCACGAACATGCTGTTGTAGCCAAGCAGGACGATGACCAGTGCCGCGACGATGGAAGCGATCTTCATGGTTGCGCGCCCTTGTTGTCGTTGCCCGGTTCAACCGCCTGTGACGATTGCACGATCGCGCCCACTCCAGGCATCTCCTTGGACGGACCGCCAAGCTGGTTCAACGGCAGGTACAACACGTTGCGACCGCCCGAACCATCGAGCACCTTGGGATTTTTGGACATCACGTCCTCGACCGTTTCCAGCCACAGCCGGCGCCGGGTGACTTCGGGGGCGCCGTGGTATTCCTTGAGGATCAGGTTGAAGCGCTCGGCGTCACCGCTGGCGCGGGCGATCCGCTCGGCCTGATAGCCCTGCGCCTCTGAGGCGATGCGCGAGGCGCCGCCCTTGGCCACCGGAACCACCTGACTGGCGTAAGCGCGCGCTTGGTTTTCGGTGGCCAGCTTGTCTTCGCGCGCGGCATTGACATCGTCGAACGCGGCCTTGACTTCCTGCGGCGGCGACACGTTCTGGAAGCTGACATCGTTGATCACGATGCCGGTGTCGTAGCCGTTGAGCGTGGCCTGCAAGGCATCACGCGTTTGCTGCTGCAAGGTGTCGCGGGTCTGATCGGGCAGCACGGGCGTGGCCGCCTCGGCCACCGCGCCGGCGCTGATGAGGATCGAGTCCATCGTGCTGGAGCCGACCACTGAGCGCACCGCCGCCTCGGCGGCCTGGCGCAGAGTGTCTTCTGGATCGCGCACCGAAAACAGGAACCGGCGCGCGTCGCTCACCTGAAACTGCACGTTGAAATCGACCGTGATGATGTTTTCATCGCTGGTGAGCATGCGCACTTGATCGGAAACCGACCGGACCTGGGTGGTCTCGACCTTGGTCACCGTCTCGATCGGGCGCGGAAACTTGAAGTGGAACCCTGGGCCCAAGGTACGCGCGTACTGCCCGAAGCGCTGCACCACGCCGGCCTGACGCGCGTTGACGATGGTGTAGCTGGACAGCAGCAATGACGCCAGGAGCAGCGCCAGCACCACGGTTACCACACCGCCAGGGCCGCCGCCGAATTTGCCGAAGCGCTTTTTCAACGTGTCCAGCCACGGCTGCAGGTTGAAACCGGGCTTGCCTCCGGTGGGGCGTTTTTTCCAGGGGTCGCGCTGCCCGTTGCCGGGTTCGTTCCATGCCATTGTCAGTCTCCTTCAGATCGCTGGGAGGCCGGCAATTTTCGCCGGAAAACGCTGTGGTCGGGATTGCACATATTGGCGGCACATAGAGGAAATCAACGTAGTGGCCGGACACGCGCAAACGCTGGGCATTCTAACAGAGCCAAGTGCGTCGTTCCCAGCGCAACCGTAGTCAATCGACCACCGCAGGGCCAAGCAGTTCGCGCAACAGGTGCGCATCGGCATCGTTGCCGCCGCTGAGGGGGGCGATCACGCTGCGCGGCGCATCAATTTGCAGGCGCCAGCTCTCTTCCTCAACCGATTCGCTGGCAATGGCGCCGGCGGCCTTGAGCCGTGCGTGCAATCGTCCGGCCGAAAGTGGCAAGGCCAGTTCGGCGCGCACCCGATCGCCGCCGAGCAGCTCGCCCAGCGCCTGACGCAGCAGATCCAGCCCCTGCCCGGTCGCCGCCGACAGCCACACGGTGTGCGGCCGCCCCTGACTGTCGCGGTCGAGCCGCGGCATGGTATCGCCGAGGTCGATCTTGTTCATGACGCGCAGTTGCGGCACGTGGCCGGCGTCGATTTCGTCCAGCACGCTGTCGACCACGTCATGCAGCAGCTCGCGCTCCTCATCGAACGCGTCGCTGACGTGCAGCAGCAGGTCGGCATCGCGCGCCTCGGCCAAGGTGGCGCGGAACGCAGCCACCAGATCGTGCGGTAGCTCGCGGATGAAACCGACCGTATCGGCCAGCACCGCCGGGCCGCAGCTCAAGTCTTCCAGCCGGCGCACGGTGGGGTCAAGCGTGGCGAACAATTGATCCGCGGCATATACCGCGCCGGCGGTGATCGCGTTGAACAGCGTCGACTTGCCGGCATTGGTATAGCCGACCAGGGCCACCCGTGGCACGGTGTTGCGCAGGCGCGAACGGCGTTGCTGTCCGCGCTGGGTCTGCACCTTTTCTAACCGCTTGGTCAGTTGCTTAACGCGCTCGCTAAGCAGGCGGCGATCGAGTTCCAACTGGGTTTCGCCCGGACCGCGGTTGCCGATGGCACCGCCGCGCTGGGCGTCCAGATGGGTCCAGCCGCGGACCAGTCGCGTGGCCACATGCTTGAGCTGAGCCAGCTCGACTTCCAGCTTGCCTTCATGCGAACGCGCGCGCTGGGCGAAGATGTCCAGGATCAGACCGGCGCGATCAATCACGCGCACGCCCAGGTGTTTTTCCAGGTTACGTTCCTGCACCGGCGACAGCAGATGATCGACCAGCACCAGGTCGGCACCCAGCGCATGCGCCGCCTCGCGCACCTCATCCGCCTTGCCGCTGCCGATGTAGAAGCGCGGATTCGGGCTTTCCACGCGCGCCGGGATGCGCTCGAGAATCTCCGCTCCGGCCGAACGCACCAGTTCGGCGAACTCGGCCGCGCGCCGCGCCGCGTCGCCCTCGCCACGCGAATGCGGCAATACCAAGACGGCACGCTCGCCTTTCTTTTGTCTATCGAACACTGCGGATGTGACCTATACCGAGCAAAGGCGCCGGTAGCCGACGCTCATCAAGAAGCTGGAACCTTGGCGGCACGCTCGCCGCCCACCGGTTACCCGGTAGCGGCGGCGCCTGCTCGCGTTGCTCCCCAGACTCCAGAGCGACTTACTTCATTGGGCCAGATGCGCCGCAGATCAAGCGTCGACCTCGGCAGACGGACCGGCCGCACCCTCACCCTCATGACCATTGCCCAACCGGACATTGCGGCTGGGTACCACGGTGGAGATGGCGTGCTTGTAGACCATCTGACTAACCTGGTTGCGCAATAACACCACGAACTGGTCGAACGATTCGATGGTGCCTTGAAGCTTGATGCCATTGACCAGATAGATGGCGACCGGCACGCGCTCGCGACGCAAAGCGTTCAAAAATGGATCTTGCAATGACTGCCCTTTGGACATTGTTGTTTTCCCCTCGCAACGGACAGGCCGGAAAAGAGACGCTTTAACGCGTCCCGACCCAAGGCCGAGGAATGTTAACCGCTTTTAAACCACCGATGAAGGCGACCAAGCCACCTTCCCAGACGCCCCGGCGGCATAGGGCGCATGTCTATATGCGGCACGCGAGAAAATCCTGCAAGGCCCGTGTCGCACACGCGTTCATCGCCGGATCGTCCGGATCCAGCGTGCGCGCGTCCAACTCACTGCGTAGCCAGGTGATTTGGCGCTTGGCCAGTTGCCGCGTAGCAAACACGCCGCGATCACGCAAATCGTTAAATTCCAAAGGGTTATCCAGATGCTGCCAAACCTGACGGTAGCCCACCGCGCGCATAGCCGGCAGCTCGGCATGCAGATCGCCCCGCGCGCGCAGGGCGCGCACTTCGTCCAACAGCCCTTCAGCCAGCATCGCCTCGAAACGCTTGGCAATGCGCGCATGCAGCGGCGCGCGATCAGTCGGCAGCAACGCTAGCTTGAGCACACGCCACGGAAATTGTTCGCCACCGCCGCCGCCCTGCTGCTCCGACAAGGGACGCCCGGTCAGCTCGATGACCTCCAACGCGCGCTGCAAGCGCTGGGTATCGTTGATTCCGATCCGCATCGCGGCGACGGGATCGTGCTGCGCCAAGCGGGCATGCAGTGGCGGCCAGCCGTGTTGCGCGGCCTCTCGCGCCAGCCGCGCGCGCACGTCGGCGTTTGCCTCCGGCAAGGCCGACAACCCGCGCTGCAAGGCGCGAAAGTACAAACCGGTGCCACCGACCAGCAGTGGCACGCGCCCTCGCGCGGTGATTGCACGCATCGCTGCCAGTGCGTCGCTGCGAAATTCCGCCGCCGAATAAGGTTGCGCAGGATCGCGGATATCGATCAGCGCATGCGGATAACGTGCCAGCGTGGTGGCATCGGGCTTGGCGCTACCGATATCCAGGCCGCGATAGACCAGCGCCGAATCCACACTGATCAAATCCAGCGGGAAGCGCTCGCTGAGCTGGCATGCCAGCGCCGTCTTGCCCGACGCGGTCGGGCCCATC
>JBEVMS010000272.1:0-11567 GCA_040508515.1 Dyella sp. | reverse complement strand
ACGTGCGGACGAAGATCCTCGGCGCCCAGCGCGCAGTTGAGTCCGACCGAGAGCGGTCGGATATGCGCGACGGAGTAATAGAACGCTTCGGCGGTCTGCCCGGACAGGGTGCGCCCGGAGCGGTCGGTGATGGTGCCGGAGATCATCACCGGCAGTCGCGCGCCACGCGCACGAAACAGCTCAGCCAGCGCGAATAGCGCGGCCTTGGCGTTGAGCGTGTCGAAGATGGTCTCGACCATGATCACGTCGGCGCCGCCGTCGATCAGCCCGGCCGCTGCCTCGGTGTAATTGGCCACCAACTCTTCGAAGCTCACGTTTCGATAGCCCGGATCGTTGACGTCCGGCGAGATCGACGCGGTGCGGCTGGTCGGCCCAAGCACGCCGATAACGAAGCGCGGCTTGTGCGGCGTTTGGGCCGTCCAGGCGTCACAAGCGGCGCGCGCCAACGCGGCACCCGAGTGGTTCAACTCCGGCACCAGATGCTCCAGGTGGTAGTCGGCCTGGCTGATCCGGGTGGCGTTGAAGGTATTGGTTTCCACCAGGTCCGCGCCGGCTTCCAGATAGGCTTCGTGCACACCCTGGATGATTGCTGGCTGGGTCAGAGTCAGCAGATCGTTGTTGCCTTTCAGATCGCAGGCGTGATCGTGGTGGTGATGTTCGGCGTGCCGATTGTCGTAACCGGCATCGAAGCGCTCGCCACGGTAGCCGGTTTCGTCCAGCTGGTGGCCTTGCAGCATGGTGCCCATGCCGCCATCGAGGATCAGGATGCGTTGAGCCAGCGCATCGAACAGCGCAGCGGTGCGATCGGGGTGCAGCCAGGGCAATTGATTCATGGCGGAGGTACTCACGGTTTGCGTGCCAAAAGACTGATGACTTCGAAATGCGGCGCGCGCCGTTCGCGGCTTAGGCGCGCGCAGCTGACGACTTCCAGCGCCGCCTTGCGCGCGTAGCTGGTCAGGTCTTCCTTGCGAAAGCCCAGGTTGCGGTGATCGAACGGTTCGACCACCGCGCGGTGATCGTGACGTCCCAGCGTCACCGCCAGCAGGCGCCCGCCGGGACGCAGCAGCGCGGCGGCCTCGGCAACCGCCTTGGCTGGCTGTTCGGCGTAGGTCAGCGCGTGCAGCATCAGCACCAGGTCGAAGCGATGCGCGCCCAGTTCCAGCGCGTGCATATCGCCTCGGCGCACCTCGACGTTGGAGAAACCGGCCAGACGCTTGCGCGCGGCCTCGACCACCTTGTCGCTGGAATCGACGCAGACGATCGAGCGCGCGTGCGGGGCCAGCAGCTCGGCGGTGATGCCATCACCGGAGGCGATATCCAGCACGTCGCCGGTTTCCAGCAATTGCAACAGCGCGCGCGCCACGGTTTCCCAGGTGCGTCCGGGCGAGTAGTGGCGCTCCATGTCGCCAGCTACGGTATCGGCCCAGCCTTGTTCGCTGGCGCGCTGGGCGAGTACCGTCGGCAGGCGCGCGGCATCTTCGCGCAGCAGCGCGTCATCAATGCTCTCGCGCAGCGATTTCACCAGCAGATGCTGATGCTGATCGCCTTCGTGGTTGGCCCGGTAGTAGGCCGAGACACCGGCGCGCCGGTCGCGCACCAATTCGGCTTCCTTCAACTTGGCCAAGTGGGTGGACACCCGCGGCTGGGCCAGATGCAGCACCGCCGCCAGTTCGGCCACGGTCAGTTCCTCGTGTTCGAGCAGGGCCAGCAGGCGCACGCGAGTCGGGTCCGCCAGCAGGCGCAAGACGCTGGAGGCGGCAGCCAGATCCATGGTGCATCCTTTTATCGCGATAAAGAGATGCCAAGGCTAGGGCGCGCAGCCGCAATGGTCAAGAAGGCGCGCGCCAGCCTCTCGGGGTGGAAGCATCAAGCCTGGCGCATGCAGGTCCTCAGCTTGCCCCACGCGCCGCCATGCTGCATTTGCACAGAGGTCGGTTGCGCATCGTGGCTAGAATGACCGGCTTCCTTCCCCCGGAGCCCCCCGATGGATTTTCGATTTACCGATGACCAGCTGTCGATTCAGGCGGTTGCCCGCGACTTTGCGCTCAAGCGCATCATGCCGGTGGCTGCCGAGCTGGACGCCAAGGGCGAATTTCCACTGGACAACATCCGCGAGATGGGTCAGCTCGGTTTGATGGGCATTGAGGTACCCGAAGCCTATGGCGGCGCAGGCATGGACCCCATCGCCTACGTGCTGGCGATGATCGAGATCGCCGCGGCCGACGCGGCCACCTCCACCATCATGTCGGTCAACAATTCGCTGTTCTGCAACGGTATCCTCAAGCACGGCAATGAGGAGCAGAAGCAGCGCTACGTACGTGCGATCGCCACCGGCGAGGCGATCGGTGCCTACGCGTTGACCGAGCCGCAGTCCGGCTCCGATGCGTCGGCCATGCACACCCGCGCTAGCCGCAACGCCGAGGGCGATTGGGTGATCAACGGCAAGAAAAGCTGGATCACGTCCGGTCCGGTGGCGCGCTACATCGTGCTGTTTGCGATCACCACGCCGGGCATCGGCGCGCGCGGGGTGTCGGCCTTCATCATCGATACCGCGCTGCCGGGCTTCCATGCCGGCAAGGTTGAGCCGAAGTTAGGCATTCGTGCCTCGGCCACCTGCGAAATCGAGTTCAGCGACTACGTTTGCCCGAAGGAAAACCTGCTGGGCGAGGAGGGCAAGGGTTTCTCCATCGCCATGGGCGTGCTCGATGCCGGGCGCATCGGGATTGCCTCGCAAGCGGTCGGTATCGCGCGTGCGGCTTACGAGGCGACCTTGCAGTGGTCGCGCGACCGCAAGGCGTTTGGCCATCCGATCGGCACCTTTCAAATGACCCAGTCCAAGATCGCCGACATGAAGTGCAAGCTGGACGCGGCCACCTGGCTGACGCTTCGTGCGGCCTGGACCAAGGGCGAGGCGGAAAAGAACGGTGGGCGCTTCGGCACCGAGGCGTCGGTGGCCAAGCTGACCGCGTCGGAAGCGGCGATGTGGATCACTCATCAAGCGGTGCAGATTCACGGCGGCATGGGCTATTCCAAGGAAATGCCGCTGGAGCGTTATTTCCGCGATGCCAAGATTACCGAGATCTACGAAGGCACCAGCGAGATCCAGCGCCTGGTGATCGCGCGCGCGGAAACCGGCCTGCGCTGAGGGGGGAAGGAGTGACGCGGTGATGGATCGCGCGTCCACGCACTAGCAACAGCGTGGCGCAGGTTTGTCGGGATACCGCGCCAACTCTTGCGGCGATCGACGACGAACCGCGCTTTCCCCGTTTCCCGCCGTGGGCAGGGACGCCGGAGTATTTCCGTAAGTCCGCTACCCTCGAATAGTGGAAAATTCAAACCAATCGGCCATAAACGGCCACGCCACCGGCATGACCGATGGCGTGGCGATTTATCGGTTGAAGGGAAGCCTCGAAGCGCTGCCTACCGCGAGTTCAGCGGTATCACTGCGCCACGGTCTCCATCGGTGCAAAGGCTTCGGCCGAAACCGCATTCTGGGGATTCCCATAGAACGCGAACTTTGACGTATGACCGATGCCCGGATTGAAGCAGTTGCAGGGGTCGAGGTTCTGATAGTGATCGCGCAACGCGGGCTTAGCGTTGTAGAGATGGCCGACGTTGTGCTCGGCCGGGTATTCGGCGCCGCGACCGTCAAGAAGCTTCCACATCTTGTGTTCGATCGCCATGCAGTCGTTGCCCTTCTTGACGATGTAGTCCTGATGGAAAACATGGCACAAAAAGTGGCCGTAGTAGAGCTTGAGCATGATCGGCGCCTCGATCTCCGGCGGAAGATGCTCGTACCATTCCCTTTCGTTGCGTGGCAGCGCGATGTCGAGCGCCAGGATATTTTCGACGGACCGGGTATGCACCGCGCGGTAGCGGTTGGCTGCGCCCGCCGCCGCGAAGCGGTGCAGGAAAGCCTTTTCGCCTTCCTCAGGGGTGCATTCGAAGAAACTCCCGCTGGCGTTGGCGAAATACGTCTTTAGAAAGGCGCGTGCTTCCTCTGCGCCTTCAGCGGAGACCTTGAGCAGCAAGTGGTGCTCGTATTTCTCATTAAAGTCCCTCATGCGCGCCGGAAGATGCTTGGGGAACAGGTGGCTGGCGGCCTGCATCACGCGCTCTGTCAAATTCTTGGGCAGGAACGGTATGCGATCGAAGATCGCATCGAACCGGGCCTTGAGCGCGAACAACCCTGGCAGCCGCGAGGTGCCCAGGTATTGGATCATCAGAAAAGTGTCCTTGCCGTACTTTTCAGCGATCTCGAAGGCCGTGCGGTGCAGATATTCCCCTGAGATGGGCAGATGCTCGAACTTGCCCAGCACTTCCCTGCGGATATCCGTCAGTTCATCGGTCTGGTTGGTGCCGATGTAGAACACCTGCGGGTTCTTTTCGATCGGGAACGTATCTAGGCGGACGGCGAAGACCATCACCTTTCCGGCCGATCCCGACGATTCGTAAAGACGGTGCGGGTCCGCATTGAAACGTGCGGGGGTGGGCTCGTCGATCTCACGCACATGTTGAACATAACCATGATCGTGACCGGCGCCGGTGCCGTGAAGCACATCGTCGTCCGAAACCTTTCCGGCATCCAGGCGCGCGAGTAAATCCTCCTCCGAGCCCTCGAAGCGAAGGCCGAGGTGATTCACCAGATGCAGGCCACCAGACGCGTCTATGCGCGCAAAGACCGACATTTGGGTATAGGCGGGTCCACGCTGGACCAGTGCGCCACCGGAGTTGTTGCAGATGCCTCCGAACACCGATGCCCCAATGCAGCTTGACCCAATCACCGAATGGGGCTCACGTCCGATGGGCAGCAGTGCGTGTTCGAGTTGATCGAGCGTGGCGCCAGGCAGGCAGATAACCTGCTTGCCGCCCTCGATCAGGTAGATCTTCTTCATGCGCGAGGTGCTGACGATGACGATGTCACGGTCATAGTCATCGCCATCGGGAGTCGACCCCCCGGTCAGTCCCGTGTTGGACGCCTGGGAAATGACGATGACGTTCGCTTCGACGCACGCCTTGAGTACTCGCCATTGCTCGACCAGCGACCCCGGGCGCACGACGGCCAGCGCCTTGCCGGTGCCGAAGCGGATGCCCGTCCGGTAGCGATGGGTCTTGCTTTCATCAGTCAATACGAATTTGGAACCAACGATTGACTTCAGATCGGAAACCAGATGGCTATGATCAGCATCGGGTTTCACCGAAGCGGCAGACGGCCATTCAAGAACAGCAGACATGGAAAAATTCCTTCACTTGAGTTCTTTGGACGAGGGTGGGGGGGTATTTTTTCTGCGCTGGATCAGAGGCCGCGACGTGGAGCGGAGTCGAACGACTGCATGCCGCCCGGGGCCGCCGGCGCGGGCGTGAGCCCATTACCCCCTTGCCACCTTAGTCATGACCGCCATGGCCGCCGGATGGTGGCAGCCGATGCGAGACATCGTCAAGCTTGTCACCCAGCGCATATTCAAGAACAGCAGACATGGAAAATTCCTTCATTTGAGTTCTTTGGACGAGGGTGGAGGGGGTATTTTTTGCTGCGCTGGATCAGAGGCCGCGACGTGGATCGGAGTCGAACGACTGCATGCCGCCCGGCGCCGCAGGTGCGGGCGTGGGCCCATTACCGTTGCCACCTTGGTCATGACCGCCATGGCCGCCGGATGGCGGCAGCCGATGCGAGACATCGTCAAGCTTGTCACCCAGCGCACGACGCACGGTGACGTAGAACACCGGAATCAGTAGTAAGCCCAAGACCGTCGCGAACAGCATGCCGCCAATGACGCCGGTACCAATCGAGTGACGCGAGTTGGCGCCGGCACCCGTCGAGATGGCCAGTGGGAACACGCCCAGAATAAACGCCAGCGAGGTCATCAGGATCGGGCGTAAACGTAGCCGGGCGGCGGTGAGCACGGCATCGTAAAGCGTCTTGCCGCTGGCTTGCTGCGCCACGGCGAACTCGACGATCAGGATGGCGTTTTTCGCGGCCAGGCCGATCACCGTGACCATACCGATCTTGAAGTAAAGATCGTTGGGCATGCCGCGCAGCATGCAGGCAAGGACCATGCCCAACAGGCCCAGTGGCACCACCAGCAGCACCGCCACCGGAATCGACCAGCTTTCGTACAGCGCGGCCAAGCACAAGAACACGACCACGATCGAAAGCATCATCAACAACGTGGCCGAGTTGCCTGCCAGGATTTCCTGATAGGACAGGCCTGTCCAGTCCGAGCCGAAGCCCGAGGGGAGATCCTTGTTGACGATGTTCTGCAGGATATCCATGGCCTGACCGGTGGCATAGCCGGGCGCCGCGTCGCCGACAATTTCAATGGCGGAATAGCCGTTGTAGCGCGGCAATGAAAGCGGGCCGGTATCCCACTTTGCTTTGACGACGCTGGAGATCGGAATCATGTTGTAGGGACTGATCGAGGTATTGCTCGCCGTGGTATTGACCTGCGTCAGCGAATTGCCGGCTTCCGAACTCCCGGTGCCGGTCGTTGCGCTGGTGGCGCCCATCACGTTGCTCGGCGTGTATATGTGCTGTAGCGCTTCGGGACCCATGCGGTAGGGCGCGTCGGCCTGCACGTACACTCGCTTGACGCGGCCGGCATAGATGAAGTTGTCGACGTAGACCGGAGCCAGCAGCAATGAAATGGCGTTATAGACGTCGGTGACGTTCAAGCCCATCGCCTGGGCTTGAGTACGATCGACGGTCAAGTGCAACTGCGGCGCGTCAGGCAGGGAGTTGGGACGGATGCCGTACAAGGCGGGGTTGTCCTTGGCCTTGCTCAGCAACGTGCCCATCGCCTGCGCCAATTCGGCACGCGACTGACCGCTGCGCGCCTGCAGGAACATGTCGATGCCGCCAAACTGGCTGAGTCCGCGGATGGTCGGCAGATTGACCACGAAAATCTGCGCGTCGCGAATCCCATGCAGGATGCCATTGGCTTGCTGGATGAACTCAGTCGCGGTGATCGGACGATCGCCCCAATCACTCAGTTTCATGAAGGTCATGCCGGCGTTTTCAGCCTGGCCCACGAAGCTGAAGCCACTCACTTGGAAGAGGCCTGTGACATCGTTCTTGAGCGGGCTGTTGGCCAACCGCTCGCGGATCTCGGTCATCACCTGGCGGGTACGTTCGATGGTGGCGCCCGGCGGAAGATTGATGATCGCCAGCGCAAAGCCCTGGTCTTCGGCGGGTACGAAGCTGGATGGCAAGCGGGTGTAAAGGTAGCCGGCCAGCACCGAGATCAGCACAAACACCATCATCCAGCGCGGCGCGTGACGCACGGCACTGCCGATGTGCCCGTTGTACGTGTGGGTGATCCGATCGAACACATTGTTGAAGCCGCGATAGAGCGCGTTTTTCTTGTGCTGGTGAGTGGGCTTGAGGATCGTGGCGCACAAGGCCGGGGTGAACGACATCGCCAGAAACGCCGAGAAGCCCATCGACACGGCGATGGTCAGCGCAAACTGCTTGTAGATCACGCCGGTGGCGCCCGGTTGGAGCGCCGAGGGAATGAACACCGCCGCCAGCACCACGGTGATGGCGATGATCGCGCCGGTGATCTGGTTCATTGCCTTGCGCGTGGCTTCTTTGGGATCGAGGTTTTCCTCGGTCATGATGCGTTCGATGTTCTCGATCACCACGATCGCATCGTCCACCACAATACCGATTGCCAACACCATGCCGAACAAGGTCAGCTGGTTGAGCGAGAAGCCCAGCGCGAGCAGGCCGATGAAGGTGCCAAGCAGCGCAACCGGGATCACCAGGGTCGGAATGATGGTGGCGCGGAAGTTCTGCAGGAAGATCAGCATGACCAAGAAGACGAGAACGATCGCCTCCCCAAGCGTCATCACCACGTCCTTGATGGAGGCCGTGATGAACGGCGTGGTGTCATAGGGCACCAGCCAGGTGACGCCTTGCGGGAAGTTGCGGGCCAAGTCGTTCATCTTGGCGCGCACCGCCTCGGCGACCGAAAGCGCGTTAGCCCCAGGCAGGAGATTGACACCCAGGCCGGTGGATGGCCCGCCGTTCCATGTGGCGCCGGAGCCGTAGGTCTGCGGACCGAAGCTGATCTTGGCGACGTCGCTGAGCTTGACTACCGTGCCATCGGAATTGGCGCGCAAGATGATGTCGCGAAATTGCTGCAGCGAGGAGAACAAGCTTTCGGCAGCCACCGTTGCGGTGAAGCTTTGTCCCTGGCCAGCCGGGTCGGCACCGAGTGAACCGGTACTGGCCTGGATATTCTGGCTACTGATGGCGCTCTCGACCTGGCTGGACGAGAGGCCATAGCCTTGGAGCTTGTCCGGATTCAGCCAGACGCGCACGGCATATTCGGAGCCGAGCTGAAAGGTGCTGCCCACGCCGGAAATGCGACCGACCTGGGGCGCTACCTGAGAGGCCATGATGTCGGCTAGGCGCTGGGAATCGATCTTCGGATCGCTTGAGGTCAGCGCGACGAACATCAAGATGTCAGGGCTGGCCTTGGCCACCACCACGCCCAACTGGGTCACTTCGGTCGGTAGCTGTGGCTGCGCCAAGGCCACTTTGTTCTGCACCTGGACCTGGGCAATGTCCGGGCTGGTGCCGGTGGCGAAGCTCAGGGTGATGGTGCTGGTGCCGTTGGAGTTGGACGCCGAACTGAAGTACAGCAGGTTGTCGATGCCGGTGAGCTGCTGCTCGATCACCTGGGTGACGGTCGACTCCATGGTCGCGGCGCTGGCGCCGGGAAAATTGGAGGTGACGGTGATCTGCGGCGGCGCGATGTCCGGGTAGGAGGCGATACCCATGTTCAGCATCGAAATGACGCCGACCAGGGAAATGAGAATGGCTACCACCCAGGCGAAAATGGGGCGGTCAATGAAAAAACTCGGCATGGGAGTGCCTCCTTACTGCTTGGCGGCGGATTGGCCGCCTTGCGAGGGGGCGGAGCCTGCGTGCGCCGGCGCGGAACCTGCCGGGCTGCTACCCTCGGGCTGCCAGGGCGAAGCCTTGGCGGGCGCACCCGGCTGCACGGCTTGCACACCCGATACGATGACTTGATCGCCGTTGGCAAGTCCGCTGGTGATGATCCAGTTGTTGCCGCTGGTGGCGGTGGTGACGACATCCTTGCGTGCGACCTTGCCGTCCTGGCCGACCACCAGCGCATAGGCACCGGCGACGTCCCGCTGGATGGCCTGCTGGGGGATGAGGTAGACATTGTTCTGCTGGCCCAGGTTGGCCAGCAGGTTGACGTACATTCCTGGCAACAGGACGTGCTGCGGGTTCGGCACCAGCGCGCGCAGATTGATGGCGCCAGTGGTCGCGTTGACCGTGACATCCGAGAAGTCGAGCGTGCCGAGCTGGTCGTAGGCGCTGCCGTCGGGCAGGGTCAACTGCACGGTGGTCTTGTCCTGCTGTGCCAGATCGACACCGCCCTTGCTCTGGGCCTGGCGCATGGTGGAGACATCGGCTGCGCTCATGGTGAAGTTCACATACAACTGATCGATTTGCTGGACCGTGGTCAGCAACGTGCCACTCGCACCCGCGTCACCGGTGCCGCTACCCACGGTAGCGCCGACGGTGACCTGCTGCTGACCGGCGATCCCATCGATCGGCGAGGTCACCTTGGTATAGCTGAGGTTGACCCGCGCCGCTTGCACGCCAGCCTGCGCCTGTTTGACGGCGGCATCGGCGGTGCGCACAGCGGCGGCATCGTTGTCCACTTGCTGCTTGGACACGTAGCCCTGCGGCAGCAGTTGGCGATCGCGCTCGGCCTGCACTGTGTTGTTGGTCAAGGTGGCCTGATTCGCGGCCAGGGTGCCCTGCGCGTTGTTGAGCTGGGTCTGGTAGAAGGCCGGATCGATCTCGAACAGCACCTGGCCCTGCTTGACCGGGCTGCCTTCGGTGTAGACACGCTTGAGCAGGACGCCAGCGACACGGGCGGTGACGTTGGCGCTGTAATAAGGCGACAGGCGTCCCACCAAGTCACGGGTGAGTGGCACGCTTTGCTGGCGCGCTTCGATCACGCCCACCTGTGGCGTCGGCGGTTTCGGCGGTTGCCCGGAACCTTTGCCACAGCCGACCAGTGCGACGAGGCCAAAGCACAGCAGGGGTGCGCGCAGCGGCAAAGATTTCATGGAGACTCCATTGTTCAAGTTTTTGTCTAATTGATGGTGATGTGCGCCCATTACGGTTGCCGTAGGCGCATAAGCTGGAAGAAAAAAGTTGCCGGCATGGCCAGCCAACGCGTTTGGTGCCTTGCGGCGGCCTCTGCGTGGCCTAAGCCTGTGTCGATCGAGTTCCCCTTGAGCATGGAAGCAATGAGTGTGCAGCAAGGCTGATGAGGCTTGGTGGCGCACGCAACAGGCGGATCGGCTCGTTCCGAGCCGCGCGAGGCAACGCATCTTTATTGGCGAAATGAGCGTACACGGTCTGCTTGGATACCTTGGCCGTCGGCGCGATTTCCCCCATCGTTCGCCAGAAACCGTTCATCAGATAACGGTGGGTTGGCCCCTTGCAGACGCGTGGAAGCGGATGCAAAGACGATAGGGTGGTCTTACCGAGCACTGAAGTGTTGATTGCAGGCTGAACTATACTGTCCAGTTTATAATTACCGTTGGCCAAATAGCCAGCCATCCGGCCCTGGCAAGACGCGGTTTGTTCCGGATCTTTTCTAGCACCCCAACGGCACCAGGGAAAGCATTGGCATGCCTTGCGGCTGATGGTTCTGCAGGGAGCGGGGAGCACGGGGCAGTTTTACGCCACCCTCAGCCGTTACGGTGAGGCTGGTGGTGGCTAAGCGTCGGCGTGCGGCGCTATGCTTTCTCGGCTCTCCTCACTGCACTGACATCAAACATGAATGCGATCCGCGCAAGCAACGACGGTCTTATCCAGTCCGCCGTGTTCGATGAGCTAAAAAAAAGCAGTTCCACGCCGATGCGCCTCGAGGAGGCGCAATTTTTTATCGATGCCTTTTTCGCCCGGATCGCCGCCAGCGACCGGCAATTGCACAGCCCGGCCGAATGGGCGGCCCTGATCGCTGACCTGCTGCAGTTTGCGCAGCAGCGCGCGCCGGGGCGTGCCGCGATTCGCGTAATCGAGCAGGTCGCCGGCCATGCCGGCCGCAGCGCGATTCAGGTCGTCACCGACGACATGCCGTTCCTAGTCGATACCGTGACGATGGCGGCGATCACCCAACGGCAGATCCACGCGGTGATCCATCCAGTGATCAACATGCAACGCGATGCCGCCGGCCACTTGGTGGCGCTTGGCGGTGACGCCGGGCAAGCCGAATCGGTGATGCATTTTGAAATTGACCGGTTGGCCGATACGCAAGCGCTGGAGCAACTCAAGCTCCAACTGATAGATGCCCTGGATGATGTGCGTGC
Organism: Dyella sp.; assembly: GCA_040508515.1. Taxonomy (GTDB): domain Bacteria; phylum Pseudomonadota; class Gammaproteobacteria; order Xanthomonadales; family Rhodanobacteraceae; genus JBEVMS01. The sequence goes on along the minus strand of JBEVMS010000272.1, from coordinate 203 downwards.
GGCGGTCGATGACTGGTCCGCGATGCGACGCACCGCGCTGGCGATCGCCGATGAGCTGCCGCAGCGGCCCTTGCCGCTGGATCGCGAATCGATCGTTGAGGCCGAGCAGTTCATGCGCTGGCTGGCCGACGACAACTTTACCTTCCTGGGCTACCGCGAGTACGTGGTGGCCGAAAGCGACGGCGAGCAGGTGCTGCGTGCCA
>JBEVMS010000243.1:0-9318 GCA_040508515.1 Dyella sp. | reverse complement strand
CGTGCATGCCGATCCATCACGTCGCGCAGGGAGGCGCCGCGCAGGGCTACTTCGCACAATGCTTGCGCCGCGACGGCGCGGGTATCGGCGCTCATCGGGGCTGTCTCAGGTCGGCGCGGGCGTTGAGGAAATCAGCCGCGTTGATCCGCTTGCCGCCGGCGCGCTGCAACGCGGTGACCCGCAACACGCCTTCACCGCAGGCGATATCGATGCCCTCGCGGGTGGCGCCGAGCAGGCTGCCCGGCGCGGCCTGGTGCGTTTGTTCTAGGGCGTGCGCGGCCCAGATGCGCAGCGGTTCGCCGGCGATCTGCGCCTCGGCCACCGGCCATGGATCGAAGGCGCGCACCTGGCGTTCCAGCGCCAGCGCGTCGCGGCTGAAATCCAGCTGCGCCTCGGCTTTGTCCAGCTTGTGCGCGTAGTGCACGCCTTCTTCCGACTGCGCCCGCGCGGGCAGGCTGTGGCCGGCCAGTATGCGCGCCAGGCCCTCGGTCAGCAGTTCGGCGCCCAGCTGCGACAGCCGATCGTGCAGGCTGCCGCCGGTGTCCTGGCGCGTGATTGCGGTGCGCCGTTCGAGCAGCACCGGACCGGTATCCAGGCCCGCCTCCATCTGCATCAGATCGACCCCGCTCTCGGCATCCCCGGCCAGGATCGCGCGCTGGATCGGCGCCGCGCCGCGCCAGCGCGGCAGCAGACTGGCGTGGACGTTCCAGCAGCCCAGGCGCGGCGTGGCCAGCACCTTGCGCGGCAGGATCAAGCCATAGGCGACCACCACCATCAAATCCGGACGATAGGCGGCCAGACGCTGGCGCGCTTCCAGGGTTTTCAGTGTTTCGGGCTGCTCGACCGGGAGCTCAGCAGCCAGCGCGGCCTGCTTGACCGGACTGGGCGTGAGCTTGCGTCCGCGCCCGGCGGGGCGGTCCGGCTGGGTGTACACCGCCACCACCTCGGCGCCGCTGGCGCGGCAGGCCTCCAAACAGGGGACGGAAAATTCGGGGGTGCCGGCGAAGACCAGCCGCAACGGCGCGCTCAAGCGGTGGCCGTCTTGCGCTGCTTGTCCAGGCGCTTGAGCAGCATCGAGCGCTTCAGCGGCGACAGGTAATCGACGAACACCTTGCCGGCCAGATGATCCAGCTCATGCTGCACGGCGACCGCCTGCGGGCCTTCGGCTTCGTAGAAGAACTCCTTGCCATCGACATCCTGCGCGCGCACCTTGATCTTCAGTGCGCGGGTGACGTCCGCATAGAGGTTGGGGAAGGACAGGCAGCCTTCCTGATACACCTGAGTGCCATCCTTCTCGACGATCTGCGCATTGATCAGCACCAGCGGCTGGTCGCGCGCATCGCTCATGTCGATCACCAGCACCTGCTGATGCACGTTGACCTGGGTCGCCGCCAGGCCCACGCCATTGGCCGCGTACATGGTTTCGAACAGATCGGCGACGAGCTGTTTGAGCGTGGCGTCGAACGCGGTCACCGGCACCGCGCAGGTGCGCAGGCGCGGATCGGGAAATTCCAGGATGGTCAGAACGGACATGAGCTTTCACCTCGGACCAAAGATGCGGCGGCAGCGCGCAATCGGGCCGGCTATGGATAATTCGAAGGCGCCTAGTGTACGTCGCCGCGGCCCGCGCTGCAGTTGATTCTGCTGATTGCGCCCAGTTGCGGAGCCTATCGGTTCGGATACACTCGCCCGAGCGCCGCAGGGGGAACTCGCCAAATGATAAGAAAGCTGTCGGGCCTGCTGGCAGGTGTGTTGGTGTGCATAACGGTGTATGCCGCGGGCGTGCCGTTACGTGGCGACCATCCGGATACTTATACGGTGCGGCGCGGCGATACCTTGTGGGCCATTTCGGCCAAATTCCTGACCAAGCCGTGGTTGTGGCCGGAGATTTGGCAGGCCAATCCGCAGGTGCAGAACCCTCATCTGATCTATCCGGGCGATGTGCTCAACCTTTCGCTCGCCGATGGCGGTCCCCGCCTGCGCCTGTCGCCGGGCGTGCGCGAAAGCGAGGACGCGGTGCCGGCGATTCCGTTGTCCGAACTGCGGATGTTCCTCAAGGACACCCGCGTGATCGAGTCCAATGCGCTCAGCGACGCGCCCTACGTGGTCGGCTTCGAAGAGGCCCAGTTGCGCGGCACGGTTGGGCAGAACATCTACGTGCGCGAGCTCGCCGCGCAGCCCGGCCAGCGTTGGGCGATCGTGCGTCCCAGCCATGTGTTTCGCGGTTACGACGAAAAGCGCGATGGCGCCGGTGGCGAGCTGATCGCGCACCGTCTGGACAGCGACGTCAACATGGTCTCCTCGCCCTGGCAGGAAGATTTTCGCAATGACGGCCACTTCGGCCGCGGGCGTGACCTGGGCGTGGAAGTCACTGTGATCGGCACCGCCGAGGTGCTGCGCGACGGCGATCCCTCCACCTTATTGCTGTTGGACGCCACCAAGGAAATTCGCCAGGGCGACCGGCTGCTGCCGATCGACGAGCATCCCTACGATCCGTATTACTACCCGCATCCACCCAAGGCGCTCCCCGACGATGCGCGGGTGATCGCCTTCACCGACGCGCTAGCCGCCGTCGGCAGCCGCCAGGTGGTGGCGCTGTCGATCGGCGCCCAGAACGGGGTGGAAAACGGGCAGGTGTATGCGGTGTTCCAGCCGGGCGAGACCATTCACGATGACGTCGCCGGCAGCACCTTCCGGCGCAGCCTGGGCCACGACGTGACCTTGCCGGATGAGTTCGTCGGGCATGTGATGGTGTTCCGCACCTTCGATCGGGTCAGTTACGGGCTGGTCATGGACGGGCTTAAACCGGTCACCATCGGCGCCAAACTGCAGCTTCCCCACTGAGCGCAACTTTAGGCATCGACCGACACGACGGCGCGGCCACCACCGCGCCGTCGTCGTTTGCGGCGTGTCTAGACTCAGCGGATGAACCGACACGATGACGATTGGAACTGGCTGTTATTGCTGCGCACGCCCGGTCTGGGGCCGGGCCGGCTACGCCGTTTGCTGGGGCAGGCAGGTGGCGACAGCGCCGCGGCGCTGAGCCTGCTTGAACGTATGCCGCAACCGGATGCCGCCACGCGCGCCTGGCTGCGTCGTCCCGATGAACAGCGGCTGCGCGCCGATCTGGATTGGCTGGCGCAGCCCGGGTGTCGGCTCCTGCGCTGCACCGACGAGGATTTTCCCGCACCATTGGAAACTATCGCGCAGCCGCCGGCGGCATTGTTCGTGCAGGGTGATGCGAGCCTGCTACTGCGACCGCAGGTGGCGGTGGTCGGCGCGCGTCAGGCCAGCGCGGGCGGCGTGGCGCATGCGCGGCAGTTCGCCGCGGCGTTGGCGCAGGCCGGTTGGCTGGTGACTAGCGGCATGGCCGAGGGCATCGATGCGGCCGCGCATCAGGCAGCGTTGGATGCCCAGCAACCTACCGTAGCGGTGATCGGCACCGGGCCGGATCGGGTCTACCCGGCGAAACATCGCAAGCTGGCATCGATCATCGCCGTACATGGAGTCATCGTCAGCGAATTTCTTCCAGGAACCGCCGCGCGCGCGGATCACTTTCCACGCCGCAACCGGTTGATCGCCGGGCTGGCCCAGGGCACCTTGGTAATCGAGGCGGGGTTGCAATCGGGGTCACTGATCACGGCACGGCTGGCCGCCGAACAAGGACGGGAGGTGTTCGCCCTGCCCGGTTCCATCCATAATCCGCTCGCTCGCGGCTGCCATCAGCTGATTCGCGACGGCGCCAGGTTGGTGGAAACCGTCGACGAGGTACTGCAGGCGTTGCTGCCGGCGGCGCGTGCACTAGGCGTGGAACTGGCCGCGCGGCTGGCGTTGGACACCGCCACGACGAGGGGTCAGGCGCCGTTGGCGGTGCCGGACCAGGCCGATCCGTTGGCCGAGCAGTTGCTGTCGGCGCTGGGCCACGATCCGGTGGGACTGGACGAACTGGTGCAGCGCTGCGAGCAGCCGGCGGCGGTGCTGGGCGCGCGCCTGTTGCAACTGGAGCTGGATGGTTTGGTCGAGTCGCTGGCGGGCAATCGCTACCAGCGTTTACCGGCGTGAAAGGCGGCCGCTTCACGTGGCGTTGCTGTACTTCCAGCTTGACAGCGGTCAGGGTGGCGTGGTTTCAACTAAATAAGCGGTCGCCTCAAAGGTGGGCCGCGCCCTGATTGCGGAACTGGTACTCCATGGCAAAAAACCTGCTCATCGTCGAATCGCCGGCCAAGGCCAAGACGATCAACAAATACCTCGGCAAGGACTTTCAGGTCCTGGCCTCCTACGGCCATGTGCGCGATTTGCGGCCCAAGGAGGGCGCGGTCGATCCCGAGCACGGTTTTGCGATGGCCTACGAGGTGATCGACCGCAACGAAAAGCACGTCGACGCCATCGCCAAGGCGGCCAAGCTGGCTGACGACATCTATCTGGCGACCGACTTGGATCGCGAGGGTGAGGCGATCTCCTGGCATATCAGCGAGATCTTGAAAGAACGCGGCCTGACCGACGGCAAGACCTTGCATCGGGTGGTGTTTTCCGAGATCACGCCCAAGGCGATCAAGGCCGCCGTGGCGCAGCCGCGCGAGCTGTCGCTGGACATGGTCGATGCGCAGCAGGCCCGCCGCGCGCTGGATTACCTGGTCGGCTTCAACCTGTCGCCGGTGTTGTGGCGCAAGGTGCAGCGCGGCTTGTCCGCCGGCCGCGTGCAGAGCCCGGCGCTGCGCATGATCGTGGAGCGCGAAGAAGAGATCGAGGCGTTCAAGGCACGCGAGTACTGGACTGTCGAGGCCCAGCTTAAACACAAGGACGGCGATTTCAACGCGCGCCTGACCAAGCTCAACGGCAAGAAATTCGAGCAGTTCGACCTGACCAACGAAGCCGACGCGCAGGCCGCGCGGCGCGCGCTGAGCGAGGCGGCCAACGGCAAGTTGACCGTCAGCGAGGTCGGCTCCAAGGAACGCAAGCGTCGCCCGGCGCCGCCGTTCACCACCTCCACCTTGCAGCAGGAGGCCGCGCGCAAGCTCGGCTTCTCCACCAGCCGCACCATGCGCGTGGCGCAGGGTCTGTACGAAGGCGTGGCGCTGGGCAGCGAAGGCAATGTCGGCCTGATCACTTATATGCGTACCGACGCCACCGCGCTGTCGGAGGACGCGGTGACCGAGCTGCGCGAACTGATCGCGCGCGATTTCGGCACCAAAGCCTTGCCGGAAGGTCCGCAGGTCTATCGCACCAAGTCCAAAAACGCGCAGGAAGCGCATGAGGCGGTGCGTCCCACCTCGGCGCTGCGTACCCCGCGCGAGATGGCCTCCTACCTCAACGAGGACCAGCGCAAGCTGTACGAATTGATCTGGAAGCGCACCGTGGCCTGCCAGATGATCCACGCCACGCTCAACACTGTCTCGGTGGAATTTGCGTTGCCGCGCGCGGCCGGTGGCGAAGCCTCGTTCCGTGCCACCGGCACCACGGTGATCGATCCTGGCTTCCTGGCGGTGTACGAGGAAGGTCGCGACCAGAAGGGCGCCGAGGACGAGGACGAAGGCCGCCGCCTGCCGCGTCTGCTCGCCGGCGAAGCGGTGCCGTTGCAGCAGATCGTCACCGACCAGCACTTCACCGAGCCGCCGCCGCGCTACTCCGAGGCCAGTCTGGTCAAGACGCTGGAAGAACACGGCATCGGGCGCCCGTCGACCTATGCCAGCATCATCCAGGTGCTGCTCAACCGCGAGTACGTATTGCTGGATGCGCGCCGCTTCAAGCCGACCGACGTCGGTCGCGCGGTGAGTACGTTCCTTACCGTGCATTTCACCCGCTACGTCGATTACGACTTCACCGCCAAGCTGGAAGACGAGCTCGATGCGGTCAGTCGCGGCGAGCAGGCCTGGGTGCCGCTGATGGAGCGCTTCTGGGTGCCGTTCAAGCAACAGGTGGACGAGAAGACCGAGTCAGTCGACCGCAACGAGGCGACCGGCGCGCGCGAGCTGGGCGCCGATCCCAAGACCGGCAAGCCGGTGTCGGTGCGGCTGGGCCGATTCGGACCCTACGCGGCGATCGGCACCAAGGAAGACGAGGACAAGCCGACCTTCGCCAGCCTGCGCCCGGGCCAGAGTATGCACACGATCACCCTGGCCGAGGCGCTGGAGCTGTTCAAGCTGCCGCGCATGTTGGGCCAGACCGAGAGCGGCGACGAAGTCAGCGTAGGCGTGGGCCGCTTCGGTCCGTTCGTCAAGCAGGGCAGCACGTATGCCTCGCTGAAGCCCGAAGACGATCCCTACACGATCGAGTTGCCGCGCGCGCTGCAGATCGTCGCCGAGAAATTGGAGATGCTGGCCAACCGGCTGATCCTGGATTTCGGCGACGGCGTGCAGGTGCTTAACGGCCGCTACGGCCCCTACATCACCGATGGCGAAAAGAACGCGCGCATTCCCAAGGATCAGGAACCGAAGGAATTGACCCAGGCGCAGTGCCTGGAACTGCTCGCTGCCGCGCCGGTCAAGAAGGGCCGTGGCGCGACCAAGAAAGCCAGCGCGAAAAAGGCCGCGCCAGCGAAGAAGACCGCGGTCAAGAAAGAGCCTGCCGCGAAGAAAACGGCGAGCAAGAAAACCGCTACCAAGAAAACTGCCGCGAAGAAGGCCACAACGAAGAAAACCGCGAGCAAAAAGGCGACCGTCAAGAAGAGTGCGGCGGTCAAGACCGCCGTCATGTCGCCTGATACGGGCGACCTCTAAATGCTGCAGCGCTACACGCTTGGCGAACTCGATGCGGCCGCCGAGCGGCTGCATCGCGGCGGCGTGCTGGCCTATCCGACCGAGGCGGTATTCGGCCTTGGCTGCGATCCGCATAACCAGGTCGCCTTCGCACGGTTGTTCGCGCTCAAGCAGCGTCCGCCGAACCAGGGCGTGCTGCTGATCGCCGCGGATTTTTCGCAGGTCGAGCGTTACATCCAGCTCGATGCGGTGCCGCCGCATATCATGCAGCGCATCCGCGGCGAATGGCCGGGGCCGTACACTTGGGTGTTCCCGCGTACTGCGCAGGTGCCCAGTTGGGTGGCCGGTCAGCATCCCGGCATCGCCTTGCGGATCACCGCGCATGCGCCCGCTGCGGCGCTGTGCCGAGCCTTCGGCGGTGCGCTGGTGTCGACCAGCGCCAACCCGCACGGCGCCTTGCCGGCGCGCAAGGTGCAGACCGTGGTCGACTATTTCGGCGATCGCCTGGACGGTTTGTTGGAGGCGCCGCTGGGGGACCTCGATCGGCCCACGGTGATCCGCGACGCGCTCACTGGCGCGGTGGTGCGCGCGTGATCTGACTGATCCGATCGATCGACTGACGAGTTGCCGTGGTCACTACCCCTGAACGATCCGTCTCGCCCGGCCCGGCCGAGCTGCCGCTGCTGAACGGTATCGACAGCGCCCGCGTGCTGGCCTGGCGCGACGGTCTACCGGTCAGCGTGGCGCAGTTTGTGGCGCATGTGCAGCAGGTGGCTGTGCGCTTGCCGGCGGCGGCGACGGTCAACCTGTGTGAGGACCGCTACGCGTTCCTGGTCGCTTTCTGCGCCATCGCGTTGCGTGGGCAAATCAACTTGCTGCCGCCCTCGCGCGCGCCGCGGGCGATCGACGAAGTGATGGCGGCGCATCCGGGCTGTTATGCGCTGGGCGAGCAGGCCTTGCAGCCGGCGCCGCTGGGCTATCTTCAGTTGCCTGACTTGGACGTCCAGACGTCTTTTCATGAAATGCCGATGCCGACGATCCCGGCCGCGCAGACGGTAGCGATCGCCTATACCTCCGGTTCTACCGGCGTGCCCAAGGCCAACGCCAAGAGTTGGCGAAATTTCCACGCCAGCAATGCGGGCAACCTGCGCATGCTCCAACGGCATGTGGCGAGTGCGTTCGCGATCGTCGCCACGGTGCCGCCGCAGCATATTTTCGGGTTGGAAACCTCGGTACTGCTGCCGCTGCTGGGGACGTGCAGCGTGCATACCGGCCGGCCATTCTTTCCGGCCGAAGTGGTCGCGGCCTTGGCCCAGGTGCCCGCGCCGCGCGTGCTGGTAACCACGCCGGTGCATCTGCGCGCTTTGCTGGCGGCGCAATTGCCGCTGCCGCCGCTGGCGGCGGTGTTATCGGCCACCGCGCCGCTGACGCATGAGCTGGCTGTGCAGGCGCAGGCGCAGTTTGCCTGCGAGGTGCTGGAAGTGTTCGGTTCCACCGAGACGTGTGCCTTCGCCAGCCGCCGAAGCGCCTGCGAGGAGGATTGGCAACTCTACGATGCGGTCAGCCTGCAGCCGCGTCCGGACGGCACGTTGATCGAAGCACCGCAACTGGACGCACCGGCCGAACTGGCCGATATCGTCAGCCTGCACGACGGCGGGCGGCGGTTTCGCCTGCATGGCCGACATGCCGACCTGCTGGAGATCGCCGGCAAGCGCGCCTCGTTGAACGATCTCAGTCGACGCTTACTGGCGATTCCGGGGGTGCGCGATGGGGTGGTGTTCCAGTTGGACGAGGCCGATGCCGGCGGCGTGCGCCGGATCGCTGCCGTGGTGGTGGCGCCTGAGGTCAGTGAGATGCAGATTCTGGACGCGCTGCGCCCGGCGATGGACCCGGTGTTTCTGCCGCGTCGATTGATACGGGTCGAGGCACTGCCGCGTAACGAAACCGGCAAACTGCCGCGTGCCGCCTTGCTGGCGCTGATCGGCGGCGCGTCACCCCGGTAGCTGGCGACGCGCGCCGTGGGCGTTGAGTAACGTGTGCGGGCGCTGCTGGCCTGCCAACGTTTACAATGGCCGGATCGCATTTTGGAGCACGGCATGAAAGTCCTGGTGATCGGTAACGGTGGGCGCGAGCACGCGCTGGCCTGGAAGCTCAAGCAGTCGCCGCGGGTCAGCGAGGTGATTGTCGCGCCCGGCAACGCCGGCACCGCCAGCGAACGCGGCGTGCGCAACGCCGCGGTTGCGGTTTCCGATCTGGATGGTCTGCTCAAGCTGGCCCGCGACGAGCAAGTGGGCCTCACCGTGGTTGGCCCGGAAGTGCCGTTGGTGGCCGGCGTGGTGGATCGCTTTCGCGATGCGGGTCTGCGCATCTTCGGCCCGCGCGCCGGCGCCGCCCAATTGGAAGGCTCCAAGGCCTACGCCAAGGATTTCCTGGCCCGGCATCAAATTCCCACCGCGCACTACGCGGTGTTCAGTGAACTCAATGCCGCGCTGGCCTATGTGCGCGCGCAGGGCGCGCCGATCGTGATCAAGGCCGATGGGCTGGCCGCCGGCAAGGGCGTGGTGGTGGCGCTGACCCTGGCCGACGCCGAGCAGGCGCTGCACGACATGCTCGGCGGGCGCGC
>JBEVMS010000229.1:0-7641 GCA_040508515.1 Dyella sp. | reverse complement strand
GGCGCACCCAGTCCTTGCCGCTTTCCAGATCGAGCAGGTCGGTGCGCACGCGCCCGCACAGGCTGGCCAGGAAATAGGCCTTGGTCGCCAGCACCATCAGCAGCAGCGGCCAGAGCATCGAAGGGGCGATGGTCGAGGGCCCCAGCAGGCGAATGGTGGAGCCCTGGTGCAAGGTGTTCCACCAGTTGACCGAGAAATGCACGATCGGCACGTTGATGGCACCGATGAGGGCCAGGAAGGCGGCGGCTCGGGCGCCTTGGCGGCGATCCTCGAAGGCGTGGTAGAGGCCGATCACCGCCAGGTACAGAAACAGCAGCACCAATTCGGAGGTCAGCCGCGCATCCCAGGTCCACCAGGTGCCCCACATCGGCTTGCCCCAGAGCGAACCGGTAGCCAGGGTGATGAGGGTAAAGGCCGCCCCGATCGGCGCCGCCTGCATGGCGACCACCTCAGCCAGCTTGATGCGCCAGACCAGCGCCAGAAACGCGGCCAGCGCCATCACGCCGTAGATAAACAAGCTCATCCAGGCACAGGGCACGTGGATAAAGATCACCCGGTAGGCGTCGTGCTGTTGGTAGTCCGGCGGCGCCAGCACCAAGCCGCCATACAGCGCCACCGCGCCAAGCAGCAGCGCCAAGGCCAGTGCCCAAGGCCGCACGATGCCGGCAACGCGGTAGAAGATCGGCGGCGCGCTGAGCTTGTGCAGCCACAGGGGAATCAGGTTAGCCACGACGCAGCAACATAGTAAAAATCGTCCCGATCAGGCGGCGGGTTTATTGCGCAGGGCAGCCACCGCCGATGCCGCGTTCACTTGCAGCACGCCGCCTGAAACCTTGCTGCTATGGAGCAAAAGGTCGCGTAGCGTGCCGGCGTCCAGCTTGGGCGCCAGGCCCAGCAATAACGCGGCAATGCCGCTGACATGCGCGGCGGCCATCGACGACCCCGAAGTGAAGTCATAGCCGCCGTTGGGCTGGGTGGTCAGGATGTCGGCTCCCGGTGCGCTCAAAACGCCGGGCAAGGCCGGCGTTGTCGCGCTGCTGCGCACGATGAGGACCCCGGCGCCATTGTCGGGAAAGCCGGCGATGTTTCCATCCGGCGGCATCGCCGCGACCACGATGCGACCCTGGCTCAATAAATGGGCAAGCAGCTTGTTCAGCAGCGGATCGGCTGGACCACCCAGGCTCATGTTGACGATGCGCGCATCGGTGTCGATGATCGCCGCCAGCGCCTTGGCCAGGGTGAAGGAGTTGCAGCGCGCGTCGCTGTTGGGTGCCGGCGGATACCAGCATGCCTTGTACACGCTGAGGACGGCCTTGGGGGCGATGCCCACGATGCCTTGATGGTTGTCGCTGACGGCAGCAATGATCCCGGCGACCTCGGTGCCATGGCTGTCGTGATCGAATGCCACGGTGTTGTCGTCGACCTCGTTGTGCGTGTCGTGGATTTGACCGCGCAAATCCGGATGCGCCGTATCCACGCCGGTATCGACGACTGCCACGCGCACGCCATCGCCTTGGCTGATGTTGTGCGCGAGTGCGGCATCGGTTTCGACGAAGCCGCGCTGCAAGTCGACGTAGGGATCGTTGTAGTGATGCTCGCCGGCTGCCGGCGCCTGCGGCTTGTCCGCGTAGACGGAATAATCTTGCAGGGGTTGGGCAAGTTGTACGCGTTCGTCCGCAGCGAGCGTCTTGAGCAGTTCGTCGCGGGTGATTCCGGGCGGGGGCTCCAACACCACGCAATACAAATCGAGTGCCTTGATCGGCCAGCCGGTGATCTCGCGCAAGCGGTACGTGCGTTTGATATCCGCCAGGGTCGCGGTGGCGCGCTGGCCGGCACCGTAATTTCCGGGCGGCACATAGCCGAGCAAGCTGGAGCCGGCATGCGTAGACGGCGGCTCCAGCGGATTGGCGACAGCCAGGACGATGTCGCGCTCGCTGTCCATGGTGGAGACGCTGCTGGCGGACGAGGCGGCTGGGACGGCTTTATCGTCTTGCGCGGGCTTGGCAGGGGTATGCGCGCAGGCGCTCAAGACCCCCAGCAACGCAATCAGAATGAGCGCGCGAAAGGTCATGGTGTTGCCGCGACTGGCTCAGCCAAGCGAATGCCGTGCGTGGCACGCAGTTGCGCGAGGATTTGCGTCGAAGCCGATGCCGCGCCGGTTGGCACGACGGTGTAGGCACCGACATCGTTGGGACCTTGCACCACCTGCAAGCGAAGTTGATGAAGCAGCGTGTCCCAGTCGGCGAGCTTCATGCTGGCATCGGGCACCACATGAATCGCGCCGGGTGCAACGGGCGCGGCTTGCTGGCTCAACGTGCGGTAGGGCGCGGGCGCGCTGCCGCCGGCCGACCCGAGCTTGGCACCCAACACACCGATGCCGATAGCTTGAACCAGCACCGCGGCGATCAACGCGCGTTGTAGCCAGGGGGAGGCTGACGAACGTTTCGGCGTGGCGATTTCCGGCAGCTCGGGCATGTCGAGGCGCCCGAGCAGGCGGCGCAGGCCGACGTCCGCGTCAAGCGTGATATCCGCCGGCAGCGACATCGCCAACTGCAACTGCTGCTGCTGCGCGAACTCCGCACGGCACGATTCACACTGCGCCAGATGCTCGCTCAGCCACTGGCTTTGTTCTTGAGGCGCGCTGCCTTGCAACACCCATGGCATCGCCTCCCAGGCGATGGCACAGTCTCTGCCGGTATTCATCGGGAACGTCATGGTGCGCTCTCCTTGGTGTTGGATGTGTTTCCGGCCAGCGATGGAAGCACATTGCGTAACTTGACTCGGGCGTGGAACAGCCGCGCTTTGACCGTGCCGACCGGGCACTGCATGATCACGGCCACGTCGTCCAGACTGTGCCCGACGCCATAGACCAGCTCGACCACCACCCGCTGATCGACCGACAAACGGTCCAGCCCCTTGCCTAGCCAGTCGCGCAATTCGCGGTCTTCGCCAGGATCATGGGAGGGAATCAGCGCTTCGGACACGTTGTCGTCGTCGACCGGTTCATCGCCGTGCTGGCGTAGCGCCTTGAGGCCGCAGCGATAGGCGATGCCCATGATCCAGGTGGACACGCGCGAATCCCCATGGAAGCTGCCGGCTTTTTGCCAGGCGATCCACAAGCAATCGTTGATGACTTCCTCGATCACATCCGGGCGGCGGGTCAGCCGCGACAGGAAGCGGCAAAGCCGGCCGTGGTAACTGCGGTAAAGCACCGTCAGCGCGGCACGGTCTCCCGCTGCCATGCGTTGCAGCAGCAGGCGATCGGTGGCGTCGGCGTTTCTATCGGTGTCGTTCATAAGCTTGAGGAAAAACGCTCAAATGGCGATCGGTTCGCTACGTGAGTACCTTGTCAAGGTGAAAAGGTTGCGATGGTGTTAGAACGAACGTGACATCGTCGCGACCCATGGCGATGCATTCAGATTGCCGCCGAGCCGGCGCGCGTCCTGGCTGGTCAGGATGCGATCGAGGGCCAACTGCCAGTGGCCATAATTCCAGATCAGGCCTGTCTGGCCGTAGGCATAAGTCCCGGACGGATTGTGGTCGTAAGCGCCCGCGTGGGCGTAGTAGCGGGGCGCACTGAGCGACTGCGCCAGCCCCGCGCCGGCCGACAAGGAAAAATTCCAGATCAGCGGCCAGTGAAAGCCGACATCGGCTGCGGCGCGCGGGCGGTGGTCACTGGACCCGATGACGCGGACGGCCGCGAGGTCAAAGGTCAGGATGTCGCGGTAGATCCACGTCACTCCCGCCTCGCCGCGATCGTAGACCCTTGTCTGAGCGTCGCCGGTGTAGCTGTAGTAAATCACGCTGGCCTGCATCTGCCAGTCGCTGGATAGTGCCCAACTGCGGGAGGCCTGCGCCATCGACTCGGCAAGGGTGCCTGGCGAGCGCAGCTCGGCGCTGGCCGAGATGCCCAGCGACCAGCCACTGGGCGAGGACCAGGCCGCCGCGCCCTGCATCGTGGGCGTGTTCGAGGTAACCGGCAGACCGCGGTCGACCAGTTGCGAGCTGAGTGCGACGGTGCCGCTGAAAGGCGAGGACTGCGCATGCAGCGGCATGCAAAGACAGGTTGCGATGGCTGCCGACAGGGCGCCCAGCCGCTTTCTTGACGTCACGGCGCCATGGCAGCCGGCGTGCGAGCTGGCTCCGGGGCGCGAGCGCGGCGATCTGGTAGGGGCTCGGAAGCGGGAGCATGGCGCCATGAAAGTTACCGTTCCGGGCGCATAAAAACTTCGCCGTGGTGGCGAACCACCACGGCGAAGGGAGTCTCTCGAACGTTAACCTTTGAACGGTTGCGCAGCATCACTTCATGATTCGAATAACCAGTGTATGAGGTGATGCCAGGCCACCCGCGTCCAAGCGCAGCGACACGCGGCGAAGGGACGGTTTAGTGGACTGTGCTCAGGTAGGCGATGAGATCGTCCAACTGCTTGGCATCAGTCAGGCCATCGTATCGCATCTTGGTACCGGGGATGGCCTGCTTGGCGGGTTGCGACAAATAGTCATGCAGTTTTTCTGGCGTCCAGACCCAATCGGTTTTCGCGCGCATGGCATCCGAATACTGGTAATCGGGCGCGGTGGCGGCCTTGCGGCCGACGATACCGAAAAGGCTGGGGCCTTTCTTGTTGCGGCCCTCCTTGATGGCATGGCACTCGGCACACTCGGATTTATAGACACTGGCTCCGGCGCTGGCATCACCGGCATGGGCGGCAGGGGAGGTCGAGGCCCAGCCCAGGACGAGCGCTGCGGCACATAGGCCCAAAGATAACTTCGTCACATTCTGATTCCTGTGCAAGTTTTTAGAACGCCACGCTCGCCGAAACCGAGAAGGCGTTTAGGTCCGCGGGCTTGGTCGTCGACACGCCTAACGGCACATCGAAGATGTTGTCGGTCGCGCCGTTGAATTTCGTGAAACGGAACCAGGTGGCGGCGAGCTTCAAATTCGCGATCGAGGTAAACGAGTCGTCCTTGCCGAAGGGCGACCAGAACACGCTGATGAGGTTAGCGGTGGTGTCCGGATCGCCGAAGGGCCCGAAGCGAACCGCGTCGTGCGTGCCGGTGCTCACCAGGTGCGCCCATTGCACGCCGTAGCTCTGCATGAAGGTATAGGTCAGGCTGAGCGTCTGGTCATGCAGCGTGCCGTCCGGCAGGGCGAAAAGGCCGGGGACGGTGGGGCTTGCCGGCATGCTGCCGTATTTACGCTGCTCCAGGATATTGATGTAACTGACCTGCACGATGTTGTTGCGGTTACCGAGGTATTGGTAACTAAGGTCGTAGCCCAGGTCGGTGATGCTGTCGCTCGGTCCGGTTCGCGGCAACTGGCGTTTGGTGTTCAATCCGGCCAGGCCGATCGAGAAGAACTGGGTCTTCAAGTCCTTCATATAGGCGAAGCGGAAATAGGCCGTATCGCTGAGCCTGCCGGGGTCGCCGGAGAGCGCGTAACCCAGATGATCCTGTTCGGAGGTGGGCAGGGAGTTGTACGTGCCCACTTCGCCATACCAGTTGGAGTCATACAGGCCGTAGACGGTGGCACCGATGACACGGTTGGCCGGGGCATTGGCGCTGGAGGGGTTCAGCAAAGTACCGGAAGGGCCGCTTCCACCCGGCGGCCCCAGGCTTACCGACGCCGGTAGAACATCGACCGGATCGTCGAAGCCGGGATTGTTGTTGACGCTCACGCCGACCAGCAAGTCCTTGCCGTTGAGCTTGAGATCCTTGGCCACGAAGCGCAGGTCGACGTTGCTCAGCTGCGTGTTGTACGTGCCCGACTGGGCGGTGTGATCGGCAGTAACTTTGACGTAGCCGCCGACCTGGTCGGTAATGCGTCCCGCCAGGTAGAGGTCAGCTTCGGTGAGTTCCGTGCTGCTCTGGCCGCGGGCCGGTGCGCTATGGGTTTCGATGAGCTGACCGGACAAGGGAATCTTGATGCCGTTTCCGTCCGTATCGGTGTAGCCGTTCATTTTGAAACGCATGCCGTACGGGGTCAGGGTGCCACCGGCGCCTGCACCATAAGCACCGGCGTGACAGTCGGCACATGCGGAGCCGGTCTGTCGCGCGTAGGCGGGAATGGCATGTGCATCGGTGCAGGCCAGTAGCAGCAGCACGGCCAAGCCACACCACAGGGGCATGTTCTTTGGCCTTCGCCTGGCGCGTCGGATCAGAAAAGGCAGCATGGAGTCTCCTTGAGTTTTTAGAGGGGCGGAGCGGGGAAAGGTCAGGCGCCCATCAGCGACGGCGTTTGGGCAGCATCATCCGTAGCGTCCCGTCGCGTAGCACAAAGTGATGCACAAGGGCTGCCGCGACATGCAAGGTGACCAGCCCAAGCAGCAGCCAGGCGGCATCGGTATGCAGCAACTGCAGTTTGTCGGCGAGATCCTCGTCAGCGCCCACGATCGCAGGCAGCGTGGCGCCCAGGAAATGCACGGGCTTGTCTTCGGCATCGCTGAGCGCCCAGCCCAGCAGTGGCAGCGCGAGCAGCAGGCCATACAAGGCAAAGTGAGTCAGCGTCGCCGCAACGCGGAAGATGCGTGCATGCTCCCCCGCAGGCTGCAGTTTGCCGGCGCGAAATCGAACCGCCACGCGCGCCAGGAGCAGCAAAAGCACCAGCAATCCAAAATGGCGATGCCCTTCGAGCAGCCATTGTTCGAGCGCGCGTCCGTCGACTTGCTCGCGGGTCAGGATCAGGGTGGCCGCCATGATCAGGCAAAGCACGGTGAGCCAGTGCAACACCACCAGGGTCTTGGGTCGCATCGGCACGGTGACCTGAGCGGGTTGTGGCGATTGATTTCCGCTCGGCGTGCTGGGCGCATATGCCGCCTCATCGTTGTCCCGTGGGAAGGCGTTTTTTTTCGTCTGTAGTCCCATACCCGATTGCCTTTTGCGCGTCGCTGTGATGGTGCTCAATCCCATGCATGCCCATACCGTTTGAAGCGCGTGAGAGTGGGCTTGAAGGGGCCTAGTGAGCGTGTGTGCCCCTTGCATCGAGAAAGGTTGCATCGGATCAATCGCACTCGCGCAGACCACGATTCAAAAGATGCGTCCGCGCCAGCACGATCCGTTGGCGAGCCGGCAGTCGTGCCGCAGCGCACGCAGGCGCGCATGCGGGCGGTAGACACACGGATTTTTTGGACACGTTGCTCCGGCGTGCGGCCGCCTAAGTGGGGATGCAACCTTTTGCCGGCCAAGCGGCACTCATTCGCATACGTCGTCCTCCAAAGCATTCACAGCCCGGCCCAAATGATGGAAATCGAACGAATCCAGTTGCAGAAGCACGGCGACCAGCGCGGCATGTTGATCGCTTTGGAGAAGGATCGGAACGTGCCCTTTGAAATCCGGCGCGTGTACTACATGTTCGCCACCAAGAGCGGCGTGCGCCGCGGGCAGCACGCGCATCGACATCTCAAGCAACTGGTAGTGGCGGTGCGTGGCTCGGTCACCATGTTGCTGGACGACGGCGGCGGTTCCCGAGAGGTGGTGCTGGACGATCCCTCGCGCGGCCTGTTGTTGGGTCGCATGGTGTGGCGCGAGCTGTACGACTTCAGCGCCGACTGCGTGCTGATGGTGCTCGCCGACCAACTGTACGATCCCAGCGATTACATCACCGATTACGACGCGTTCTTGCACGAGGCGCATGGTTCGAGCGGC
>JBEVMS010000219.1:0-16669 GCA_040508515.1 Dyella sp. | reverse complement strand
TGGCGGATCGTCTGGCGGCGGTCGGCGAAGTCACCGTGGTCGCGCCCGACCGCGATCGCTCCGGCGCCAGCAATTCATTGACCCTGGATGCGCCGATCCGCGTGCTGCCGATGGGCAACGGCTATTTCCGGGTTGCCGGCACGCCGACCGACTGCGTGCATCTGGCCTTGGCCGGCATGCTCGACTACGAGCCCGATATCGTGGTGTCCGGCATCAACAACTCGGCCAACCTGGGCGATGACGTGATCTATTCGGGGACCGTCTCGGCCGCGATGGAAGGGCGTTTCCTGGGGTTGCCGGCGATCGCGGTATCGCTGGTTACCGTGGATCATCGGGGGGATCATTACGAATCGGCTGCCGAAGCTGTGCTGCTGCTGATGCGCCGACTGCTGGTCGATCCGCTGCCGGCCGACACCATCCTCAACGTCAATGTGCCCGATCGCGCGTGGGCGGATATCCGCGGCTTCGAAGTGACTCGCTTGGGCAAGCGCCACCGCGCGGCGCCGTCGATCGCGCAAACCGATCCGCGCGGCAAGCCGATCTGGTGGATCGGTCCGGCTGGCGAAATCGACGATGCCGGCCCGGGCACCGATTTCGACGCGGTACGCCGGGGCTATGTCTCGGTGACGCCAATCCACGTTGACCTGACGCGCTATCAGGCGCTGGAAAAAGTCTCCAGCTGGATGCAGGGCATCAGCGACGACATGGCCGCCGACGCGGCGGCCCCAGCACACAAGGTGGCTTGAGCGATGAACGTCCATCCGTTGCCGCCATCGGCGTTCAAGGGTGAGGGGATGACGTCGCAGCGCGCGCGCGATCGCCTGGCTGCCAGCCTCAAGGAAGACGGCATCAACGATCCGCGCGTGATCGAGGTGATCCGCACGGTGCCGCGTCATCATTTCATCGATCAGGCGCTGCATTCGCGTGCCTACGAGAACACCGCGCTGCCGATCGGTCATGGCCAGACCATCTCCCAGCCCTGGGTGGTGGCGCGCATGACCGAAGCGTTGCTTGAATTTGGCATGCCCGAGAAAGTGTTGGAAATCGGCACCGGCTCGGGCTATCAGGCGGTGGTGATGGCGGCGCTGGTGCCGCATTTGTTCACTGTGGAACGGATCGAGGAATTGCTGCGCCAGGCGCGCCGACGTTTCCGGCAGCTGGGACTGACCAACGTGCGCTCGCGCCATGATGATGGCAAGCTTGGCTGGGCCGCCGAGGGTCCGTTCGATGCCATCATTCTCACCGCCGCCGGCGATGCAATCCCTAACCGGCTGCTCGATCAGCTCAGTCCCACCGGCGTGCTGGTGGCACCCGTGGGGTCGCCGAGCAGCCAGACCCTGATCCGCATGCGCGGCGACGGTCAGGGCGATTTCATCCAGGAAGAACTGGGTGCGGTGAGCTTTGTCCCGCTACTCGGCGGCATTGGTTGATGCCGGCCGAATCGTTTCATCTGACAACTAGGAAGTCCTGATGCGTTTGTTCGGCAAGCTTTATGAGCGCGTGCTTGGCTGGGCGCGCCATCCCAGAGCCGTGGCGTATCTGTCGGGACTCAGTTTTGTCGAGGCTTTTATCTTTCCGATACCGCCCGAAGTCATGCTGGCGCCGATGATGCTGGCCGAGCCGAAAAAGGCCTTCCGCTTCGCGAATATCAGCCTGCTGTTTTCATTGCTGGGCTCATTGGTGGGGTATGCGCTGGGGCATTGGGCCTTCCAGTTGATCAGCCCGCATCTGGGGCAGGGCTTGCTGGCGACCATCGATACAGGCGTGGAAAGCCTGCGTACCGACATGAACCAGCATTGGATCGGCATGCTGCTGGCGCTGACGTTGGCCGCGTTGCAGCCGGTGGTGCCGATGAAATTCGTCACCTGGGCGGCGGGCATCGTCGGCGTGCCGCTGTTGCCTTTCCTGGCGTGCATGGCCTTGGGCCGCGGTAAGCGCGTGTGGTTGCTGGCCCTCTTGATCCGTTTGTTCGGCCCGCGTGCCGAGCAGTTGCTGCACAAACACATCGAGCGCATCGGCTGGCTGGCCTTGGTGGCGCTGGCGGTGCTGGCGGGATGGTGGTTTTGGCTGCGTGATGCGTGATGCGTGATGCGTGAATCGGGCGGAGCGAGGAAACGCATGAAAATCCTCGCGACGGTCGCTATGCTCGCGCCCATGAAAACTCCCTTGCGATTTTTGACCGTCGGCGCCGCTGCGCTGCTGTTGGCCGCCTGCGGCCGCGCGGTGGTGGTGCAGTCATCGTCCAGTGGCTATGCCGAGGGCTCGACGAACGCATCGCCGCGGATACCCGGCGGCAGTTATCAGGTGATTAAGGGCGATACGCTGTACAGCATCGCCTTTCGCAACGGCATGGACTACCGCACGCTAGCGGCTTGGAACGGTATTTCCGACCCCTATACGATCTGGCCGGGCCAGGTGTTGCGCTTGTCGCCGCCCGGTCGCGAATCATCGCGATCCTCTGTAGTCGCCGCCGTGCCACCGCCTCCCTCGCGCCCCGCGCCGGCGCCCGAACCGGTCGCTGTCGCGCCGGCCTTCGAGGATGTGCCGCCTGCCAGCCATAGTGCCGCGCCTCCCGCCGTGTCGGCCGCCGTCGTGGCCGCCGGATCGCATCCGTCGACGACGCCAGCACCGGCGGCCGGCGCGGTGACCGTGCCGGTCGCCGGCTCCACCGCCGTCACGCCGCCAGAGCCGGCGCAGACGCCGGTGGTCAGCAGTGGTCCGGCGCGCTCCGCTGGCGGCGTCAACTGGCGCTGGCCGGCGGATGGAAGCGTGTTCAAGCGATTCCAGAGTGGCGATGCGATTCCTGGCATCGAGATCACCGGCAAGGCCGGCGATCCGGTGCGCGCCGCCGCCGATGGTGTGGTGGTCTACAGCGGCAACGGCCTGGTTGGTTACGGTGAGCTGATCATCATCAAGCACAACGATAGCCTGCTGTCGGCTTACGGCCACAACCGCAAACGGCTGGTCAAAGAAGGGCAAAAGGTGAGCGCAGGTCAACAAATCGCCGAAATGGGCTCGACGGGTGCCTCGCGTGATGAATTGCAGTTTCAAATCCGCAAGGACGGCAATCCGGTTGATCCGCTGAGCTATCTGCCGTCACGTTGATCGACGATGCGACGGCGGCGCGATGCCGCAGTCGGCTACGCCGCGGTACGCTTAAACCGTTTCTCAGGCCGCCGGCAGGATAAAGGCGGTGACCACCAGCCGTCCTTCGCCAGCCAGCAAGCCGTGCGTGCGCGCGGCGGCGGCGTTGTCCATCACTTCAATGCCTACCCCCTGGCGAAGAAAGCCGGCCAGGAAGGCGGCAGCGGGAAAACGCTGCTGCTGACCGGTGCCCAGCAGAACCACTTCTGGCTGTAATGCGAGAATGGTTTCGACATGGCTGGCATCGAGTTGATCAACGGCAGTAACCGGCCAATCCTCGATCACTTGGCTCGTGCCGAGGATGAAGCTTTTTTTGAGTTCACGATCGACCACGGTGACGCTGTTCGGGCCGACGCGGCGCACGAACAAGGTGTTGTCGGGAAAGTCGAGTGATAGATCCATCAGCGTGGCAGGGCTAGCTTGGGCTCGTCAGCATTGCGGCGAAACAGCACTAGAACGTGGCCGATGGTCTGGATGTCTTCGGCCCCGGTGCCTTCGATCAGGAAATTGATCTGGCTCTGGCGCTCGTCCTTATCGCCGCCGGACAGCTTGACCTTTACCAGTTCATGGTGCGCCAGCGCCAAGTCGAGTTCTTTCAGAACCGCATCGGTGGCCCCCTTAGCGCCGAGCAGGATCACCGGGCTGAGGTCGTGGGCAAGGCTGCGCAAGTAGCGCCGTTGCGAGGAAGAAAGGGCCATGCGTTCAGATTCGATGTGCGGTAAATGGACGGCAAAGGGTATCATGTCATCACCATTTACCCTATCTGTGGCCCTGCCGACCATGTCTCGCAGCAAAAGCAGTTCCCGCTGGCTGCGGGAGCATTTCGACGATGTCTACGTAAAAAAAGCGCAGGCCGAAGGGCTGCGTTCACGCGCGGTGTTCAAACTTGAAGAGTTGGTCGACCGTGATCGCCTGCTCAAGCCGAATATGAGCGTGGTTGATCTGGGCGCCGCGCCAGGTGGCTGGTCGCAGCTGGTGCGCAAACGCTTGGGCGATACCGGCAAGGTGATCGCGCTGGATATCCTGCCGATGCAGGGGCTGGGCGGCGTGGATTTCATCCAAGGCGATTTTCGCGAAGAATCGGTGCTGCACGAGCTGGAAAGTCGCCTGCTTGGCGAAAAGGTCGATCTTGTACTGTCCGACATGGCCCCCAATATGAGCGGTGTGGCCCTGGCCGATCAGATCCGAGCAATGGATCTGGCCGATCTGGCGCTTGATTTCAGCCGGCACTGGCTTAAGCCGGGTGGGGCGTTCCTGATCAAGCTTTTCCAGGGAGCCGGCTTCGACGAGTATTTACGCAGCTTGCGCGCGGAGTTCAGTCGCGTGACGATGCGTAAACCAAAGGCCTCACGCGCTCGTTCGCGTGAGGTATACGCATTGGCTGTTGGACTGAAGTCCAGCGGCCGGGCACCGGGCGAGAACCGCGCATGAACGAAATGGCGAAAAACCTACTGCTCTATCTGATCATCGCGGTGGTCCTCATCACCGTGTATCAGGGCTTCAACTCGCATAGCAGCTCGGCCACGGACCTGCCATACAGCAGCTTCGTACAGAGCGTGGACAACGGCAACGTTGCCAGCGCGACGATCGGGGCGGACCAACCGTCGACCATCAGCGGCAAGCTCAAGGACGGATCGAGCTTCCGCACCGTGGCGCCAGTGTTGGGCTTTTCCACCAATGCGGTGGTCAAGCAGATGAGCGACAAGGGCGTCGAAGTGCGCCAGGAGCCGTCCAATAACGGCTTCTCACTGATCGGGTTGCTGTTCAACTGGCTGCCGATCATCTTGATCGCGGTGGTGTTCATCTGGTTCATGCGGCAGATGCAGGCCGGTGGCGGCGGACGTGGTGCGATGAGTTTCGGTCGCTCCCGCGCCAAGCTGCAGGGCGAAGACCAGATCAAGGTCAACTTCAGCGACGTTGCCGGTTGCGACGAAGCCAAGGAAGAAGTTGGCGAGCTGGTCGAATTCCTGCGCGACCCATCCAAGTTCCAGAAGTTGGGCGGCAAGATTCCGCGCGGTGTATTGATGGTCGGCCCGCCCGGCACCGGTAAAACCTTGCTGGCCAAGGCGATCGCCGGCGAAGCGAAGGTGCCGTTCTTCTCGATCTCCGGTTCGGATTTCGTGGAGATGTTCGTCGGTGTCGGCGCCAGTCGCGTGCGCGACATGTTCGAGCAGGCTAAGAAGCACGCGCCGTGCATCATCTTTATCGATGAGATCGATGCGGTCGGTCGTCATCGCGGCGCCGGCCTGGGTGGTGGTCACGACGAGCGCGAGCAGACGTTGAATCAGCTGCTGGTCGAAATGGACGGTTTTGAAGGCACCGAGGGCATCATCGTCATCGCGGCTACTAACCGACCCGATGTACTCGACCCGGCTTTGCTGCGTCCCGGTCGCTTCGATCGCCAAGTTGTGGTCGGCTTGCCCGATGTGAAAGGGCGCGAGCAGATTCTTAAAGTTCATTTGCGTAAGGTGCCGACTGCCGCCGATGTCAATCCGATGGTGATTGCACGCGGCACGCCGGGTTTCTCAGGAGCCGATCTGGCCAACCTGGTCAACGAGGCGGCGTTGTTCGCCGCACGTGAAAACGCGCGCGACGTGCGCATGATTCATTTGGATAAAGCGCGCGACAAGATTTTGATGGGCAGCGAGCGTCGCTCCATGGCAATGAGCGAGGATGAAAAGAAGCTCACCGCCTATCATGAGGCAGGACATGCTGTGGTGGGCCGCCTGGTGCCGGAGCACGATCCGGTCTACAAGGTGACCATCATCCCGCGCGGCCGTGCCTTGGGCGTCACCATGTACTTGCCCGAAGGCGACAAGTACAGTATGAACCGGGTGGCGATCGAATCGCAGCTGTGCTCGCTGTACGGCGGGCGTGTCGCCGAGGCGCTGATCTTCGGTGAGAACAAGGTCACCACTGGCGCCTCGAACGACATTGAGCGCGCGACCAAGATGGCGCGTAACATGGTCACCAAATGGGGACTGTCGGATGCTCTCGGCCCAGTGGCCTACGGCGAAGATGAGGATGAAGTATTCCTCGGTCGCACGGTAACGCAGCACAAGAGCGTGTCCGACCAGACCGCGCGCAAGATCGACGAAGTGGTGCGTGAGATTCTGGATAACGCCTACGCGCGCACTCGGCAGTTGTTGACCGACAACATCGATAAGCTTCATGTCATGGCTGAGGCGCTGCTTCAGTACGAAACCATTGATGCGCATCAAATCGATGACATCATGGCTGGCCGCGAGCCCGGACCGCCGGCGGACTGGTCCAAGAGCGCCTCGACCACGGCTACCCCGCCACCCCCGCCGCCGCCGCGTGGTGACGCAGGGGCCAAGCTGGGTGATCCCGCCACGCAGAGCTGAGCCGCCCGCTGCGCGGGCTGCGGTCGCTGAGCTTAGGCGCTGTGGGCAATATAAGAGAGGCGGCGCCATTGCGTCGTCTTTCTTTTTCAGTCTGTTGCTGAAATGATTCGATCAAAGCGCTCGACTTTGGCCTTCTAGATGGCTAGACTGCGCGGCTCATTACAAGGGTGCTTGCCTTGCTGGGAGCATTAACTTCGATCGAGCATCATCGAACGAAGTAAAATTTTCAAAAAAGTGTTGACGCAGGCGCATCAAATCTGAATAATCCCGCTTCTGGCTTCAGCGCTTCTCAAGACATCGAGACAGCGACCAAGCAACAAGTTTCACAGCGCGCCCGTAGCTCAGTTGGATAGAGTACCAGGCTACGAACTTGGTGGTCGGGAGTTCGAATCTCTCCGGGCGCGCCATTTACAACACAAGTTGAATGATTGCATTCAACTTGCATCCGCGAGGCAGCTGATCGCTTCTTGGTATAACGATTAAGTTTTAAGTTCGGTGTGCTTCGATACGGATTGACTGAGCGAAGTGTCGCCCGTAACATTTCAAGTCTTGCGTCTGCTATGGCAGGCTTAGGTGCGAAAGCGGGGTATAGCTCAGCCTGGTAGAGCGCCAGCTTTGGGAGCTGGATGTCGTGGGTTCGAATCCCTCTGCCCCGACCAGCAGGTGTAACGCAAGTTAGTATTGCGCCTGTAGCTCAACCGGATAGAGCATCGGCCTTCTAAGCCGACGGTTGCAGGTTCGATTCCTGTCGGGCGCGCCAAAACGTAGTTTACGGTGGGCGTAGCTCAGTTGGTTAGAGTACCGGATTGTGATTCCGGTTGTCGTGGGTTCGAATCCCATCGTCCACCCCAGTTAGTGCAGCACAAGTTTCAAAGTTTGGGCCGTTAGCTCAGTTGGTAGAGCAGTTGACTCTTAATCAATTGGTCGTAAGTTCGAATCTTACACGGCCCACCAAACCGACAATGGCCTGCAGCGATGCGGGCCATTGTTTTTTTTTGCCATTGAAAGCCTGTGCGTTTCAGCCTGCTTGTACTGACGAGCCACACGATCGTAAAATGGTGTGCTTCGTGCAAGGGAATCATCGACTTAGAGCGATGGTGCGTGAGGCTGGCGAAGGTTCGTTGAATCCTGTCGGGTTAGATGACTGTGCCAGCATTGCGTAAGTCAAGTTGAAGTAGTGCGAAAGTGGCGGAATTGGTAGACGCACCAGATTTAGGTTCTGGCGGGTAACACCGTGCGGGTTCGAGTCCCGCCTTTCGCACCATCCTTTGGATTCAAGGCATTCGGCCGTTCTGGTGAGCCTCGCCAGCGGCCTACAACTTTAGGTAATACCAGGAGAGCTCATGCAGGTTTCGGTTGAGAATGTCGGCAAGCTCGAGCGTAAGCTCACCGTGAAGTTTCCGGTGGCGCGCCTCGATACGCAGGTCAGTGAGCGCATCAACGAGATGGGGCGCACGGTCCGGCTGAAGGGCTTCCGTCCTGGTAAGGTCCCGGTGGCCGTGATCAAGCAGCGCTTCGGCGCGCAGGTCCGCGGTGAAGTGTTGTCCGATCTGATCGGCAGCACCTTGCGCGAGGCTGTGGAGCAGGAAAAGCTACGCCCGATCGCCAACCCCGCGATCGACACCACCGGCCAGCCAAGCGAAGGCGAAATCGCCTATACCGCCACCTTCGAGATCATGCCGGAGTTTCCGGAGATCAATGTCGGTGCTCTCGAAATCACCCGTCCGATCGCCATCGTCGGCGATGCCGATATCGACAAGATGATCGATACCTTGCGTCAGCAGCGCCGCAGCTTTGAAGAGGTCGAGCGCGCTTCGCAGGATGGCGACTTCGTGATGTTCGAATACAGCGCGGTGGCCGGCGATTACCGGTTCCCGACGGAGGGCCTGGAGAGAGCCGGCAGCGTGCTCGGCTCAGGCAACTTGTTCAAGGCGTTGGATGAGGCTTTGTTAGGTCGCAAGGCCGACGATGGCTTTGAGTCTGAAATCAGCTTTCCGGCGGATTTCCGCAATGAAGGCCTTGCCGGCAAGCAGGCCCAAGTCAGCCTCAAGATCATCAAGGTTCAGCAACCCAGCCTGCCGGAAGTGGATGCCGAGTTCATCAAGCTTTTCGGCGTCGACGATGGCGATTTGGAGAATTTCCGCAAAGAAGTCCGCGCCAACCTAGAGCGTGAGCTGAAGGCGACGCTGATGGCGCGCTTAAAGTCAGAAGTGGCCGAAAAGCTGGCCGATGCGCATAGCGCGCTTGATGTGCCCAACCTGATGGTGCAGTCTGAAGCCCAGAACATGGCTACGGGCAGCGTGCCGCGCGGCCAGCAGCCGCCGCCGCAGTTGATCGAAGCGGCGCTGCCTATGGCGCGCAAGCGGGTGGTCGCCGGTCTTCTGATGGGCGAAATCGCTCGCAAGCAGGAGCTGAAGATCGATCGCAAGCGCATCGCCGAGCAGCTTGCGGCGATTGCTTCGACCTACGAGGAGCCGGAGAAGGTCATTGAACTGTACAACGGTGACCCCCAATTGATGTCTGGGCTGCAAAATCGCGTGATGGAAGATCAGGTGGCTGAGTGGGTGGCGGATCATGCCAAAACCACCGAACAGAATCTGAGCTTCGATGAAGTGATGCGGCCGGTAAGCGCCTGAACCTTTAATCAGGCCCATCCAGCGGAGAGCGGTAACCATGGCCACCATCCAGAACCTCAATCTGGTCCCGATGGTCGTCGAGCAGACCTCGCGGGGCGAGCGCTCGTACGATATCTATTCGCGCCTGCTCAAGGAGCGGGTGATCTTTCTCGTCGGCGAAGTCAACGATCACGTGGCCAACGTGGTGATCGCGCAGATGTTGTTCCTTGAATCGGAGAATCCGGACAAGGACATTCACTTGTACATCAACAGCCCCGGCGGTTCGGTGACGGCGGGGTTGGCGATCTATGACACCATGCAGTTCATCAAGCCTAGCGTCAGCACCATGTGCGTTGGACAAGCGGCGAGCATGGGAGCGTTGTTGCTGGCGGCCGGCACGGCTGGCAAGCGGTATTCGTTGCCGCATTCGCGCATCATGATCCACCAGCCTTGGGCAGGTGGCATCTCGGGCCAGGCCACGGACATCGAAATTCATGCCCGTGAGATCCTGACCATGCGCGAGCGGTTGAACGCGATCCTCGCCGAGCACACCGGCAAGCCGATCGACGAAATCGCTCACGACACCGAGCGCGACCGCTTCATGAGCGCCAGTGACGCACAAGCTTACGGGTTGGTCGACTCGGTACTTGATCGACGCACCACCGAAACGGTGAAGTCGGCCTGATTCGTCGCCGACTCCAGGAAGTGAGAAGCGCGTCCCTGCGTCTGGGTGCAGACGCGGGGTGCTGTGCTATTCTCGAAGCGCAACCGGTTATATCAGCAGGATCGAAAGCATGAGCGACGAGCGGCAAGGTCGTTCCAACGACAGCGGCAAGATTCTCTACTGCTCTTTCTGCGGCAAGAGCCAGCATGAAGTGCGCAAACTGATCGCGGGACCGTCAGTATTCATCTGCGATGAATGTGTAGAACTCTGTAACGACATCATCCGCGAAGAGCTGGAGGAGAAGGCCGCCTCCGGGCGCACCCAACTGCCCAAGCCGCGCGAGATCATGGAGACCCTCGATCAGTACGTGGTCGGGCAGACGCGGGCCAAAAAGGCCTTGGCGGTCGCGGTCTATAATCATTACAAGCGGATGGAGTCGCGTGCCAAGAGCGACGACGTCGAGCTTGGCAAATCCAACATCCTGCTGATCGGCCCGACCGGCTCGGGCAAGACCTTGCTGGCCGAAACGCTGGCGCGGCTGCTCAATGTGCCGTTCACCATCGCCGATGCGACCACGCTGACCGAGGCCGGTTACGTGGGCGAGGATGTTGAGAACATCATTCAGAAGCTGCTCCAAAAGTGCGACTACGACGTCGAGAAGGCTCAGTCAGGTATTGTCTATATCGACGAAATCGACAAGATCTCACGCAAGAGCGAGAACCCGTCGATCACTCGCGATGTGTCCGGCGAGGGCGTGCAGCAAGCCCTGCTCAAGCTGATTGAAGGCACACTGGCTTCGGTTCCGCCGCAGGGCGGTCGCAAGCACCCGCAGCAGGAATTCCTGCAGGTCGATACGCGCAATATCTTGTTCATTTGTGGCGGTGCGTTCTCCGGGCTTGAGAAAGTCATCCAGCAGCGCTCAGAAACCACGGGTATCGGTTTCTCCGCCGAGGTACGCAGTAAAGAGCGCACCGAGAGCCTGGGCAAGTTGCTGTCCGACGTGGAACCGTCCGATCTGGTGCGCTATGGGCTGATTCCCGAGTTCGTTGGGCGCTTGCCGGTGTTGGCGACGCTGGACGAATTGGATGAGCCGGCACTGGTGAAAATTCTCACCGAACCGCGCAATGCCGTGACCAAGCAGTTCAAAAAGCTGTTCGAGATGGAAGGTGCCGAGCTTGAGTTCCGTCCGGAAGCCTTGCAGGCGATCGCGCGCAAGGCGCTCAAGCGCAAGACTGGCGCGCGCGGTCTGCGGACCATTCTGGAGCAAGTGCTGCTCGATACCATGTATGAACTCCCATCACTTGAGCATGTCAGCAAGGTGGTAGTTGATGATGCCGTCATCGAGGGGCAAGCTGAGCCGTACTTGATCTACCGCGGCAACTTGCAGCAGCGCATAGCAAGTGAAAGCGGCGACGCTGCGTGATGCGCTAGTTAATTCACTTTCGCGATTGTGCTTTAACGGCTCCGACGCTTGGCGTCGGGGCCGTTTTGTTTTTTGGCGCGGTGTTGGCCTTGTGGCTTTTCATTATCGCCTCCACTTGACGTAACAGAGGCCCCGGCGCAGTGTCTGGGGTGAACCTATCCTACCTTTCTGAGGATATCCGATGGCAAAGAAAGCCTCCCTACCTGTTGCCAGCGGCACTCTCGTCGATGCCTTGCCGGTGCTGCCGTTGCGCGACGTGGTGGTCTATCCGCATATGGTGATTCCACTGTTTGTCGGGCGCGACAAATCTATGCGTGCGCTAGAGCGCGCGATGGAAGGCGAGCGGCAGATTTTGCTGGTCGCGCAAAAAAGCCCGGACATCGACGATCCGCAGATCGGCGATCTGCACAGCATCGGTACGCTTGCCGGTGTTTTGCAGTTGCTCAAGTTGCCTGACGGCACCGTGAAAGTGCTGGTCGAAGGCCAGGCGCGCGTGGCGATCGAGGAGTATCAGGAAGACGGCGGCATGCTGCTCGCCAGCTCGCGGGTGATCGAGCCCGTTTATTCGGCCAAGGATCGCGAGCTGGATGTGGTGTCGCGCACGCTGATCTCGCTGTTCGAGCAACTGGTCAAGCAGAGTCGCAAGCTGCCGCCCGAAGTTTTGGCGACGCTGTCGGGCATTGAGGACCCTTCGCGTGTGGCCGATTCCATCGCGGCGCATTTGTCGGTTCGCATCGCCGACAAGCAGAAAGTGCTCGAGACGGCGGATGTTGCGCAGCGTCTGGAGCTGCTGATCGGTCTGGTCGATGGCGAGATGGATTTGCAACAGGTCGAAAAGCGCATCCGCGGACGGGTCAAGTCGCAGATGGAAAAGAGCCAGCGTGAGTACTACCTCAACGAGCAAATGAAGGCGATCCAGAAGGAGTTGGGTGAGGGCGATGAAGGCCCTAACGAAATTGAGGAATTGCAGCGCAAAATCGATGCGGCAGGCATGCCCAAGCCGGTGCTGGCCAAGGCGCGGCAGGAGTTCAGCAAGCTCAAGCAGATGTCGCCGATGTCGGCCGAGGCGACGGTGGTGCGCAATTATCTTGACTGGTTGGTCGGCGTGCCCTGGAAGAAGCGTTCCAAGGTGCGTAAGGATCTCCAGTTGGCGCAAGAGGTGCTCGATGCCGACCACTTTGGCCTGGAAAAGGTCAAGGAGCGCATTCTCGAGTACCTCGCCGTGCAGCAGCGCGTCAACGCGATGAAAGGCCCGATCCTCTGCCTGGTCGGTCCGCCCGGCGTGGGTAAGACGTCGCTGGGGCAGTCGATCGCCAAGGCGACCAATCGAAAATTTGTCCGCATGAGCTTGGGTGGCGTGCGCGATGAGGCGGAAATCCGCGGCCATCGGCGCACCTATATCGGTTCAATGCCCGGCCGCATCGTACAGAACCTCAACAAGGTCGGCGCGAAGAATCCGCTCTTCGTGCTGGATGAAATCGACAAGATGTCGAACGACTTTCGTGGCGACCCTTCGTCGGCATTGCTGGAAGTACTCGATCCGGAGCAGAACCATAGCTTTAACGACCATTACCTGGAGGTCGACCTTGATCTGTCTGAGGTGATGTGGATTGCCACCGCGAACTCGCTGAACATTCCCGGCCCCTTGCTCGATCGCATGGAGGTGATCCGAATTCCTGGTTATACCGAGGATGAGAAGCGGGGCATCGCGCAGAAGTATCTGCTGCCCAAACAGCTCAAGGCCAACGGTTTGAAGCCGGAAGAACTCACTGTCACCGAGGAGGCTGTGCGCGACATCGTGCGTTACTACACGCGCGAATCGGGCGTGCGCAATCTGGAGCGCGAGGTTTCCAAGATCTGCCGCAAGGTGGTGAAGGAGATTCTTTTGGGTGAAGTGGCGAAGGCAAGTGGCAAGATCAAGCCGGCCGTAAAGACGGCCAAAGGCAAGAAGGCGCCGCTTGGGGCATTGGTGGATTCGTCCAATCTTGACCATTATTTGGGTGTGCGTCGCTTCGATTTCGGTCGCAAAGAACTGCAAAACGAAGTGGGCTTGGTGACTGGCCTGGCTTGGACTCAGGTCGGTGGCGAGTTGCTCTCGATCGAGGCTTCGGTGGTGCCTGGCAAGGGGCGCTTGGTGCATACAGGCCAACTGGGCGACGTGATGAAGGAGTCGATCCAGGCTGCCTTGTCGGTAGTGCGCGCGCGTGCCGAACAGTTGGGGATTGATCCTGAGTTCCATCAGAAGCTCGATGTGCATATCCACGTGCCCGAAGGCGCGACGCCCAAGGACGGTCCCAGCGCGGGCATAGCCATGTGCACGGCATTGGTCTCGGTGTTGACCAAGGTGCCGGTACGCTCCGAAGTGGCGATGACCGGCGAGATCACCTTGCGCGGTCGTGTATTGCCGATCGGCGGTCTCAAGGAAAAACTTTTGGCCGCCCATCGCGGTGGGATCACAACCGTGATCATTCCGGAGGACAACAAAAAGGATCTGGCCGATATCCCCGCCAACATTACCGGTTCACTGGAGATCCATGCGGTTCGGTGGATTGACGAGGTGCTTGGCATCGCGCTGGAGCGCCCGTTAAAGCCAAGCAAGGCGGCGGATGCGGCAGATGCGGCGGCCAAGGTCGATCCTGCACGCGAGGATTCTTCGGAGTCGCCGCTGCGCCCTCATTGATGGATGGCTCGAGGTTGCGTTGTCGCTAGATCAAGGGTGGATGCTGGTGCATCCGCCCTTTCTTTTTTGAGCGGATGCACCCTGCAGCAGACCTTCGTTGCAGATGAGCAATTTGCAATCGCGCACATTCATCTTCAAAAGCTTGAAAGCCTTGGTACTGCTTGTATTGCGGACCCTAGGGGGCGCTGGTATAAAGGCGGCACCGCAATTCCGCGCTGCGTATCAGGGCGTAGTGATGCGGGGTCGCGAGACGGCGCCTGAAGGGAGCCAAACATCCATGGCGGCGTTGTCTTGTCCCAAAACTGACCACGCGGGCCGCAATCCGTTTAAGGGAGTGTCTCAATGAATAAAACTGATCTGATCAACGCCATCGCCGAAAAGGCCGAGCTGTCCAAGGCCGATGCCGGTCGTTCGCTGGAAGCCTTTTTTGAAGTGGTCAAGAAGGCCCTGAAGAAGGGCGACGACGTTTCGGTTGTGGGCTTTGGCACTTTTACCGTGCGTAAGCGTGCCGCTCGTACCGGTCGCAATCCGCGTACCAACGAGGCGATCAAGATCAAGGCTTCGAAGGTTCCGGCCTTCAAGGCTGGCAAGGCTCTCAAGGATGCCGTAAACTAAGCGGCTAGCTGCTTTTGCGGGTGCTTAGCTCAGCGGTAGAGCGTCGCCTTTACACGGCGCTGGTCGGGGGTTCGATCCCCTCAGCACCCACCAAAGTTTGAAGTCGCGGAGTGGTAGTTCAGTCGGTTAGAATGCTGGCCTGTCACGCCGGAGGTCGCGGGTTCGAGTCCCGTCCACTCCGCCAAGTTTGCAAGGGCGCCCGCGTGGCGCCCTTGTCATTTATGTCTTATGCGCTCAGGGCGCGGTTTACGGACGCGGGAAGATTTCATGCTGCAGGCACTGCGTAACAAGCTTCACGGATGGCCGGCTATCGTTGTTTTGGGTATCTGCGTCTTTGCCGTCGCGTTTTTCGGCATCGAGGGCTATTTCAGCGCTCAGGTCGACACCTACGTGGCCAAGGTGGGTTCGCAGGAAATCAGCCAGCAGCAGTTCCAGGATCGTTTGAACCAGTTGCGCCAACAGGCCAGCGGCTCGCCACAGGGCGATGCCAGCATCTACGAAAAGCCTGAGATGAAGAAGCGCGTGCTGGATGCGATGATCGACCAGCAATTGCTCTTGCAGGCCAATGAGGCGCTGGGCATGCGTGTGTCCGATATCGCTGTGCGCGATTACATCGCCAGCATTCCCGCTTTTCAGGTGGGGGGCCACTTTGACACCGGTACCTATCGCGCATTGCTGGCGGGACAGGGGCAGACGCCGATGATGTTCGAAGGTCAAGTGCGCGCCTCGCTGGCCATGCAGTTGCTGCCGGACGCCATTTCATCAAGCACCCTGGTAACCACGGCGGACCTCGATCGGTATCTCGCATTGCGTTTGCAGCGGCGCGACCTGAGGTATTTCAGCTTGCCGCGTCCGATGCCTGCTGATAGCGCGGTCGACCAAGCGCAGCTGGCTGCGTATTACAAAGAACATCAAGCCGATTTCATGAGCCCCGAGCAGGTCTCGGTGCAGTATTTGGAAGTCAAGGCCGGTGACCTCAAGCCGGTGGCGGCCCCCGCTGAGGACGAGCTCAAAAAGCGCTACGAAGACGAGAAGCAGCGCTTCGTCAAGCCGGAACAGCGGCTGGTCTCGCATATCCTGATCGGCGTACCAAAAAACGCCACCCCGGAACAGCAGAAAGCCGCGTTGGCCAAGGCGGAGAAGTTGGCCGCCGAAGCGACCCCGGCCAATTTTGCGCAGTTGGCGAAGCAGTATTCCGAAGATCTTGGCTCCAAGAGCCAGGGCGGTGATCTGGGCTGGCTTGAGCGCGGGGTTGCCAATCCGGCGTTCGACGAGGCGCTGTTCGCGCTGCAGAAAGGACAGATATCCAAGCCGGTGCTGTCGCCTGATGAGGGCTACCACGTGATTTGGGCGCGCGATGTGCGCAGCGGTGATATCAAGTCGTATGACGAAGTGCGCGCTCAGTTGCTGGATGAGGCCAACAAAACCGCGCGTGATCGTCAGTACAACGATATCGCTGGGCAGCTTGCGGACAAGACCTATCAAAACCCCGCTTCGCTCGAACCCGCCGCGCAGGCGTTAGGGTTGAAAATCCAGTCCACCCCCTTGTTTTCGCGTAATGGCGGACAGGGCATCGCGGCCGACCCCAAGGTCTTAAAGGCGGCGTTTGCGGACGATGTGCTCGTGCAGGGCAATAACTCCAGCCTGATCCAATTGGGTAACGATACCGCCGTGGTTATACACCTGGCCAAACATGTGGTATCGGCGCCGCGTCCATTGGCGGCGGTGAGCGAGGCGATCAAGCAAAAGATTCTTGATCAGCGTATCGACACGCAGGCCAAGCAGCAGGCTGACGCGCTGCTGGCACGCCTGCGCAAGGGCGAGAAGATCGAGGCGGTAGCCGCCTCGGTCAGCGCCAAGTTGCAGAGCGTGCAGGATGTTGTACGGGTGCAGCCGGAGTTGCCGCCGCAGATACGCGATCAGGCTTTCGTGATGCCGCATCCGACTGCCGGTCAGCCGCAGTACGCCGATGTTTCGACGGGTCAAGGGATGTATGCGCTGATCGCACTGGACAAGGTGCAGGATGGCGATCTTTCCAAAGTCACTGCGCAACAACGCGATGCGCTGCGCGGTGAGATGAGCCGGGTCTACGGTGATACCTCGACCCAGGGATTGATCGACATCCTGCGTGCCAAGACCGAGATCAAGATTGCCGCCGATCGG
>JBEVMS010000191.1:0-5401 GCA_040508515.1 Dyella sp. | reverse complement strand
AAGTGATCGTGCGCCGGCGCGTCTACCTTGTGCGCCAGCTCGCGCATCACGCGCGCCGCGCCGGTGATCTCGCCGACGGTTTCCTTCTTCACGCGCAGCCCGGTCATGATCGCCGCGGTCATCAGCGGACTGACTTGGCCACCCATGATCTGGCGCATCAACGCGATCATTTCGTCGTGGAAAATTTCACGATGCTCGATCGTGCGTTGCAGCGCTTCTTGCGGGGTGATCACCGACTGATCCAGGGAGACGTTCACGCGGCCAACTTCAACGGCAGGCCCAGGAAATTACGCAGCATGTCGTGGCCGTGCTGGGTCAGGATCGACTCGGGATGAAACTGCACGCCCTCGACCGCCAGAGTCTTGTGCTTCAAGCCCATGATCTCGTCCAGCGAGCCGTCCGCATGCTCGGTCCAGGCGGTCACTTCCAGACAATCGGGCACCGAATCCTTGGCCACCACCAGCGAGTGATAACGCGTCGCCTCAAACGGCATCGGCAGGCCGGCGAATACGCCCTCGCCACGATGGTGCACCGGCGACGTCTTGCCGTGCATGATCTGTTTGGCGCGGATCACCTTGCCGCCAAACGCCTGCCCCAAGGCCTGATGCCCCAGGCAGACACCGAAGATCGGCACCTGCCCCGCCAGTTCGCGCAACACCTGCAACGATACCCCGGCATCGTCCGGCGTACCCGGCCCCGGCGAGATCATGATGTGATCGGGCTTGAGCGCACGGATGCCGGCCACATCCAGTGCATCGTTGCGCACCACCCGCACCTCCTGCCCCAGTTCGCCCAGGTACTGCACAAGGTTGAAGGTAAAACTGTCGTAGTTGTCGATCATCAAAAGCATGACGGGCTATCGCTGCAGCGAAAAAGTTGAGGCGCTGATAATAGCGCAGCACCGCTTTAAGCAGCCGATGACGGTTTGCCTGGCGCAACGTCATGGCCCGTGACGATACGCACGCCATCTTCGCCACCCCGGCGCGGCAAGCAGGCACGCATTGAAAAATGCCGTGCGCGGCGACCGTCATTACCCCCCTTTTTAAGCGCACACGATGGGGCTCAACAGCGCCTGCATGAGCGTGCAAACACGCAAAATTTTTGCGCGGAAAGGTACGCGAAAAGTTTGTCGATTCGTAGCGACTTTCTTAAGCACTCATACCGCGCGCCGATACGCAAGGGACGCATGCGGTCGGCACCTGATCGACTTCTTTCCGGAAGTTGGTACATCCGCTAGTGCGCTTAATCACAACCAAAGACGACAAGGCCATCCATGACCATCCGTAACAAATTGATCATCGGCCTGGCGCTCTGCGCGGCCGTACTGCTCGCCGTTGGCGCCATTGGCATCGACGGCCAGACGCGCGGCAATGCCGGCACAGCCGCCATCTACAACACAAACCTGGAACCGATCCTGCGCATTGCCGAGATCAGCGAGATAGAAGCCACGTACCGCACCGCCATTTTCCGCTTGATCCTTGACGGCAAGGCCAGTCAGAGCGCCACGCTGTCACCTCAGATCAGTGGATGGAACCGGCAAATCGATGCGGCATGGGATGGCTATTATCCGGCCGACATCAGCACGGATGTAGAACGCCGTGCCGCGCTGGAGTTCATCGCCAGTCGCAAACGCATGGATGCGATTTACACGCAGATCGTCCAGCACGTCAGCGATAACGACTTTGCCGGCGCACAGCGACTGCAAACCGAAGCGCTGATGCCCGAGTACACCACCATGGTCAGCGCAACCAGCAACTTGCTGGCCGAGAACAAGCGCGAGGCGCAGGAAACCTTTGGCATCATGGAGCGATCCCTGGCCAAGACGCGCCTGGTCAGTGTGTTCACGATTGCCGCCGGTCTGCTCGTCATCGTCATGCTGCTGGTGGTGCTGATCAAGGCCATTTCCACGCCGGTCGCGCGCGCCGTCGGTCTGGCCAATGCCATTGCCAGCGGTCAGCTCAACCACCAAATAGCGATTACCAGCAACGACGAGGTCGGCCAATTGCTGCATGCGCTCCAGCGCATGGACAACCAGCTCACCGGTATCGTGGGTGAAGTGCGCCAGAGCGCGGAATCGGTCGCCACCGCCTCGCGGCAGATCGAACGGGGCAACGACGAGTTGTCGCAACGCACCCAGGAGCAAGCCTCCAGCCTGGAGGAAACAGCCGCCTCGATGGAGCAAATCACCTCGACGGTGAAGCAGAACGCCGAGAACGCCGGGCACGCCAACCATTTGGCCAAAGGTGCCCTGCAACACACGCAAATCGGCGCCACGGTGGT
Source organism: Dyella sp. (assembly GCA_040508515.1). Classification (GTDB taxonomy): domain Bacteria; phylum Pseudomonadota; class Gammaproteobacteria; order Xanthomonadales; family Rhodanobacteraceae; genus JBEVMS01. The sequence goes on along the minus strand of JBEVMS010000191.1, from coordinate 3,121 downwards.
GCAGCAGACCGTCGGCGCAATGACCGATATCCAGCAAGCCAGTCACCGCATCAGCGACATCGTGGGACTGATCGACGAAATCGCCTTTCAGACCAATCTGCTGGCACTCAATGCCGCCGTGGAAGCGGCCCGTGCCGGCGAGCAAGGCCGCGGCTTCGCCGTGGTCGCAACCGAAGTGCGCAGCCTGGCCCAGCGCTCGGCCACCGCGGCGCGCGAAATCAAGGCGTTGATCAACGACTCGACCGACAAGGTGGATGCAGGGATGCGCCTGGCCAATGCCTCCGACAAACATCTGGCCGACATCCACGGCAGCATCAAACAGGTCAACGACATCCTGGTGGAAATCGCGGCCGCGTGCGCCGAGCAGTCCAGCGGTATCGACCAGATCAATACCAGTGTGACCCAACTGGACGAAGTCACTCAGCAAAACGCCGCTCTGGTGGAAGAGGCCGCCGCCGCCAGCCGCGCGATGCGCGAGCAGGCTGGCGAACTGACGCGCCAGGTGAGCTTTTTTCAGATTGCCGACAACCCGGCAGCGGATCGAGCGCACACCGCACGCACGCCAGAAGCCGCACGCACGTTCGCCATCGCCGAAGCGCCAATCAGCGTCGGCGCATGAGGACGAAAGGGGTATAACGCGCCACGTTGATGAGCATGTATCGCGGCATCGGTACCGCGATGCATCAACTCAAGGAGTGACGTCGCCATCGCGCGGCATTTCGGATGCCGCCGCATGCGGCGTACCGGCCGCGTCTTGCAGCGCGACGGATACTTCCTGCTCGGCATGACGTAGCGCCAGCACCGAACGCAAGTTGCGCTCAAGTTCGGCGATGGACAGGGGAAAGAAATCCGCGCCCTGATCGCTGCCGCTCCAGCTTTCGACGCGCTGCGCATTGATACCCACCCCAGCGGCGTGCAGGGCATCCACCACTTGCGTGGTTTTCAGATCCGCAACCTCCACAACGAGGCGCCACAACCAGTTCATCCGCTGTGGATCGACGGCACGCAGCATCACAGGACGCTGGTAGGGCCGCTTGTTCATATCGGAATCGGTCATGACGTGTCTCCTTCAGAAGCGAGCGGCGCGGCGATTGCGGCGAACCGCGCGGTCACGGCGACGTCTCAAACGCGGTAGCAGCATGGGCGTTAGTTTCGCACAACCTCTGCCGGGAGATGATCATGCGCGATTGCCGCTACGCCTGCCTGTGCGTACTCGCCCTGACCGTGGCGGGCGCCCTGCCGACACGGCTGATTGCCACCGAATCCCTCGGCGCGCGGTTGCAGGGGTATCCCTACCCCAGCCCACTGCATGTGTTTCCCCTCGTCAGCCAGGGCCAGTCGTTGCAGATGGCGTATCTGGATCTGCTGCCGGCCACGCCCAACGGCCGGACCGCGGTGCTGCTGCACGGCAAGAATTTCTGCGCGCCCTACTGGCTGGCTAGCGCCGAGCGCTTGCGCGAGCAGGGCTATCGGGTGGTGATTCCCGAGCAGATCGGCTTCTGCAAATCGTCCAAACCGCGCGACTACGCGTATTCCATCGCCCAATTGGCGGCCAATACGCATGCGCTGCTGCAAAGCCTGCACGTGGACAAGGCCGTACTGATCGCCCATTCGATGGGCGGCATGATCGGCACGCGCTACGCGCTCATGTTCCCCACGTCCACCACAAAACTGGTACTGGTCAATCCACTGGGTCTGGAAGATTGGAAGGCCAAAGGCGTGCCCTGGCGCAGTGTCGATCAGTGGTATCAGGCGGAACTGAAAACCACCGCCGCCAGCATCAAGGCCTACCAGCTCACGAGTTACTACGACGGCCAGTGGAAGCCCGCGTACCAACGCTGGGTCGATCTGCAGGCCGGCATGTATCACGGCGAAGGCCGCACGACCGTCGCCTGGGCCGGCGCGCTGACCTACGACATGATCTACAACCAGCCGGTGGTCTACGAGTTTGCGCTGATCCGCGTGCCGACCGTGCTGATCATCGGCCAACGCGACCGCACCGCCATCGGCAAGGACGTCACGCCACCGGCGATCGCGGCCACGTTGGGCAACTATCCCGCACTCGGCCGCGCCGCCGCGGCGACGATTCCCGGCGCGCGCATGATCGCGCTGGAAGGACTCGGCCACGCGCCGATGCTCGAGGCGCCGCAGCGGTTCTATCAGGCGCTGGACGAGGCGCTGAGTCCCTAGCTAGCGTTGCGCCGGCCGAGGCCGCGCGCGAGGGTCAGCGCGCTTCAAGCACCGTCCACGCATGAGGCGCGTGGCCCAGCCGGCCCTCCGCGCATTGACTGGATCACCCCATTCCTCGGTGGCGGCACGGTCACCAGCAACAACCGGCTCAACCGCCCTTACGCAGCGATTCGTCGCCACCGGGCAAGGGTTGGCGATGGGTCGCAAAGCGCCTGGACGGGGCCGGCGGTCAGCCGCGCCGATTCCCGCGATGCCGCCGATAAGCGCGCGCCAGCAGGGTCGCCGAACCCAGCACCAGCCAACCCAGTTGGGCCAGCATCAGTCCGATATTCACAACGCGTGAGCGGCTGGCGATTGCCCAGCCAAGTAGCGTGCAGAACAGGACGAATTGCAGCAGTCCCATGAGGTTAAACGCACTGCGTCCAGGAGTGAGGTTCTTCATTACCGACAATGCCTCGCGCTCAATCGCGCCCGCCGTCCAAGGCGAACGCCAGCACCTGATCGGTGTAGGTTTCCACCAGCGCGCTGAAAGGCTGGTCGTTGCCGGTGTAGAGCACCGCGCGATGCTGCAAAACCTGCGCCGGAATCTGCAACGGACCGCTGCCCGGACGCGGCGGAGGCTGCATCTCCCAGCCACTGGGCAGCGGTGACCACAGCAACTGGGCCGACAGCGTTTTGCGGCGGAATTTCAGCGGCATCACCACCTTGCCGAATGGGGTATCGGTGGTTTCCAACTGCTGGTTCATCGCGGCGGTCAAGCGTGCCGGCACGTACCAGTTGTCAGCCTGGGACAGCACATGCTCGCCGCAGGCCAGTTGCACGCGGCGGTAATGCACCGGCTCGTCCGCGCCAATGCCCAACTCGGCGCGCAGATCGGCCGGCAACGGCTTGTCCGGCCCATGAACCTGATGCGCCAGCACCTGCGCTTGCG
>JBEVMS010000186.1:0-5907 GCA_040508515.1 Dyella sp. | reverse complement strand
CACCGGGGAAAACGGGCCAATGCAAAGGTCTTGGCGTAGATAGTTGCGCCGCTGCATCCGGTGCAGGTTTATGCCCTTCGGCAGCGGTAGCGCCTTTCATCAGCCAAGGGGGCGAGGACGTGCCGCGCGAGGTGCTTATCACCCTGGCAATGCGTTGGCGCTGATCTTCCATCAAGGCGGCATTGACACCGAGGGCTGGCGGCGCCCGAAACCAGGCGGCGGGTGCCTACGATGCGATCATCGTCGCAGTGGCGCATTGGCCGTTCCACGATTGCGGCCTGACGCGGTGGTGTTCGATGTCGCGTGTCGTTGCCGTTGGCGGCGATGGACGGCTGGTTGTAAGCGCTCACACCATGTCAACAAAGCGGCGCCGTCAGACGGCGGTGCCGCTTTGTTGGAGCCCGTTGATCAAGACAGGTTGTAAGCCTTCTCTTCGTGCAGCGAGATATCCAGTCCGATCTGTTCCTGTTCCTCGTCCACGCGCAGGCCGATGGTCCAATCGATCAGTTTAAGGATAAGCAGGCTGAGCACCGCGCTCCAGACGATGGTGAAGCCCACGCCCTTGGTCTGAATCCACAACTGCGCGCCCAGGTCGGTGACGGTGCCGAAGCCACCGAGTTTGGCCGAGGCCAGCGGGCCGGTCAGCAGGCCGCCGAGGATGCCGGCGATCGCGTGCACGCCGAACACGTCCAGCGAGTCGTCGTAGCCGAGCTTGTGCTTGAGTCGGGTGGCGGTGAAAAAACACACCGCGCCGGCGATCAGCCCCAGCACCATGGCGCCGCCCGGGCCGCAGGTACCGGCGGCGGGAGTTACCGCGACCAGTCCGGCCACCGCGCCGGAGACGATGCCCAGCACGCTGGGGCGCCGATGCATCAACCACTCGGCGCCGGTCCAGCCGATCGCGGCAGCGGCGGTGGCGATCTGCGTTACCAGCATCGCCATGCCCGCGCTGCCGTTGGCGGCCACCGCTGAGCCGGCGTTGAAGCCGAACCAGCCCAGCCACAGCAGGCTGGCGCCAATCACCGTGTAGCCGAGGTTGTGCGGCGGCATGGCGGTGGTCGGGTAGCCCTTGCGCTTGCCGATCACCAGGCAGGCGATCAGTCCGGCGATGCCGGCGTTGATGTGCACTACGGTGCCGCCGGCAAAATCCAGCACGCCCAGGTCGCCCAGCAGCGAACCGGGGCCGCTCCAAACCATATGCGCCATCGGCAGGTAGACCACGGTCAGCCACAAACCACTGAACCAAAGCAGCGCGCTGAACTTCATCCGCTCGGCGAAGGCGCCGACGATCAGCGCGGGGGTGATGATGGCGAAGGTCAGCTGGAACATCACGAACACGCTTTCCGGCACCGTCTGGTACAGCGTGCTGGGCGTGAGTCCGCGCAGCATCGCGCGATCCAGACCGCCGACGATCGAATGAAGATTGACCACGTGGACGGTCATGCCCTCGGTGCTGAAGGCCAGCGAGTAGCCGTAGAACACCCACAGCACGGTGACCAGGGCGGTGATTGCGAAGCACTGCATCAACACCGACAACAGATTCTTGGCGCGCACCATGCCGCCGTAGAACAGCGCCAGGCCGGGGATGGTCATCAGCAGCACCAGCATCGCCGAGGTCAGCATCCATGCGGTGTCGCCGCTGTTGAGCGTGGCCGGCGGGGGCGCGGTGGTCTGTGCGATGGTCGGTGCTGCCACCAGGCCACCCAGTGCGATCGCTCCCAGCGTCAGCAGCGAGCGGACGGCGCTCAGCCGGCGAGTCTTGTCCCCGCGGCCCGTTTTCTCTGCATTACAACGCATCGACGTCAACCTCCTGAGTGCGGATACGCATGGCGTGCTCCAGATCGAGCACGAAAATCTTGCCGTCGCCGACCTTGCCGGTGCGCGCGGCATGGCAGATCGCCTCGATGGCGCGCTCGGCCTGCTCATCGGTGACAGCGATTTCCACTTTCAATTTAGGCAGGAAATCGACCACATATTCGGCGCCTCGGTACAGCTCGGTGTGCCCGTGCTGACGGCCAAAGCCCTTAACCTCGGTGACGGTCATGCCGTGCACGCCCGCCTCGGCCAGTGCTTCGCGCACATCGTCCAAAGTGAACGGCTTGATGACGGCGGTTATCCATTTCATGCGGTTTTCCCCGTTGTGCCCAATGCTTGTTGCGATACAGCAGATTGCGTGCCAGGTCGCCACGATAAAACTGTTCTGAGATAAATCAGTGGCTTGCTTAGCTTTGGCATGAAATCTCGACTGGCTTTGGGAGGCTTTTCCCGAACTTGGTGCGAGGCTTGTTCGTGCTTGGTGCGGCATCTGCTGCACCGCAGGGTGCGGAGCCGGATTGACCTTCGCGCGGCTAATCCGTACCATTTTGGTCTGGATTCGAGACCAAGCACAAAAACCATGCTCCGCGTCAGCCGACTCACCGATTACGCCACCGTCGTGATGGCCTGCATGGCAGGTCATCCGGGCGACGTATTGAGCGCCGCGCAGATCGCCGACGCGGCGCATCTTGAGCTGCCCACGGTCGGCAAGCTGCTGAAGTCGCTGGGGCATGCTGGCCTGGTCGAATCGTTTCGTGGCGTCAATGGCGGCTATCGCCTGGCGCGCCCGGCCCAGGACATCTCACTGGCGCAAATCGTCGAAGCCATGGAAGGGCCGATCGGCATGACCGAATGCTCAATCGCCGAGGGCAGTTGCGATCGTGCGCCGCAGTGCGGCGTCCGCGGCAGCTGGCAGCAGGTCAGCACCGCGCTGGATGGCGTGCTGCGCGGGATGAGCCTGGCCGACATGTTGAAACCCACCATCGCGTCCGGCACGTCGGCGGGAGTGGCATGACCACTCTGTCTGACCGCCCCGCGACGTTATCCAAAGAACCCGAGACCATGATCAGCGAAAGCAGCGAAACCCTGGCCAGCCTGCGCGACAACGCCGAAGTTGCCGAGGCGCTCGGCCGTCGTTACGAAGCGGGCTTCGTGACCGAGATTGAGTCGACCAGCCTGCCGCCGGGACTCGATGAGGGCACCGTGCGCGCGCTGTCAGCGCTGAAAAACGAGCCGCAGTGGATGACCGAGTGGCGCCTGAAGGCCTATCGCCATTGGTTGACCATGCCCACGCCGGACTGGGCCAAGCTCAAGATCGCGCCGATCGACTACCAGAGCGTCAGCTACTACTCCGCGCCCAAGGCCGGTCCCAAGTCGTTGGCCGAGGTCGATCCGAAGCTGTTGGAAACCTACGAAAAGCTCGGCGTGCCATTGCATGAGCGGGCCAAGCTGGCTGGTGTGGCGGTGGACGCGGTATTCGACTCGGTCTCGGTCGGCACCACCTTCCGCAAGGAGCTGGCGGCGGTTGGGGTGATCTTCTGCTCGATCAGCGAGGCGATCCGCGAATACCCCGAGCTGGTGCAGAAATACCTGGGCTCGGTGGTGCCGATCGGCGATAACTATTTCGCCGCGCTCAATTCGGCGGTGTTCTCGGACGGCTCGTTCGTGTTCATCCCCAAGGGCGTGCGCTGCCCGATGGAGCTGTCGACCTATTTCCGCATCAATGCGATCAATACCGGGCAGTTCGAGCGCACCTTGCTGATCGCCGAAGACGACAGCTACGTGTCCTATCTGGAGGGCTGCACCGCGCCGATGCGCGACGAAAACCAGTTGCACGCGGCGGTGGTCGAGCTGGTCGCGCTGGAGCGCGCGCAGATCAAATACTCCACCGTGCAGAACTGGTATCCGGGCGACGAGAACGGCGTCGGCGGCATCTACAACTTCGTCACCAAGCGTGGCGACTGCCGCGGCAACGATTCGAAAATTTCCTGGACCCAGGTCGAAACCGGCTCGGCGATCACCTGGAAATACCCCAGCTGCGTGCTGCGCGGCGACCGTTCGGTCGGCGAGTTCTATTCGGTGGCGCTGACCCACCATCATCAGCAGGCCGACACCGGCACCAAGATGATCCACATCGGGCGCGACACCAAGTCCAAGATCGTCGCCAAGGGCATCAGCGCCGGACGCAGCTCCAACAGCTACCGCGGCCTGGTCAAGGTGGAGAAGGGCGCCACCGGCGCACGCAACTACACCCAGTGCGATTCGCTACTGATCGGCAAGCAATGCGGCGCGCACACCTTCCCGTATATCGAAGTGAAAAATCCCGGCGCGATCGTCGAACACGAGGCCACCACCTCGAAGATTTCCGATGAGCAGATGTTCTATTGCCTGTCGCGCGGCATCAGCGAGGAAGACGCCGTTTCGATGATCGTCGATGGCTTCTGCAAGCAGGTGTTCAAGGAGCTGCCGATGGAGTTCGCGGTGGAGGCCAAGAAGCTCCTGGAAGTCTCGCTGGAAGGCGCCGTGGGCTGATGGGCTATCTGCTCGCCAAGTATGCGGTGACGGCGGCAGTGGTAGTGGTGGTGTCCGAAGTGGCCAAACGCAGTGATCGCATCGGCGCCCTGGTCGCCTCGCTGCCGCTGGTGACCCTGCTGACCTTGGTCTGGCTTCATATCGAGAAACAGCCGGCGGCGAAGCTGGCCAACCATGCCTGGTACACCTTCTGGTATGTGATTCCGACGTTGCCGATGTTTCTGGCTTTTCCCTGGTTGTTGCAGCGTTTCGGTTTCGCGGGGGCGCTGATTGCTTTCATCACCGGCATGGCGCTGCTTTTCGCGCTGTTCGCCGTGGTGGTTCGCCGCTTTGGAATCGAATTGTTGTGACGCGGCCGTCTGGCCATCCATTCAAACGTATCGTGCTGAAAATCCCATGACCATGCTCAAGATCGAAAACCTGCACGCCCGCGTCGAGGGCAAGGAAATTCTCAAAGGCCTCAGCCTCACCGTGAACGCGGGCGAGGTGCACGCCATCATGGGCCCCAACGGCGCCGGCAAGTCCACGCTGGGCAATGTGCTGGCCGGACGCGAAGGCTACGAAGTGACGCAGGGCTCGGTGACCTACAACGGCATCGACCTGCTGGCGCTGGAGCCGGAAGAACGTGCCGCCAGCGGTGTGTTTCTGGCGTTCCAGTACCCGGTGGAGATTCCGGGCGTGAACAACACCTACTTCCTGCGCGCCGCGTTGAACGCGCAGCGCAAGTACCGCGGCGAGCCGGAGCTCGATTCGATGAAGTTTCTCAAGCTGGTGCGCGAGAAGCTCAAGGTGATGCAGATCTCCGACGAGCTGTTGCATCGCGCGGTCAACGAAGGCTTTTCCGGTGGCGAGAAAAAGCGCAACGAGATCTTCCAGATGGCGGTGCTGGAGCCGAAGCTGGCGATTCTCGACGAGACCGATTCGGGCCTGGACATCGATGCGCTCAAGCAGGTCGCCGAGGGCGTCAACGCACTGCGTGCGGCGGAGCGCTCGTTCCTGCTGGTGACCCACTATCAGCGCCTGCTGGACTACATCGTGCCGGACTTCGTGCACGTGCTGGCGGCCGGCCGCATCGTGGAGAGCGGCGACAAGACCCTGGCGCACAAGCTGGAAGCACACGGCTACGCCTGGTTGGCCGAGCGTCACCCGGAGCTGGGCAAGGACGCGCTGGTGGGGACTTCGGCATGAGCGCGCCGGCCGCCGCCTCGCCCTTCGTCGAGGCCCAACTGGATGCCGCCGCGCAGCGAACGCTGCCGGGCAGTGGTCTGGCCTGGCTGGATCAGGTCCGTCGTGAAAATCTTGCCGCCTTTGCCGCGACGGGTTTGCCCAGCACGCGGGTGGAGGCCTGGAAGTACACCGCTTTGCGTGCGTTCGCGCAGAAGCGTTTCGGGCTGGTCGATCCGGCCGCACCGGCGCCGACGGTCGACGCCGCGCTGGCGAGCTTGCCCGGCATCGATGGGCCGCGATTGGTGTTCGTCAACGGCGTGTTTCGTGCCGAGCTGTCGATGCTCGATGCACTGCCCGCGGGCCTGAGCCTGCAGCCGTTGGCGCAGGCGCTGG
>JBEVMS010000138.1:0-5760 GCA_040508515.1 Dyella sp. | reverse complement strand
ACGTAGTGATTACGCGCACGTTCTCCAAAGCGTATGCGCTGGCGGGTCTGCGTGTGGGTTACATGCTGAGTGATCCGTCAGTGGCGGCGATCGTGGAGCGCCTGCGCGAATCGTTCAACGTCAACGCGGTGGCATTGGCTGCCGCCGAAGCGGCGCTGGCCGATGATCAACATCGTGCCCGTGTGCGCCAGCAGAACCAGATCGATCGTGCGTGGCTCACCGATGAGCTGGTGCGCCGCGGCTTCAGCGTGTTGCCCTCGCAGACCAATTTCCTGCTGGTCGATCTGGGCACCGACGCCGATGCGTTCGAAAAACATTTGTTCGAGCGCGGCGTGATCGTCCGGCCGATGGGGGGCTACGGCTTGCCGCACACCGTGCGTATCAGCGTCGGCAGTCGCGAGGAATTGCAGCGGTTGTTGGAGAATTTGCCGTGAGCTTGACGTGGCAGAGCGGCAAGCGGGGACCATTGATCGGCGAGATCCGCGTGCCGGGCGACAAGTCGGTGTCGCATCGCGCGATGATGCTCTCGGCCTTGGCCGATGGCCGCTCGCATATCCGCGGCTTTTTGGAAGGCGAGGACACCCGCGCCACCGCCGCCGTGCTGAGTCAGTTGGGCGTGCGCATCGAGACGCCTGCTATCGGTGAGCGCATCGTTCACGGGGTCGGTCTGCATGGACTTAAATCCAGCGATCAGCCACTGGATTGCGGCAACGCCGGCACCGGTATGCGGCTGCTGGCGGGCTTGTTGGCGGGGCAGGCGTTCGATTCGACCTTGGTGGGCGACGAATCGCTGTCCAAGAGACCGATGCGCCGAGTGACTGATCCACTCGCGCAGATGGGCGCGCAGTTCGACAGCCGCGACGGCTTGCCGCCGCTGGTTGTCCACGGTGGTCGATCGCTGCGTGGCATCAGCTACACCTTGCCGGTGGCCAGTGCGCAGGTGAAATCCGCGCTGCTGCTGGCCGGTCTGTATGCCCAGGGCGAGACTGAAGTGATCGAGCCGCACCCGACCCGCGATTACACCGAGCGGATGCTGGCGGCGTTCGGCTGGCCGATCGAGTTCTCGCCCGGCCACGCCAAGCTCAGTGGCGGTCACCGCTTGCGGGCGACCGACGTGGTGGTGCCGGCCGATTTCTCATCGGCGGCGTTTTTCCTGGTCGCGGCCAGCATCGTGCCGGGCTCGTCGTTGCTACTCAAGGCGGTGGGCCTCAATCCCCGGCGTACCGGTTTGCTGCAAGCGTTGCGCTTGATGGGCGCGGATATCGCGGTGGAGAACGAGAGCCACAGCGGCGGCGAACCGGTCGCCGATCTGCGCGTCAACTATGCGCCGCTGCACGGCATCGAACTGCCCGAGGCCTTGGTGCCGGACATGATCGATGAATTCCCGGCGCTGTTCGTGGCCGCCGCGGTGGCGCAGGGGCGCACGGTGGTGCGCGGCGCGGCGGAGCTGCGGGTGAAGGAATCGGACCGCATCGCCAGCATGGCCGCTGGCTTGCGTGCGCTGGGCGTGGCGATCGAGGAGACGCCCGACGGCGCGATCATCGACGGTGGACGGTTGCGCGGTGGCGAAGTCGACAGCCACGGCGATCACCGCATCGCGATGAGTTTTGCGTTGGCCGGCTTGCTGGCGGAAGCGCCGGTGCACATCCTCGATTGCGCCAATGTCGCCACCTCGTTTCCAGGATTTGTCGAACTGGCCAACGGTGTGGGCTTCGATTTGCTGGCGTCGGCGGCATAACGCCCAAGTGAGTCGGTGAGTGGGCGGATCGGTTAGGCTTGCCCACTTCGCCTTGAGGCCCGCCATGACTTCCGTCCCGCCGTTCGTTGTCGCCATTCCCGCGCGTTATGGTTCCACCCGACTGCCGGCCAAGCCGTTGCAGTTGATCGGCGGCGTGCCGATGGTGGTGCGGGTGGCGCAACGCGCCCTGTTGGCAGGCGCCACCCAGGTCGTGGTGGCGACTGACGATGAGCGCATCATCGAGGCGCTGGAGGGCAGCGGTGTCGATGTCTGCATGACCCGCGTCGAGCATGCTTCAGGCAGTGATCGATTGGCCGAATGCGTCGAACACTACGGCTGGGCCGATGACACCATCGTGGTCAACCTGCAAGGCGACGAGCCATTCGCGCCGGCGGCGGGGATTTGTGCCGTAGCCGCGGCATTGGCCGAAGACGCCGCGCCCATGGCGACCTTGGCGACCGAAATCGTCGAGGCGGCCGAGCTGTTCGATCCCAACGTGGTCAAGCTGGTGCGCCGGGTCGATGGTCGCGCCTTGTATTTCAGTCGCGCGCCGCTGCCTTGGGCGCGTGACGCCTTCGCGCAAGAGCGCGACACACTGCCGGCGCAGTTGCCGTTCCTGCGCCATATCGGTATCTACGCCTACCGCGCCGGCTTTCTGCGCCAGTACGCCCAATTGAGTCGCACCGCGCTGGAGCACGCCGAATCGCTGGAACAATTGCGCGTGCTTGAGCACGGTTACGCCATCGCGGTGCGGATGAGCCCCGAGCCGTTCCCGCCCGGCATCGACACGCTGGAAGATCTGCAACGTGCCGAGGCCTGGCTGAGCCGCCTGGACGCGTAAGCTCGCCCACACGGTGGACTATTCGCTTGCGCTGCATGCAGGCCATCCCCATCTTTAGCGCATGTCGATTGAAGCACCAGGATGCCGTGATATGCCTTCTTCCCAGGGTGAGTGCGGCCGCCAATCGCGCATCGATGGCACAGTAAACTAGCGCCATGCAGGCCCTTCAACCTCAGCCCTTCGATGGCAAAGCCTTCGTTCGCCACCTGACTCAGTCGCCCGGCGTTTATCGTTATTTCGACGAGGACGGCGAGTTGCTCTACGTGGGTAAGGCCGGCAATCTTAAGAAGCGCGTGGGCAGTTATTTTTTGAAGCCCAGGATGGAGCCGCGTATCAGTGCGATGGTGGCGCAGATCGCGCGCGCCGAGATCACTGTGACGCGCACCGAAGGCGAGGCGCTGCTGCTCGAATCGCAGCTGATCAAGTCGCTCAAGCCGCGCTACAACATCCTGCTGCGCGACGATAAGAGCTACCCCTACATCTATCTTTCCGGTGGCGAGGATTACCCCCGGCTGGCGTTTCATCGCGGCGCACGCAATCTGCCGGGCAAGTTCTTCGGGCCGTATCCGAGCACGTTTGCGGTGCGCGAAAGCCTCAGCCTGATGCAGAAACTGTTCAAGGTGCGTCAGTGCGAGGACAGTTATTTCCGCAACCGTTCGCGCCCCTGTTTGCAGCACCAGATCGGCCGTTGCACCGCGCCATGCGTGCAATTGATCGGAGTGGACGATTACCGCAGCGACGTGCGCCACGCGGAGATGTTTCTGCAAGGGCGCAGCAGCGCGGTGATCGACGAACTGGCTGGCGCGATGGAGCAAGCCAGCGCGGCGCTGCACTTCGAGCGCGCCGCCATGCTGCGTGATCAGGTCGCCGCACTGCGCCGGTTGCAGGCTGAACATCACGTGCAAGGCGCCAGCGCCGACATGGACGTGATCGCCTGTCGCATCGAAGGGGCCATGGCCTGCGTCAGCGTGCTGTTTTTCCGCGACGGCATCAGCCTGGGTTCGCGTGATTTCTTTCCACGCTTGCCGTTGGATGCCGAATCGAGCGATGTGCTGGCGCAGTTCATCGCCCAGTACTACCTGGAGCGACCGGTGCCGCGCGAGTTGATCCTGGGCGAGGCGATTGCCGATCTGGAAATTCTGACTGAACTGCTGACGCAGCAGTCCGGCCATGCGGTGGAAATCAAAACCAGCGTGCGCAGCGATCGCGCACGCTTCCTGCAGTTGGCGGAACGTAACGCGCAAGCCTCGCTAACCTCGCGCCTGGCCAGCCGGCAGACCCTGGGGGCGCGTTTCGAGGATTTGCAGCGGCTGCTGGAACTGACGCAGTCGCCACGCCGAATCGAGTGTTTCGACATCAGCCATACGCGCGGCGAGCTGACCGTGGCTTCGTGTGTGGTGTTCGGACCGGAAGGGCCAGAAAAATCCCACTACCGGCGCTTCAATATCAGCGGCATCACGCCCGGTGATGACTACGCGGCGATGCATCAGGCGCTGACCCGGCGATTCCGCAAGCTGGCCGAAGGGGAGGGTGCCAAGCCGGACATCCTGCTCATTGATGGCGGCAGCGGGCAGGTCGCGCAAGCGCTTGAAGTGCTGCGTACGCTGGGCGTCGGCGGCATCGAAGTGGTCGGCGTGGCCAAGGGGCCAGGGCGGCGCGCCGGCGAGGAAACGCTGGTGCTGGCCGATTCGGGGCGTACCCTGCATCCGGGCTCGGCCTCCCCGGCACTGCACCTGGTAGCGGCGGTGCGCGATGAGGCGCATCGATTTGCCATCAGCGGCCATCGAAAGCGTCGCGAAAAGGCCCGCGAGCGCAGTGTGCTAGAAGACGTACCCGGCGTCGGCGCACGGCGCCGCTCGGCTTTGCTCAAGGCGTTTGGCGGATTGGCGGGGGTCGAGGCGGCGGGCATCGAAGAGCTGATGCGGGTCAAAGGCATCGACCGCGGATTAGCCGAACGTATCTATGCCACCCTGCATGCCTGAGGTGTGCAATCCCACCGACCATGCCACACTGCGGTCCTGACGGAAGGAAACCATGCAGATCAACCTGCCAACCTGGCTAACCCTTTTCCGCGTGGCATTGTTGCCGGTGATGGTGTTGGTGTTTTACTTGCCCTTTCACGGGCACAACATCACCGCGGCCGTGGTTTTCGTGTTGGCGGCGCTCACCGATTGGTTCGACGGCTACCTGGCGCGACGGCTCAATCTCACCTCGGCGTTCGGCGCCTTTCTCGATCCCGTCGCCGACAAGTTGATGGTGGTGGTGACCTTGTTCTTGCTGGTCGAGGCGCATCGTGGCGGCTGGCCGGGCATCCTGATGGCGATCACGGCGGCGATCATCGTCGGGCGCGAAATCAGCGTGTCGGCGCTGCGCGAATGGATGGCTGAGATCGGCACGCGTGCCACTGTGAAAGTGGCCTTCATCGGTAAATTCAAGACGGTGATGCAGATGGTCGCCCTGGTGGTGCTGATCGTGCAGCACGATGCAGAAACCTTGCGGCTGTACCACGTTGGCGAGGCTTTGCTGGTGCTGGCAGGGATCCTGACCATATGGTCGGGGTTCTACTATCTGCGCGCCGCGTGGCCGTATTTGCGTGGGGATATGGTTGCGGCAGCGCCATCTTCCTCAGCGGATGAATAAAGCAGCGGTGGAGGCTTGACGATCTGCTTTGAGGTATTAATATAGCGCCTCTTCGATGCGGGAATAGCTCAGTTGGTAGAGCACGACCTTGCCAAGGTCGGGGTCGCGAGTTCGAGTCTCGTTTCCCGCTCCAGGTTCATTGCAAAGCCCTGGCCTCGGTCGGGGCTTTGTCATTTAGGGCTTTCTGGCCGGTCATGCCGCGCCAAGGGATGCGGTCGAAATCGCGATCACATTCGTGGGCGAGGATTCACTTTATTGCTGGCGTACGTTAAAGTAGCCGGCTAGGCACGCGGGAATAGCTCAGTTGGTAGAGCACGACCTTGCCAAGGTCGGGGTCGCGAGTTCGAGTCTCGTTTCCCGCTCCAGATTCAAAACAACAAAGCCTCGGCCCTGGTCGAGGCTTTGTTGTTTTGGTGGGGTGGCCGAGCTACGGAATGCCGGAACTATTTCGAGCAAAAAGGCTTGGCCACCCTTCACATCAGCGGAAAATCTGGTATAGTTTTTGGCTCAGGTGCGGGAATAGCTCAGTTGGTAGAGCACG
>JBEVMS010000117.1:0-4539 GCA_040508515.1 Dyella sp. | reverse complement strand
GGCAGCCGGCCGTTCTCGGCGCTGCTGGGCGAGGCGCGTCGATTGGGCTATACCGAACCGGACCCACGCTCGGACCTGTCCGGCGAGGACGTCGCGCGCAAGCTGCTGATCCTCGCGCGCACGGCCGGCTTTGCGTTGGGCGCCGATGAGGTGGAGGTGGAAAGCCTGGTGCCCGAGCCCTTGCGCGAGTTGGACACCGCCCAGTTCCTGCGGCGCTTGGACGAACTCGACGCCGTGCTGGCCGCGCGTCATGCCCAAGCCGCCGCGCGTGGTCAGGTATTGCGCTATCTGGCCCGACTCAACCAGCGCGGTCGCGCTCGGGTCGGCCTGGTCGAAGTATCGCCTAGTCATCCGGCGGCGTGGCTGTACGGCACCGACAACCAGTTTGCGCTGACCACCACCCGCTATCACAGCCAGCCGCTGGTGATCCAAGGCCCGGGCGCTGGCCCCGACGTGACCGCGCAAGCGCTGCTGGGCGATGTGCTGGCGTTACGTTGAAACCGGTGAGGCTGAGGCGTCATAACCTGCAGCGCGTCGCCTGATCGCTCAGGGCGCGGGCCGTCTATGATCGGAGGGGGCCGCTGGCGCCACCGCGGTGGGCATTGGCATCCGTTGGTCATTGGCGCCGTGCCGGCACCGCCAGCGAGACGACGCGCTGCGGGTACGGCGCATGTCTTCGATGCCGTCTACCGAGCCAGGAGATCGTGCGTCTGGCCACGGAATTCTCGTGCGACGGGTGTGGCGCCTGTCGCGCGAAAAGGCATCAGCGCCCAGCGATGCGCTCAGCGGTTTCCTTGTCCGGGGGCACCAGCGGCATACCGGCCGGTTGTTGCGCCGCTTCCCGTCGTGCCGCTTCCACCGACGGCGTACGCCAGCCGGATTTGACGCCCCACAGATAGAACGCCAGGCCAATCAGCGCCACCACCACCAGATCGGCGCCGTAGGACAAGTAACCCTTGCCACCGAACGTGGTGCTGCCCAGCCACGATACCAGTGCCAGCGTGGGCAGGTAGCAGATCAGCCACCAGGCGCCCTTGAGTTGCCGGCCGAAGTCGTGCCAGCCGGCCTTGGCCTGGAAATACAGGTAGACCGGCAGCGCGACCACCATCAGCAAAATGATCTGGCCGGTGAGCGGCCATTTGGCCCAGTACAAAAGTTCGGTGGACATGATGAAGGCGACCGCCGCCAGCACCGACAAGCCGCGCAGGCGGAACGGGCGATGCAGTTCCGGCGCGGTGCGGCGCAAGGTCATCACGCTGACCGGACCGGTCAGGTAGGAAATGATCGTGGCCACCGAGATCACCGCCGCCAGCGTGCCCCAGCCGCGGAAGAAGAACAAAAACAAAAACGAAACCACCAGATTCAGCCACATCGCCGGGCGCGGCACGCCCCACTTCGGGTGCACGTTGCCGAGGATCTTGGGCAAGGTGCCGTTGCGCTCCATGCCGTAGATCATTCGCGCGGTGGTGGCGGTGTAGGTCATGCCGGTGCCGCTGGGGCTGACGAAGGCGTCGGCGTAGAGCAGGATCGCCAGCCAGTTGAGGTTGACCAGGATCGCCAGCTCGGCGAACGGCGAGCGGAAGTCGATGCCGTGCCAGCCGGCCTTGGCCAGCAGATCGGTCGGCACCGCGCCGATATAGGCCACCTGCAGCAGCACATAGACCACCGTAGCCAGCGCGATCGAGCCGAGCACCGCGAACGGAATGCTCTTGCCGGGATTGCGCGCTTCGCCGGCCAGGTTCACCGGGCTCTGGAAACCGTTGAAGCTGAACACGATACCGGCGGTCGCCACGGCGGTAAGCACCGCGGCGAAGTCGATCGCGTGCGCCTCGCCATGGATGCCGACGGTGAAGTTCTCAGCATGAAAGCCGCTGGCGATCAGCGCCACGCCGGTCAATGCCGGCACCACCAGCTTGAACAAGGTGATCGCGCTATTGGAACGTGCGAACAGCTTGACGCTCCAGAAATTCACCAGGAAATAAGCGATCACCAGCACCGCGGCAATTAGCAGGCCCGGCACGCTCAGCTCGCCGTGGCCGTCAGGCATATGCATGTAGAGGTTCTGCGCCCAGGTCCACGGCCACGAAGCCATGTACTGCACCGAGGCCTCGGCTTCTACGGGAATCACCGAGACGATCGCGATCCAGTTGGCCCAGGCGCCGATAAAGCCGACCAATGAACCGTGCGAATAGTGGCTGTAGCGGACCATGCCGCCAGACTCGGGAAACATCGAGCCCAGTTCCGCGTAGGTCAGCGCGATCGTCATGATGATCGCCGCGCCCAGCACCCAGGCCCAGACCGCGCCGGGACCGGCTAGGCCCGCCGCGCGCCAGGCGCCGAACAACCAGCCCGAGCCGATGATCGAGCCCAGACCCGTCAGCATCAAGGCGAATGGACCGACATCGCGGCGGATGGCGTGATGGGACATGCGACTCCCCTTTCCTTATGGCGTAAACAAGCCGTCTGAACGACGGTTATAAGCCTGCGATGATGACAGACGGGCGCGGTCGATGTCAGCCGCGCCAGGGGAAGGGTGTCGCTTGAGCGCGAGCGCACCGGTAAGTCAGGACGCCAGGCACGCGTTGCGCCAGTGCTTATCGGAGCGTGCGCGTGGCGGCGTTGACGGTGGAGAAGGTGTCGCCGGGTGCATCGTGCAGGCTCGTTACGGGCTGGCGGATCACCACCCGGCCACCCACGGCGCCGAGTATTTGCATCGGAATGGCATCCTGCCGCAGCTGCGGCAGCGTGTGCCGATTGACCACCGCCAGTGCGCCAGGCGCGCGGCGCCAGCGCGCCTCGAATGCCGCCACGTTGGACAGATAGCCGGTGGGACGGTAGCCAAGCCCTGGCGCCACATCGTCCGCCGGATCGGCGACCAGCGTGCTCAACCGGCGTAGATAAAACGGTAATCCGCGCAGGTAGGTGTCGACCATGAACACGTTGCTATCGACGGTAAGGTAAGGCTGCATCAGGGCAGCGGTCGGTTCGGCGGAGAGGTGGGCGGCCAGTGCGGTCTGCCCGATCAACTGCGACTGCCAAGCCGCGAGGGTGCCGAAGCCCAGGCAACTCAGCGCGAGCAGGGGGCCGCAGCCGCGTGCCAACAAGCCAGCGCCCAACAGGGCGCCAAAGGCCAACACGGCCATGCCCAGCGCGGCGCAAAGCGCGGCCGAGCGCAGTTGCAAGCGGTCGATGAGAGGTGGGTCGAACACCGCCATCGTCACGCCGATCAGAACCAGCAGCGCGGCTAGCCCCCCGATCCACTGAAGCCGTCGCTGCACTTGCACGCGTTGCAGTTGCCCGATGGAGCGGGCGATCAACAGCGCCAGCGCGGGAAACACCGGCAAGATGTAGAACGGCAGTTTGGAGTGCGACAGCGAGAAAAACACGAACACCACGCCGACCCAGCACAGCAGGAAGACGTCCGCCGCGCGCTCGCTGGCAGTGGCTTGCGCCCGTTGCGGCCAGCGCAGAAAAGCCACCCATGGGCACAGCCCAAGCAGCACCACCGGCAGGAAGAAAAACACCGAGTGGACCCGTTTGTCCTGAGTGGTCAGAAAGCGCGCGAAGTGCTCGTGGATAAAGAAGTAATCGAAGAAGCGGGGATTGCGCAGACACACCACCACGAACCAGGGCGCGGCGATCGCCAGCAACAGCGCCAGTCCGAGCACCGGATTGAGCCGCCCCAGCAGGCGCCAGTCGCGCCGGCAAGCCATGAACACCAGCAGTGTCATCGCCGGCAGCACCATGCCGATCAGTCCCTTGGACAACACCGCCAACGCCAGGCAGGCCCAGCCGGCCAAGTTGAACGCGCGACGTTGGGCCACGGCGGTGGGGTCGAATTGCGCCACCAGAAAGAAGCAGATCGCGATATTGAGAAACGCGGCCACGCCCAGATCCAGCGTGGCCACGTGCGCGCCGAGTGTGAACAGCATGCTGCCGCCCAGCACCATCGCGGCGGTCACGCCGCAGCGCAACCCGTACAAGCGCTTGCCAGCCCAGGCCACCGCCAGCATGCTGAGCAGCCCGGTCAGCGCCGGCCACAGCCGCGCGGCGGCTTCGCCGGTGCCCAGCAGCGCGTAGGCCGCCGCGGTGGCCCAGTACTGCAGGGCCGGCTTGTCGAAAAAGGTGAAACCGTTGAGGGTTGGCGTGATCCAGTCGCCGGAGTGCAGCATCTCGCGCGCTACTTCGGCGTAGCGACCTTCATCCGGTTCGCCCAGCGCGCGCGCGCCCAGTCCGGCAAACCAGAGCACCACCCAGGCAAGCACCGCGACACTGGCCAGAAGCGATGTCTGGGTCCGTGTGCGCGTACTGGTTCCCGCAGACGGGGAGGGCGACACCTTGCGGCCGAAGGCGGTGGAAAAATCGACTGAGCGGCTGAGCATGCGGGAATTCGTCTGATTAAGCCGCGCGCTAGCAACCTGTAGGCGCGGCTTCGAAGCGAGAGGTGTCGGCGGCCAACGCCACGGCTCCATGCCGCTACCGCGAAGCAGTCTAGGCAGCGAAGCTTTGATTTCGATTAGAGCCGGCGCAGGCGATTGA
>JBEVMS010000113.1:0-29636 GCA_040508515.1 Dyella sp. | reverse complement strand
AACTGATCACGCACTTGCTGGCGCTCAAAGAGCGTGGCGAGCTGACCCAGCCGGCGCTGATCGTGGTGCCGACCAGCCTGATCCCCAATTGGACGTCCGAAGTGGCGCGTTTCGCGCCGAGCCTGAAATTGCTCGCCCTGCACGGGCCGCAGCGCGCCGAGGATTTCGCCCAACTGGGCGAGCAGGACATCGTGCTGACCAGCTATGCCTTGCTGCCGCGCGACGTGGTGGCGCTGCGCAAGCAGCCGTTTGCGCTGATCGTGCTGGACGAGGCGCAGCAGGTGAAAAACCCGCGTACGCAGGCGCGCCGCGCCATGCTGACCTTGCGCACGCCGCGCTACGTTTGCCTCACCGGCACCCCGCTGGAAAACCATCTGGGCGAATTGTGGTCGCAGATCGACCTGGCGGTGCCCGGCCTGCTCGGCGACGAAGGCGCCTTCCGGCGGCACTACCGGGTGCCGATCGAGAAGCAGCACGATCTTGATTGCCAGGCGCGGCTCAACCGCCGGCTGGCGCCGTTCATCCTGCGCCGAACCAAGGCTCAGGTGGCTTCCGAGCTGCCGCCGAAAACCGAGATCACCCGCCGGGTGGTGCTGGAGGGGCGCCAGCGCGAACTTTATGAAGGCCTGCGTCTGTCCTTGGCGGAAGAACTACGCGACGTGATCTCGCAGCGCGGCATCGCGCAATCGGGCATCGTGGTACTGGATGCGCTGCTCAAGCTGCGCCAAGTCTGCTGCGATCCGCGTCTGGTCAAGCTGGAGGCGGCGCGCGGCATCCGCGAGTCGGCCAAGTTCGAGCTGCTGATGGAGATGCTGCCGGCGCTGCTGGCCGAGGGCCGCAAGGTGCTGCTGTTTTCGCAGTTCACCGAGATGCTCAAGCTGATCGCGCAGGAACTGGACCAACTGCATATCCGCTACGTCACCCTGACCGGCGAGACGCGCGATCGCGCCGAACCGGTGCGCCAGTTCCAGGAAGGCGACGTGCCGCTGTTCCTGCTGTCGCTGAAGGCCGGCGGCGTGGGGCTCAACCTTACCGCCGCCGACACCGTGATCCACTACGACCCGTGGTGGAACCCGGCCGCCGAGGCGCAGGCCTCCGACCGCGCGCATCGCATCGGCCAGGACAAACCGGTGTTCGTGTTCCGCCTGATCGGCGCCAACACGGTGGAGGAGCGCATCGAAGAACTGAAAGTGCGCAAGGCCGAACTGGCGCAGGCGGTGCTGGAAGGCGGTGGCAGCCGCGAGCGGTTGAGTTTCGATCAGTCCGACCTGGACGCCTTGCTGGGACCGGTTTAACGGAGATGGGCGTGATCTCTCGGTGGGTTGTTCATCGGGGCATCGGGATAGAAGCGAACGCTGACGTGGACGGCTCGGCGATCACGCGGCGTCCCCGCGGACACGCGGATTGAACCCGGTCTCGTGAGAGTGGGAGCCGCGGCTATTGCGGCCGCCCGAGGGGCAAGTGCATGCGAATACGCGCATGGTTTTACGTTGGCTAACTGACTCCTGAACTGAATCGCCGATGGGGGTAAATATCCGGGAGCTAAGTCAACCATTGCGCTTGGCTCGCGTTGAAGCTGAGCACTGGACGGCCTCGCGGGGTCACGACTCGGCTGTTCCCGTTCGACGGTGATTGGCCAGCGGTAGGGAAGACGATCCTCGCGGGTCTGTCGGCTCGGGCGTAATCGCCGTGGCGCCGTGCCGCGTGATTGGCTTTCGTCCCGCATGGGTTCCTCGCGTGTAGCCGTCGGCTGCAATGGACGAGGCGCGTGTGAACAGCAGAAACAGCAAGGCCGGTTGGCTGATCGGTGCGATCGTGGTGGTGGCGGTGTTGATTGCGCTGGTACTGCATGGCCGTGCCGGCGCAGACAAGCCGATGCAGCGACAAGCGGCCACCCCGGTGGCGGTGGCGGCGGTCGCCCTGGCCGATGTGCCGGTCTACATCGATGCGCTGGGCACGGTCACGCCCACGCGCACGGTGACGGTGGCGACGCAGATCGACGGCATTCTGGACGAGGTGAATTTCAGCGAAGGCCAGCACGTCAAGCGCGGCCAGTTGATCGCCCGCATCGACGACCGCGCCTTGCGCGCGCAGTTGGAGCAGGCGCAGGGCGTGCTCCAGCACGATCAGGCCACGCTGACCAATGCCGAGCATGATCTGCAGCGCTACCGCGTGCTGATCAAGGCCGGTTCGATCACCCAGCAGTTGCTCGATACGCAGGTCGCCACGGTCGCCGAGGATCAAGGCACCGTGCAGGCCGATCGCGGCAATGTGGCCAATCTCGCCGTGCAGGTGAGTTATTGCCAGATCACTTCGCCGGTCGATGGGGTGGTGGGTCTGCGCCTGATCGATCCGGGCAATTACGTCAGCACCACCAGCACGACCGGCATTGCGGTGATCACCGCGATGGACCCGGCCACGGTGGTGTTCGCGGTGCCGGAAGACGATCTGGGGCAGATCCGTCAGGCGATGGCGGCCGGCCCGGTGGCGGTGGGCGCGTTCGATCGCGAGGATGTGCATCAGTTGGCCAGCGGCAGCCTGCTAGCGCTGGACAACCAGGTCGACACCAGCACCGGCACGGTGCGCGTCAAGGCGAGTTTTCCGCAGGCCGATCAGGTGTTGTTCCCCAACCAATTCGTCAACGCGCATCTGAAGGCGGCCACGCTGAGCCAGGTGCCGGTGGTGCCGACGCGGGCGATCCAGCACGGCAGCGATGGCGACTTTCTGTTTGTGCTGGCCGGTCACAAGGTCAGCCTGCGCCAAGTCAAGGTGGGTCCTAGCCAGGGTGACAACAGCGCAATCCTGGGCAACGGCGTGCACCCGGGCGAGAAGGTGGTGACCGATGGCGCGGACAAGCTCGACGATGGCTCGCCGGTCCGGGTCGCCGCGGCCTGAGCCGGCGCCATGAATATCTCGCGTCCGTTTATCGAACGACCGATCGCCACCGCCTTGCTGATGGTGGCGCTGCTGCTGGTCGGCCTGCTTGGTTATCACCTGTTGCCGGTGTCGGCGCTGCCGGAGGTGGACTACCCCACGATCCAGGTGTTCACGCAGTATCCCGGTGCCAGCCCGGAGGTGAGCAGTTCGTCGATCACCGCGCCGCTGGAGCGTCAGTTCGGTGAAATGCCGGGACTGAAATCGATGGCCTCCACCAGCACCTCGGGTGCCTCGATCATCACCTTGCAGTTCGACCTGTCGCTGTCGCTGGATGTGGCCGAGCAGGAAGTGCAGGCGGCGATCAATGCCTCGGCCAGCTTTCTCCCGGTGGGGCTGCCGTACCCGCCGGTGTACAGCAAGGTCAATCCAGCCGATGCGCCGGTACTGACGCTTTCGCTAACCTCGCCGGTGCTGCCGCTGACCCAGGTCGAGGACTTGGCCGATACCCGGCTGGCGCAGAAGATTTCGCAGATCGGCGGCGTCGGCCTGGTCACCATCGCTGGCGGCGAGCGGCCAGCGGTGCGCATCCAGACCAACACCGCGGCGCTGCATGCGCTGGGCCTGTCGCTGGAAGATGTCCGCAGCGTGCTGGGCGACGCCAACGTGGACCAGGCCAAGGGCAGCATCGACGGCACTTTCCAGAGCTATTCGATCGGCGCCAACGACCAGCTCAATTCGGCCGACGATTACCGCAACCTGGTGATCGCCTATAAAAACGGCGCGGCGATCCGCTTGGCCGATGTCGCTGGCGCGGTGCAGGGCCCGGAGAATCCGCGCCAGGCGGCGTGGACCGATCGCACGCCGGCGATCCTGCTGAACATCCAGCGTCAGCCGGGCGCCAACGTGATCGATGTGGTCGATCGTATCCAGGCGCTGCTGCCGCGTCTGCGCGCCAGTTTGCCGGCGACGGTGAAGGTGGCCGTGCTGACCGATCGCACGCAGACCATCCGCGCGTCGGTGGCCGACGTGCAGATGGAGCTGGCGCTGGCGCTGGTGCTGGTGGTGGCGGTGATCTTCGTGTTCTTGCGCAACCTGCCGGCCACGTTGATCCCGGCGATCACGGTGCCGCTGTCGCTGCTGGGCACGCTGGCGGTGACTTACGCGCTGGGCTTTTCGCTCAACAATCTGACCTTGATGGCGTTGACCGTGGCGATCGGTTTCGTGGTCGACGACGCGATCGTGGTGGTGGAGAACATCAGTCGCTATCTGGAGCAGGGCGACAGCCCACGCGAGGCGGCGCTGAAGGGTTCGGCGCAGATCGGTTTCACCATCCTCTCGTTGTCGGTGGCGCTGGTGGCGGTGATGATCCCGCTGCTGTTCATGGGCGATGTGGTCGGCCGGCTGTTTCGCGAGTTCGCGTTGACCCTGGCGATCGCGATCGTGATTTCGGCGGTGGTGTCGCTGGTGCTGACTCCGATGCTATGTGCGCAGTTGCTGCGCGCGCACCAGCCGGGCCATCGCTTGGACTTGTTCGATCGCGTCAACGCCACCTACCTCAAGGCGCTGGACTGGGTGCTGGAACATCGCGGCCTGACCCTGGCCTCGGTGGCTCTGACCGCGGCGGCCGCGCTGGGCGTGCTTTACATCAGTCCCAAGGGGTTCTTTCCGCAGCAGGACACCGGCTTGATTCAGGGCATCGCGCAGGCCTCACCCACGGTGTCGTTCGGGCAGATGGCGGCGCAGCAGCAGCGCACCGTGGCGACGATTCTGCGTGATCCGGCGGTGGCCAGCCTGTCTTCGTTCGTGGGCATCGACCAGACCAACCCGACGATCAATCAGGGGCGCATCCTGATCAACCTCAAGCCCAAGGATCAGCGCGATTCCAGCGCGGTGGTGATCCGCCGATTGGCCGACGCCAGCGCGACCAACGCGGGCTTGCGTCTTTTTCTGCAGCCGGTGCAAGACCTCAGCCTGGACGACACCGTGTCCAGCACCAGTTACCGGCTGGGCTTGCAGGCGACTGATCCGCTGCTGCTGGCCGATTGGACCGGCAAGCTGATCGCGGCGATGAAGCACGATGGCCGCTTCGAGGACGTGCAAAGCCAGGCCTTGCAGTACGGCAACCAGATCCAGTTGCAGATCGACCGCGCCAGCGCCTCGCGGCTGGGCATCACGCCGCAGGCGATCGACGATGTGCTGTACGACGCCTTCGGCCAGCGTCAGGTGTCCACCATCTACACCCAGCTCAACCAGTACCACGTGGTGCTGACCGATGCGCGGCCACCGCAGAACCTGGCGCAACTGCTGAATGGTTTGTACGTCGGCACCGCCAGCGGTGGCGTCGCGCCGCTGGCGTCGATGACCACGATGACGCTGCGCCGCGTGCCGCTGACGATCCAGCGCCAGGGCCAGTTTCCTTACGCGGATGTCTCGTTCAACCTGGTGCCGGGCACCAGCCTGGGCGCGGCGGTGAGCCGCATCGGCACGCTGGAACGGCAAATCGGTTTGCCCGACGCGGTGCAGGCCACGCTGGAAGGCACCGCGGCGAGTTTTCAGTCGTCGCTGGGCAACGAGGCGTTGCTGGTGATCGCGGCGGTGCTGGTGGTCTATCTGATGCTGGGCATGCTGTATGAGAGCTTCGTACAGCCGGTGACGATTTTGTCCACCTTGCTGTCCGCCGCGCTGGGTGCGCTGCTGGCGCTGCTGGTGAGCGGCACCGAGTTCGACATCATCGGCTTGATCGGCATCGTGCTGCTGATCGGCATCGTGATGAAGAACGCGATCATGATGGTCGATTTCGCGCTGGAGCTGGAGCGCGGGCAGGGGCTGACCCCGCTGGCGGCGATCCGGCAGGCCGCCGAGCTGCGCTTCCGGCCGATCCTGATGACCACCATGGCTTCGCTGTTCGGCGCGCTGCCGCTGGCGTTCGGCAGCGGCATGGGTTCGGAGCTGCGTCATCCACTGGGCATCACGATCATCGGCGGCTTGCTGTTGAGCCAGTTGCTGACGTTGTTCTCCACCCCGGTGATCTTCCTGCTGATGCATCGCCTGGGTACGCGCCGCCGTGGTGGCCGCGTGGCGGCGGCTAGCGCGCAATGAATCTGTCGGCGCCGTTCATCCGTCGGCCGGTCGCCACCGTGTTGCTGGCGGTGGGGCTGGCCTTGTTCGGCCTGCTGGCGTTTCGTCTGCTGCCGGTAGCGCCGCTGCCGCAGGTGGATTTTCCCACCATCTCGGTCAGCGCCTCGCTGCCCGGCGCCGATCCGACCACCATGGCGACCTCGGTGGCGACCACGCTGGAGCGGCAGTTCGGGCAGATCGCCGGGGTCACCCAGATGACCTCCAGCAGCTCGCTGGGCAGCACCAACATCGTGCTGCAGTTCGATCTTAGCCGCGACATCGACGGCGCCGCACGCGACGTGCAGGCGGCCATCAACGCGGCACGCAGCAACCTGCCGAGCAACCTGGACGGCAACCCGACCTACCGCAAGGTCAATCCGGCCGACGCGCCGATCCTCATCCTCAGCCTCACCTCCGACGCGGCCAGCCGTGGGCAGTTGTACGACGCCGCCTCCACCGTGCTGCAGCAGAAGCTGCTGCAAACCTCCGGCGTGGGCGATGTCACCGTCGGCGGCGGCGCGTTGCCGGCGGTGCGGGTGGATTTAAATCCTGACCGCCTCAGCCATTACGGCGTGAGCCTGGAGCAAGTGCGCAGCACGCTGGCCGCGTCCAACGTCGATCTGCCCAAGGGCAATGTCGATAGCGCCAGCGCCGACTACGCGGTCGGTGCCAACGACATGCTGCTCGATCCGCCCGACTACGCCGCGTTGCTGGTCAAGCACAGCGGCAACGACAGCGTGCGGCTGGGCGACCTGGGCGATGTGCACGAGGACGTGGAGAACGCATTCAACTACGGCCTGGCCAATGCCAAGCCGGCGGTGCTGCTGGTGGTGTTCAAGCAGCCCGGCGCCAACGTGATCGATACGGTGGATGCGGTCAAGGCTGCGTTGCCGTTTTTGAAGGCCTCGATTTCGCCGACCATTCGGATCGGCGTGTTGCTCGATCGCACCACCACGATCCGCGCCTCGCTGCGCGACGTGGAGATCACCTTGCTGATCTCGGTGCTGCTGGTCACCGCGGTGACCTTCGCGTTTTTCCGCAACTGGCGCAGCACCCTGGTGCCCGCGCTGGTGGTGCCGCTGTCGCTGCTGGGCACGTTTGGGGTGATGTATTTCCTAGGCTACAGCCTGGACAACCTGTCGCTGATCGCGTTGACCATCGCCACCGGCTTCGTGGTGGACGATGCGATCGTGGTGGTGGAAAACATCATGCGCCACATGGAAGAGGGCGAACCGCCGCTGGCCGCAGCGCTGGTGGGCGCGCAGGAGGTCGGCTTCACCGTGCTGTCGATCAGTGTGTCGCTGGTGGCGGTGTTCATTCCCTTGCTGCTGATGGGCGGCATCGTGGGACGGCTGTTTCGTGAGTTCTCGATGTCGCTGTCGATCGCCATCGGGATTTCGATGCTGGTCTCGCTCACCATCACTCCGATGTTGGCCAGCCTGATGCTGCGCAACGGTGGTCGTGGCGCGTCGGAGCATCCCGAGCACTCGCCGGTGCAGCGCTTCTATGCCCGCTCGCTGGGCTGGGTCATTGCCCATCCGTTGTTGATGGGCCTGCTGACGATTCTGGTGGTGGTGCTCAACGGCGTGCTGTTCGCGGTGATCCCCAAGGGCTTCTTTCCGCAGGAGGACACCGGTCGGCTGGGCGGTACGGTGCAGGCGCCGCAAAGTATTTCCTATGAGGCGATGCAGCAGAGTTTCCGGCAGATCACCCTGAGTGTGCTGCGCGACCCGGAGGTGCAGGCGATCGGTGGTTTCGTCGGCGGCAACAGCGCGATCAATGCCGGACGCATGTTCATCACCTTGAAGCCGTTGGGCGAGCGCACGCTCAGCGCTGATGAGGTGATAGCGCAGATCCGCCATCACCTGGGCGCGTTGCCCGGCGTGCGGCTGTTCATGCAATCGGCGCAGGACATCACGGTAGGCGGACGCTCCAGCAGTGCGCAGTATCAGTACACATTGACCGCCAGCAGCCAAAGTGATTTGGACGTCTGGGCGCCCAAAGTCGAGACGGCGCTGCGCAAGATTCATCTGCTCAATCAGGTCAGCACCGATCAGCAGGACAACAGCTTGCAGGCGCGGGTGGTGGTCAATCGTCCACAGGCGGCCCGGCTGGGGGTGAACTACGCCACGATCGACCAGACGCTCTACGACGCGTTCGGCCAGCGGCAGGTGTCGACGATCTTTCGCGCGGCCAACCAATATCACGTGGTGATGGAGCTGGCGCCGCGCTACTGGCGCGACCCGCAGGCGCTTCATGCGATCTATGTGCCGGCCGGCGGACTGGGCGGCAACCTACAGCCGGCCGCGCCCAGCAGCACTGGCGGCAGCGCCACCTCGCCGTTGAAGGCGTCGCCGATGCCGAGCAGCCAGACCGCCAACGCGGTGGCGACCAGCACCGCCGCCACCGCCGCCGGCACGGACGGTCAGGCGCTGGTGCCGCTGGCGGCGCTGGCACAGTTCAAGGTGGCGCGAACCGCGATCACGATCAACCATCAGGGCACCTTTCCGGCGGTCACCGTGTCGTTCAATCTGGCGCCCGGCGCCTCGATCGGTCAGGCCACCGAGGCGATCGACGCGGCGGTGGCACAGCTACGCATGCCGGCCACCATCGTCGGCCAGTTCGCCGGCACCGCGCAGGTGTTCCAGCAGTCGGTCGCCAGCGAGCCGTTGCTGATCGGCGCAGCCTTGCTGGCGGTGTACATCGTGCTGGGCATCCTCTACGAAAACCTGATCCATCCGCTGACCATTCTTTCCACGCTGCCTTCGGCCGGACTGGGCGCGCTGATCGCGTTGCTGATCACCGGCACTGAGCTGTCGTTGATCGCGCTGGTCGGGGTGATCTTGCTGATCGGCATCGTCAAGAAAAACGCGATCATGATGATCGACTTCGCGCTCACCGAGGAGCGCCGCTACAACCTGAGTCCGGCCGAGGCGATCCAGCGCGCCTGCCTGATCCGCTTCCGGCCGATCATGATGACCACGCTGGCCGCGCTGCTGGGCGCGCTGCCGCTGGTGTTCGGCCACGGCTACGGGTCGGAGTTCCGCCGCCCGCTGGGCATCGCGATCATTGGCGGCCTGCTGGTCAGCCAGGTGCTGACGCTCTACACCACGCCGGTGATTTATCTGTGGCTTGATCGTGCCTCGCGCCGACTGCGCCGGTCCGCCTGATGGAGAATTCGATGAGTTTGCCGCTGCCCTTACGCGTGCTTTGCGCCGCCTTGTTGTGCGCCGGCGTGGCCGCCTGCGCGGTTGGTCCGGACTATCACCGCCCCGCCATCGCGCTGCCCGCGCAGTTCAGCGAAGCGGTGCCGTGGCAGCGCGCCGCCGCCGATCCGGCCGGCGGCATCGAGGGTCAGTGGTGGCAGCTTTTCGGCGATCCGCAGTTGGATGCGCTGGAGCAGCAGGCGCTGGACGCCAACACCAGCATCGCCGCCGCCGAAGCCTCGTATCGCCAGGCGCAGGCGGTGGTCGCCGCCGATCGCGCCGGGCTGTTTCCCACGCTGGGCCTGAATGCCGAATCCACCCGCGCGCATGGCGGGGCGATCATCAGCGGCGCCGGCCTGGCCAGCAGCAAGAGCGGCGCCGGCGATGTGTCGCAAAACGTTTCCACCACCTTGAGCGCCAGTTGGGAGCCCGATTTGTGGGGGCGCGTGCGCCGGCAGGTGGAGGCCGGCCGGGCCCAGGCTGACGCCGCCCAGGCGGTGCTGGCCGGAGCGCGGCTGTCGATCAGTGCCAGCGTCGCGAGCGCTTACTTTTCGCTGCGCCAGCTCGATGGCGACATCGTGCTGCTCAGCCAGCAGCAGGACATCGAGCAGCGCCTGCTGGAGATCACGCGCCTCGCCGTGCAGCAGGGCACCGCCTCCAACGACCAACTGCTGCAAGCGCAGGATGCGTTGCAGACCACGATCGCCGTGTTGCAGCTTTCGCAGACTGCGCGCGAGCAGAGCCAACATGCGCTGGCGGTACTGCTGGGACGCACGCCGGAAAGCTTCAGCTTGCCGGTGCAGACCGACTACGTATTCAACGCGCCCACGCTGCCGGCGGCGCTGCCGTCGGAGTTGTTGCAGCGCCGGCCCGATGTGGTCGAGGCCGAGCGCGCCGCAGCGGCGGCGAATGCGCAGATCGGCGTGGCCAAGGCGGCGTTCTTCCCCAGCTTGACGCTGAGCGCCGACGGCGGCTACCAGCACGACAGTTGGAGCCAACTGTTCGCGCTACCCAACCGGATCTGGACCCTGGGCCCGCAACTGGCGCAGACCCTGTTCGACGGCGGCGCGCGACGTGCGGCGCTGCACGAGGCGCAGGCCAGCTACGACGCGCAGGCGGCCAGCTATCGCGGCACCGTGCTGGCGGCCTTGCAGAATGTCGAAGACAACCTGTCATCGCTGCATCACCTGAGCCTGCAGGGCGCCGCGGATGAGCGTATCTATGCGGGCAACCGGGGCTTGTTCGCCAGTAGCCAAGCGCAACTGGCGGCCGGCATCGGTAGCGAACAAAGCGTGCTGACCCAGCAACTGATTCTGTTGCAGGCTGAGCAGACCTCGCGCGATATCAGCGCGCAAGTGGTCGGCGCCAGTGTCGGACTGATCGAGAGCCTTGGCGGCGGCTGGCAAGGCCCGTCCGTGGGATCGGCGGCACACAAAACGGACGGCTAGACGTCCGTATAAAAAGGCTACCGCATCAAGGTTTGCGCGGTGCGGTCAGCGTGATCTCGAACAACGTGGGCCAGCGCTTGCCGGTGACGAACAGGCGGTCGTGCTGGGCGTCGTAGGCGATGCCGTTGGGTACGTCGTCGGTCGGGTCGGCCAGTTGGTGGTAGTCGAAGATGCCAGTGAGGTCGATCCAGCCGACCACCTTGCCGCTGGCCGGATCGATCCGCGCGATCTTGTCGGTCATCCAGATGTTGGCGTAGATCTGACCCTTGACCCATTCAAGTTCGTTGATGTTCTGCAGCGGCTGGCCGTCGGCGGTGACGTCGATGCTATCGATCTGCACCAGGCTGTTGGGGTCGAGCACGCGGATGGTCGGTGTGCCGTCGCTCATGTAGATGTGCTGGTTGTCGCGGGTCAGCGCCCAGCCTTCGCCGGGGTAGTTGAAGCTGTCCAGTTGCTTGAAGCTGGACAGGTCGCGCACCACGCCCACGCCGCTGCGCCAGGTCAGCTGCATCAGCCGGCCGTTCCAGGCGACGATGCCTTCGCCGAAATACTGCGCCGGCAGGTCGGCCTGTTGCAGCACCTTGCCGGTGGCCAGCTCCACCTTGCGCACCCAGGATTCGCCCTGCTCGCCGGTGCTCTCGTAAAGAAAGCCATCCTGGTAGAACAGCCCCTCGGTGAACGCCTGCGGGTCGTGCGGGTAACTGCGCACCACCTTGTAGCCGTAGACCGGAATGGCTGCCTGCGCCGCGGCGGTGGTGGCGACCAGGGTGAGCGCGAGCGCGCAGACGAGGGATGGCTTCATGGCGACCTTGGCGAGAGTGGATCGAACGAGGCTAGCCCAGCGACCTTACGCGAAAATTGCGGCCCTTGATCTTGCCCGCGCGCAGCCGATCCAGCGCCTTGCTGGCCAGCGCGCGGCGGATCGCCACGTAGGCGCGGGTGGCGTAGACGTCGATCTTGCCGACCTCGTCGGCCTTCAATCCGGCCTCGCCGGTCAGCGCGCCCAGAATATCGCCGGGGCGCAGCTTGTCCTGCCGGCCGGCGTCGATCACCAGCGTCTTCATCGGTGCCAGATGCAGCACCTTGGCGCTGGCCGGCGGCACCTTCAGCGGCTGGCGGCTCACCGGTGCGCCCAATTGCGCCTCGATATTGGCCAGCTTGGGCAACTCGCGTCCGGTGATCAGGCTGATCGCCAGACCTTTCTCGCCAGCGCGACCGGTGCGTCCGACGCGATGCGTGTGCGTGTCCGGGTCGTGCGCCAGGTCGAAGCTCAGCACCAGCGGCAGCGCCACGATATCCAACCCGCGCGCGGCCACGTCGGTAGCCACCAGCACCGTAGCGCTCTTGTTGGCGAAGCGCACCAGCACCTCGTCGCGGTCGCGCTGCTCCATGTCGCCGTGCAGCGCCAGCGCGGAGAAGCCGCGACGGTCCAGCTCCAGCGCCACCGCGTCGACATCCTTACGCATATTGCAGAATACCAGCGCCTGCTCGGCCTGCTGGCGGCCAAGTAGTAGCGCCAGCGCGTCGAGTTTCTGCGCCGGCTCCACCTCGTAGAAGCGCTGCTCGATGGAGTCGTCTTCCACCGGCGCGTCCACCGTCACTTCGACCGGATCGTTCTGCACGCGCTGACTCACCGCGCGAATCTCCGGCGGGTAGGTAGCCGAGAACAGCAACGTCTGATGATGCTTGGCGATGCGCTTGACGATGTCGTCGATGGCCTCGGAGAAACCCATGTCGAGCATGCGATCGGCTTCATCCAGCACCAGCAGCTTGATCCCGCCGCCGTGCAGACTCTGCCGTTTCAAATGCTCCTGCACGCGTCCCGGTGTGCCGACCACGATGTGCGGATCATGCGTCAGCGAGGCCAGCTGCGGACCCAAGGGCATGCCGCCGCACAGGGTCAACAGCTTCACGTTGGGAATATTCGCGGCCAGCTTGCGGATCGCCTTGCTGACCTGATCGGCCAGCTCGCGGGTGGGACACAGCACCAGCGCCTGCAACCGGATGCTGTCCACATCGATCGCCTGCAACAGCCCCAGCCCGAAAGCGGCCGTCTTGCCCGAACCGGTGCGCGCCTGCGCGATCACATCGCGCCCGGCGAGGATCGGCGGCAAGCTCTGCGCCTGCACAGGAGTCATCTCGGTATAGCCGAGGGTTTCAACGCTGGCGAGCAGAGCGCTCTTCAGCGGAAGGTCTTGGAAGGAAGTCATACGTGCATGATCGCACGGAGGCGGGTTGGGGCTGCGCGCGCTGAGGTCGCAAGGTGGCCGCGTCCAGCATCGGCAAAGCATGCGTGATCGCAATATATTCCACCATTGCTTTTTACTTCGCCGCTTTGTACCAATGAAGGGTCGCGTCTTTTCTGTCGCAGCGAGGCTAGGCGCGGGGCAATGGGGTGCGCCGGCATTTCGGGGTGTTGATCAGGATATTCAGGAACAATCCTCATTGAAAAATCAACTCGATTTTTGCGGATGAAATTCATGGATGAGCTGCGAATCTTCGCGGAGTCCCTGCAAATCTGCTGTGCAAGAATTTATTCGCATCTGGACAAGCGCGAACTGGGGAAACTCCTGTTTCTGCTTACCCTGTTGGTGCTTTGTATTTCTCCCACTCTCCTGGATGCAGCCTTGACCTTGCAGTATCTGGGCTACGATGCGGTTATTGTCCTTATCGACATACAGTTCGCGGCGATCGCGGTTTTTCTCAGCGCCCGATTGATGATGCCGCTTAGGTCTACCCTTAGAAGATTATCGGGACGGAGAGGCGATTGGTTCGAATGAATGAGAGGATACCGGAAGGTCAGTCGGAATTACTGACTCATTCTCAAATAGGAAGCACTTGTGATACTGCGGAATATTAAAATGCTTTTTCTTGTAGCTGCATTCGGATTCGCGGCAACAGGTTCGAAAACTGCGGTGGCGTCAGACACAAATGCCCTGAACGCTAGATCTATTGATGCCTATATTGAAACGAAGATGCTGCAGGGAAGAATTCCTGGGTTACAGCTCGCAATCGTTAAACGAGGTGAGTTGATTTACACAAAATCTTACGGCCTTTCAAATGTTCACCAAAATTCCACTGTAACCAATACAACCCTCTTTCCCATTAACTCGATTACGAAAGCTTTCACTGGCATCGCGGTTATGCAACTTGTCGAGATGGGGAAGATATCTCTCGACTCACGGGTGCGTGTTTACTTAGATGATGTGCCTGCGAACTGGAATGACATCACAGTTCGAGATTTGCTCACGCATACCTCTGGCATTCCGGAAATCCTTGATGACAACATCAAGCTGATTGATGGACTTGCGCCCGACGCGGCATGGGCAAAGATCAAGACGTTACCGCTCATCTTCAAGCCGGGCACCAAGTTTCAATATACACAGACCAACTATCTGGTCCTTGGCAAGATCATCGATCGTGTTTCCGGTGAAGCGTTTGCGGGTTTCATAAAGCAGGGCCAGTTTGATCGTGCAGAGATGACCAATACGACGTTTGGCCATTCCGGTTCATCGGAGGGCGCCGACGCTACGATGTATACGTATTTGCTTCTGAAAATTAAAGATGGACAGACGATCGGCGTAGATAGGGCGAAGACTTTGCAGTTGCGCCAAGAAGTCATTCCTCCCTACATGAGGACGGCGGCAGGCATCGATAGCACGGCAATCGATATGGCTAAGTGGGTAATCGCTCTTGAGCAGGGCAAACTGCTGAGAAAGTCGAGTATCGATGAGCTTTGGCGCCCACAGCGGCTCCCGGATGGTAGCTACGCTCAATTCAATGATCTGATGAATGGCTATGCGCTGGGTTGGCCAGTGATCATGCGAAAGCAGCATGCGGCAGTGACGCCCGAGGGAGGGGAGCGAGCCGCCGTTTTTATCTACCCAAAGGACGATGTTGCCGTGATTGTGCTGACCAATCTCATGGGTGGATCGCCGCAGAATTTCATCGACGGCATCGCCTCGCATCTCATTCCGGGTTTAACAGGCCGTTGAGAAACCTTCGCGCGCTGCTGCGATCAGGGGCTGCAACCCCTTGGCAGCGTGTCGGGAACGACAAAACTCAGGTCACTGCGACTGCTACCCCTACGCCGCCCCAACCCTCACCACTGCGTCCGCCCCGGCAACAAACCTTTGAGTTCCGCTTCGGTGAGGTTGCGCCATTGGCCGGGTTTTAGATGGCCTAGTTTGATGTTGATCACGCGCACGCGGCGCAGTTGGGTGACGCGGTAATCGAACGCGGCGGCCATCAGGCGGATTTGCCGGTTGAGGCCTTGCGTCAGCACGATCGAAAAACCGTATTTGGCGATCTTGCGCACGCGGCAGGGTTTGGTCATCTGGTGGTGGATGCGCACACCCTTGGCCATGCCCTTGAGGAATTCGTCAGTGACCGCCTTGTTGACCGCGACCAGATATTCCTTTTCGTGGTTGTTCTCGGCGCGCAGGATTTCGTTGACGATATCGCCGTTGCTGGTCAGCAGGATCAGCCCTTCGGAATCCTTGTCCAGCCGGCCGATCGGAAAGATCCGCTGCGGGTGATCGACAAAATCGACGATGTTGCCGTCCACGCTTTGATCGGTGGTGCAGGTGATGCCGACCGGCTTGTTCAGCGCGATGTACACCGCCTTCTTGGCCGCCGGCGTGGTCGCCAGCACGCGCGCGCGCACGATCTCGCCGTCCACGCGCACTTCGTCGCCTTCCAGCGCCTTGGCGCCGGTGCTGACGATCTCGCCGTTGATGCTGACCCGGCCCGCCAACAGCATCTCGTCCGCTTCGCGGCGTGAGCACAGTCCGGCTTCGCTGATGAATTTATTGACGCGCATAGGGCGAGCTAACTGATGAGATGGGTGAACGGGGAGGGTACGAAGTGCGGGTGATTTCAGGCACCGCGTACCGTCACTCCCAAGCGCTACGGGCAGCAGCTAACCGGGGCGAGCGTAGCGCGAGTGAGGGGTGCTTTTTACTCACGCCTCACGTCGCGCCAACCACCGTTAGCTGCGCAGCCCGACGCCCTTGCGCAGTAGGTACAAGCCCAGCGCGCCCAGGCCGAGCACGAACAGGCTCATCACGCCGAAGGCGACGTAGATGTCGACGTCGCTGACACCGAGCACGCCGAAGCGGAACGCGTTGACCATGTACAAGATCGGGTTGGCCATCGAGATCGAGCGCCACGGCTGGCTGAGCAGGTCGACCGAGTAGAACACGCCGCCCAGGTAGGTCAGCGGGGTCAGCACGAAGGTCGGCACCAGCGCGATGTCGTCGAACTTCTTGGCGTAGACCGCGTTGACGAAGCCGGCCAGCGAGAACACCGTGGCGCCCATCAGGACCGAGCCCAGCGTGATCAGCGGATGAGCCACGTGCAGGTCGGTGAAGAACAGCGCGATGCACAGCACCAGCACGCCGACGATCAAGCCGCGCAAGACCGCGCCGGCCACGTAGCCGAGCAGGATCACCCAGTTGGGCATCGGCGACACCAGCATTTCTTCCACCGCGCGGCTGAACTTGGCGCCGAAGAACGAGCTGGAGATGTTGCCGTAGCTGTTGGTGATGATGCTCATCATGACCAGGCCGGGCACGATGTACTGCATGTAGGTGAAGCCGTGCATTTGCCCGATGCGGCCGCCGATCAGCTTGCCGAAGATGACGAAGTACAACGTCATGGTGATCGCCGGCGGGATCAGCGTCTGCGTCCAGATGCGCATGATGCGCACCACTTCGCGGCGCACCAGGGTGTGCAGGGCGATCAAGTTCTGCGAGCTGCTCATGCCGCGCGCTCCTGGTTCTGGCCAATCAAGCGCACGAACAGTTCTTCCAGTCGGTTGGATTTGTTGCGCATCGAGCGAATGATCACGCCGCGCGCGCTCAGGGCGGCGAACAGGCTGTTGAGATCCTGCGCGCGGCTCATTTCAGCTTCCAGCGTGTGCTCGTCGATCCGGCGCAGGCTGATGCCGGCGATCTGCGGCAGCTCGGCCGGGTTGTGTTCGGTATCCAGCACGAAGGTCTCTACGTCCAGCTTGGACAACAACTGCTTCATCGAGGTGTTTTCGACGATGGTGCCCTTGTCGATGATGGCGATGTTGCGGCAGAGCTGCTCGGCTTCTTCCAGGTAATGCGTGGTCAGAATTACCGTGGTGCCGGCGGCGTTGATGCCGCTGACGAACTGCCACATCGAGCGGCGGATTTCGATATCCACGCCGGCGGTAGGCTCGTCCAGGATCAGCAGCTTGGGCTCGTTCATCATCGCGCGGGCGATCATCAGGCGGCGCTTCATGCCGCCGGAGAGCATGCGTGCCTGATCGTGCGCCTTGTCCCACAGGCGCAATTCTTTCAGGTAACGCTCGGCGCGCTCGGTCGCCTCGGCGCGGCCGATGCCGTAAAAGCCTGCCTGGTTGATACAGATGTCCAGCGGCTTTTCGAACTGGTTGAAGTTGATTTCCTGCGGCACCAGCCCGATCAGCCGCATCGCTTCGCTGCGCTGCTTGTGGATCGACACGCCGAACACGCTGGCGTCGCCGCTGCTGGCGTTGACCAGCGAGGACAAGATGCCGATCAGGGTGGATTTGCCGGCGCCGTTGGGGCCGAGCAGGGCGAAGAAGTCGCCCGGCTGCACGGTCAGGCTGATGCCTTTGAGCGCTTGCACGCCATTGCCGTAGGTTTTGCGCAGGTTATCGACCACCAGCGCGGGTGGGGAGGACGTCGTAGGGGAGGTCATGGGCTGCACCGGATCATTAAGCGACCTATTATAGCCGGCTCGGTGGTCGTTGCCCGACCCTCGTCGCCTACTTATTGTTTTCCGGAACCATCATGGCCGACCGTTTTACCCTGCGTCTTGTCGACAGTCACATGCTCGCGCCCAGCGTGCGTCACCTCGTGTTCGAGCGTGTCGACGGCCTGCCGCTGGCGTTTGTGCCGGGGCAATTCGTGCAGATTCACTTTGACTACGCCGACGGCACGCCGGCCAAGCGCAGCTATTCGATTGCTACCGTGGGCGATGGCCACAGCGCGGTGACGCGGATCGAAATCGCGGTCAGCTACGTCGAAGGCGGTGCGGCCACCGCGTTGCTGAGCATGCTTGAGCATGGCCAGACGGTAGAGGCCAGCGGTCCCTACGGACGTTTCTGCCTCGGCGAGGGCGACAGCAATGGGCGCTACCTGCTGATGGCCACCGGCACCGGCGTTACACCGTATCGCGCGATGCTGCCCGTGCTGGCCGAACTGATCGAGCGCCGCGGTATCGAGGTGGCCTTGCTGTATGGCGTGCGCAGCGAGCCGGAGTTGCTTTACGGCGAGGAGTTCGAGGCCTTCGCGCAGGCGCATCCGGGTTTTGTCTTCCACGCCTGTTTTAGCCGGCTGCCGCGCGCGGTGGTGCGTCCCAACGATCGCTCCGGCCACGTGCAAAACACCTTGAGCGAGCTGATTCCCGACGCTGCGCGCGACATCGCCTATCTGTGCGGCAATCCCAACATGGTGGATACCGCGTTTGCCGAACTCAAAGACGCCGGTTTGCCGGTGCCGCAGATCCGGCGCGAGAAATACATAAGTGGGAACGTGACGAAACGCTAGGCGCGAAGTCTTGTCGCTGCCTTGAGCGCCCTGGGCGTCGCCAGCGCCCGCTGCGTACCGTGATCGCCTTTTTCGATCGTGGCCGCGTGGCCGATCGCCACCG
The DNA here is from genome assembly GCA_040508515.1 of Dyella sp. Taxonomy (GTDB): domain Bacteria; phylum Pseudomonadota; class Gammaproteobacteria; order Xanthomonadales; family Rhodanobacteraceae; genus JBEVMS01. The sequence goes on along the minus strand of JBEVMS010000113.1, from coordinate 11,323 downwards.
ATGCTGGCCTATCGAGGTAGTCAACACCGCCATCGAGCTTAGCGGCGGCGGTAAACGCATCGGCTTGAGCGCCCAGGCGCGCCGGGGGTGTTCCGGCCTGTGCGTGCTTGTGGACGGTGCCAGACACGTTACACTCGGCGGGCCACAGGTGTCCTGTTGCCGTGCGAGCGGTGGCAGGGTGAAACGGGAAGTCGGTGCGGGCATGCATGCCCCAAGCCGACACTGCCCCCGCAACGGTAGGCGAGAAAACCCGACAGAAAACCACTGCATAGGCGGGAAGGTGTCGGGCTGGGACCAAGGGTTCCGCTCGCAAGTCCGGAGACCGGCCTGTGCCGGTGCTTTCGATAGCGCCGTTCCGGGCGTTGCGGAGGGCAGCCGGGTGGAGCGTCGCTGCCATGCCGGCTGCCGCGCCTGCCTTGTCCTGCCGCTGCAAGCCCATGCGCGGGTGAGCGACAGGAGACGTAGAAACCATGCAGCAACATCAACGAGCGAACCACGCGTCGCCGTACGTTCGGCGCGCCGCGGGCAGGTCATGCCCGCCAAGGAGCCTTGCGTGCTCCGATCAATAACAACGCTCTGGCACGGCAGTGCGCCGGATTTTCGTCGCAAGCTGATCGCCATCTATGCCGCGCTGATTCTTTTCAATGCCGGCGCGTGGCTTTGGGCGTTCATCGCCTTCCACGGCCAGCCGGTCTTGCTGAGCACGGCCTTGCTGGCCTACACCTTCGGCTTGCGCCATGCGGTGGATGCCGACCATATCGCGGCGATCGACAACGTCACCCGCAAGCTCTTGCAGGAGCGTCGCAGTGCGCTGGGCGTGGGTCCGTTCTTCGCGATCGGCCACTCGACGGTGATCATCGTCATGTCGATGGCGATTGCGATGGCGGCGATTTCGCTTTCCGCGCGCTTCGACCAAGTGAAGAATTACGGCAGCATCATCAGCACCAGCGTTTCGGCGTTCTTCCTGTTGCTGTTGGCCGTGGCGAACATGACCATCCTGGTCTCGGTTTACAAAACCTTCCGTTCGGTGCGTCAGGGGCAGCCACTGATCGATGAAGATCTCGATCTGCTGCTGAATAAGCGGGGCGTGTTGTCGCGCCTGTTCCGCCCGTTGTTTCGCCTGGCCTCGCGCAGCTGGCATATGTTCCCGATCGGTTTCCTGTTTGGCCTGGGCTTCGATACCGCCACCGAGATTGCCCTGTTCGGCATTTCCGCCACCCAGGCCAGCCATGGTCTGTCCTTCGGTGCGCTGCTGTGCCTGCCGATGCTGTTCACCGCCGGCATGACGCTGATCGATACCACCGACGGCGTGTTGATGATGGGCGCATACAAATGGGCCTTCATCCGGCCGATTCGCAAGATCTACTACAACATGATGATCACCTTTGTCTCGGTGGTGGTTGCGGTGGTTATCGGCAGCGTGGAAGCGCTGGCACTGGCCGCCGACAAGCTCGCGCTGACCGGGCCGTTCTGGGGTTTCATCAGCGCTGCCGCGTCCCACTTCGGCTTGCTCGGCTACTTCGTGATCGGCCTGTTTGTGCTCAGCTGGGCGGTCTCGGCCATTATTTACCGGCTCAAGCGCTACGACGACATCGAAGTGAATTTTTCCGCCTGACGGCACGCCGTACACGACTTTCTAGGAGCATCACCATGGTGAAGTCCGCCATTCGCAAGATCCCCGTCACGATCATCACCGGCTTCCTCGGCAGCGGTAAAACGACCATGCTGCGCCACCTGCTGACGCAGGCGCAGGGACGGCGCATTGCGGTGATCGTCAACGAATTCGGCGAGCTGGGCATCGATGGCGAAATCCTCAAAGGCTGCAACATTGGCTGCGACGACGCCGGCAACGAGTCCGAGGGCCAACTCTACGAACTGGCCAACGGCTGCCTGTGCTGCACCGTGCAGGAAGAGTTCTATCCGGTGATGGAGCGCCTGGTGGAGCGTCGCGAGCAGATCGATCACGTGGTGATCGAGACGTCGGGTCTGGCCTTGCCCAAGCCTTTGGTGCAAGCCTTCAACTGGCCGTCGATCAAAAACAGCTTCACCGTCGATGCGGTGATCACGGTGGTGGATGGCCCGGCCGCCGCGGCCGGCCAGTTCGCCAACGATCCGCAGGCGGTGGATGTGCTGCGCAAGGCCGATCCCAATCTCGACCACGAGTCGCCGCTGCATGAATTGTTCGGCGACCAACTGGTGGCGGCGGATCTGGTGATTTTGAACAAGACCGACCAGCTCGCCGACGTTGACCGCGCGGCCGTGGAGGAACTGATCCGCGAAGACATCCCCGCCCACGTGAAGATCGTGCCGGCGCAATTCGGCAAGCTCGATATCGGTGCGCTGATCGGCCTGGAGGCCGCGTCGGAGGAAGGCATTCACCTGCGCCTGGACCATCACGGTTCGGCCGAGGATGCGGACCATCACCATGACGCGTTCGACTCGGTGGTGGTGCAGGCGCAGCCGGCTTCGCGCGACGAGCTGATCGGTCTGCTGCGCAGTCTGGTCGAGACGCACACGATTTATCGGGTGAAGGGTTTCGCCAATCCACCCGGCGCCGCCATGCGTCTGGTGATTCAGGGCGTGGGCACGCGTTTTGACAGCTATTTCGATCGCCATTGGCGAGTGGACGAAACGCCGGCCAGTCGCTTCGTGCTAATCGGTCAGGATCTGGACCAGCGCGCGTTGCAGGCCGCGCTCGACGCGATGCAGGCGGCGCAGGTGCAGACGGCCTGATCCCATGCACCTGCTGAAAACCACGCCGGGCGGTTTCGTCGACGATAGCGAAGGCGTCGTGCGGATCGACCAGCAACCGGCATCGATCGTGATTCTGAGTTCGGCCGATACCACGCTGTCCTTGCTGGCCAGCGTAATCGCCGGCTTGGGCGAGGAATTCCCCTCGGTGCGGCTGGTCAACGTCAGCTTCCTGCGTCAACCAGCCTCGGTCGATTTCTATGTCGACGATGTACTGCAGCACGCCAAGGCGGTGATCGTGGATCACCTCGGGGGGCAATCGTACTGGCCCTATGGCATCGAGCGCCTGGTGGCGCTGGCCAGGGAGCGCGGGCAATGTCTGGCGATGTTCTCCGGCGACCTGCAGGAAGATCTCAACCTGCAGTCCCTGAGCACCGCCGAGCCGGCGTTCTGTCACGCGCTTTGGCGCTACCTGCGCGAGGGGGGCCGCCATAACGCCACGCAGTTCCTGCGCGCCATCGCTTTCCACGCGCTCGGTTACGGCTGCGCGCCCGCACCGTTGCGCGTGCTGCCGGCCGCGACGCTGTATTGCCCGGGTCACGACCCGGCCACCATCGCGCATTGGCAGGCGCGCTGGACGCCGGGCGCCCCGGTGGCGGCGATCCTGTTCTACAAGGCGCATTTGCAAGCGGCCAACCTCGCTGTCTTCGATGCTTTGATCGAGGCGCTGGAACAGCGTGGGCTCAACCCGCTGCCGATCGCCATCACCTCGTTGAAAGACGCGATCAGCCTCGATGTGATCCGCCTGCTGTGCGCGGAACACGGCGCGGCGCTGGTGCTCAACACCACCTCGTTCGCGGCTTCTTCGCCGGAGGCGGACACACCCTTCGTGCTGGCAGGCGATGCGCCGGTATTCCAGGTCATCATGAGCGGCGGCAACCGCGATGCCTGGCTGGCGGCGAACAACGGCTTGCAGGCACGCGACATTGCCATGCACGTCGCCTTGCCGGAAATCGATGGCCGCATCGTCACCCGCGCGATCAGTTTCAAAGGCCTGGCCTATTACTGCCAGCGCACCCAGGTCGATGTGGTCAGTTACCAGCCGGAACCCGAGCGCATCGCCTTTGTCGCAGAGCTGGCCGCGCGCTGGTGCCGGCTGCGCCAGCTTGGCAATGCGGAGAAATCGCTGGCGCTGATACTGGCCAACTACCCGATGAGTGAAGGGCGCATCGGCAACGGCGTCGGCCTCGATGTGCCGGCGTCGGTGGTGAACATCCTGCGCATGTTGGGCGAGCACGGTTATGCGTTGGGCGAACTGCCGGCCGATGGCGATGCTTTGATCGCGCAGCTCACCAGCGGTGTCACCAACGACGCCTCGCGGCACGCGCTGCGTCCGGCCTGGCAAAGCCTGGCGCTGGACGATTACCTGGCCGAGTTCCGGCAGTGGCCGGAACCCTTGCAACAGGCCATCCAGGCACGTTGGGGCGCACCGCAGCAGGACCCGACGATTCGCCACGGGCGTTTCACCATCGCCGGTTGGCGCTGCGGCAAGGTTTTCATCGGCATCCAGCCCCCGCGCAGTCGCGATGCGGGCGACTACGCCAGCTACCACGATGCCGAACTGGTGCCACCGCACGCGTATCTGGCCTTCTACATCTGGCTGCGCCGCGTGTTCGGCGCCGATGCCGTGGTGCACGTGGGCAAGCATGGCAACCTGGAATGGCTGCCCGGCAAGAGCGTGGCATTGAGCGCCCATTGCTGGCCCGATCTTGCGCTGGGGCCGATGCCGCACCTGTATCCGTTCATCGTCAACGATCCGGGCGAGGGCAGCCAGGCCAAGCGCCGCGCGCAGGCGGTGATCATCGATCACCTGATGCCGCCGCTGACGCGCGCGGAAAACTACGGCCCGCTACAGGACCTGGAACGCCAGGTCGACGAATACTACGACGCGCTGATGGTCGATCCGCGCCGCTCCCGGCTGCTGCGCAAGAGCATCCTGGCCACCATCACCGAGCACCAACTGCACAAGGAGCTGAGCAGGGAGGCGCCGGTCGATGAGGACAGCGAGGATGCACTGCTCACGTCGGTCGATGCCTACCTGTGCGAATTGAAGGAATCGCAGATCCGCGATGGCTTGCACACCTTTGGCATCTCGCCGACCGGTGTGCAGCGCCGCGATACGTTGGCCGCGCTGATTCGCTATCCCGTGGGCGACGGCAACGGCCGCCATGCCGGCCTGCCCGATGCCTTGGCGCGCGATTTCGAACTGCATGGCTGGCTTGATCCGCTGCAGGCCGATTGGGCCGCGCCGTGGGAAGGTCCGCGTCCGGCTGCCCTCGTTGCCGTGGATGACGCGCCTTGGCGGCATGTCGGCGATACGCGCGAGCGGTTGGAATTGTTCGCGTTGCATATGATCGGCGCGATGCTCGATGGCGAGCCGCCAACGCTGACGCTACCGCACGCGCAGGCGGTGCTCGATCGTCTGCGCCATGACGTCCTGCCGCGTCTGGATGCTTGCGGTACGCAAGAGCTGCTGCAATTGCGCCGCGGCCTGGAAGGTCGTTTTGTGCCACCCGGTCCCAGCGGCGCACCCTCGCGGGGGCGGCCCGATGTGCTGCCGACCGGGCGCAACTTTTACTCGCTGGATACCCGATCGATACCGACGCAAGCGGCCTGGCTGCTGGGTTTGAAATCGTCGCAGCATGTGATCGAGCGCCATCTGCAGGATCACGGCGATTATCCGCGGGCGATGGGTCTGTCGGTCTGGGGCACCGCCACCATGCGCACCGGCGGCGACGACATCGCGCAGGCCATGGCCTTGCTGGGCGTGCGGCCGAAGTGGGCCGCCGGCAGCCATCGCGTGGCCGATTTCGAGATCATGCCGGTGGAGGCGCTGGATCGTCCGCGCATCGACGTGACCCTGCGCGTCTCCGGTTTTTTCCGCGATGCCTTTCCTGGCGTCATGCACCTGTTCGACGCCGCCGTGCAGGCGGTGGCCGAACTTGACGAGCCGCCGCACCTCAATCCGATCCGTGCGCGCGTGCAACAGGAGCGCGATGCGCTGATGGCGCGCGGCATGCCTGCGGACGAAGCGCGCCGTCGTGCCGGCTGGCGGGTGTTCAGTGCGCGGCCGGGTCACTATGGCGCCGGCCTGCAGGACATGATCGACCAGCGCCAATGGCAGGGCGATGCCGATCTGGCCGAGGCGTATCGCAGCTGGGGCGGTTATGCCTACTCGCAGCAAGGGGACGGCGAGGCGGCCGTCGAGGCTTTCGGCACGCGTCTGGCAAGCATCGACGTGGTGCTGCAGAACCAGGATAACCGCGAGCACGACCTGCTCGATTCCAACGACTATTACCAGTTCCAAGGTGGCATGACGGCGGCGGTGCGGCACCTCAGCGGCAACCAGCCGGCGATCTATCACGCCGACCACAGCCACCCGGATGTGCCGCGCATCCGCACGCTGCGCGAGGAGATTTCGCGCGTGGTCCGCTCGCGCGTGGTCAACCCGAAATGGATCGCCGGTGTAAAACGCCACGGCTACAAGGGCGCGGCGGAAATCGCCGCCACGGTGGATTATCTCTACGGCTACGATGCCACCGCCCGCGTGGTGGAAGATCACCAGTACGCGCTGGTCACCGATGCCTTCCTCAACGATGCCGATACGCGCGATTTCATGCAAACGCATAATCCGCGCGCCTTGCAGGATATCTGCGAGCGCTTGCTGGAAGCCGTGCAGCGCGGCCTGTGGCAGGCGCCGGGTGAGTACACCGGCCAGATCGAACAACACCTGCTCGACAACGAACAGCAACAGGAAGGACGACACGCATGAGCCGCGCTAACTCCACCGCGCCACGGCCGGTGTTTCCGTTTGCCGCGCTAGTGGGCCAGGATGCGTTGCGCCAGGCCTTGCTGCTGGCCGCGATCGATCCTGGCCTGGGCGGTGTGCTGATCAGCGGGCCGCGCGGCACGGCCAAATCCACCAGCGCACGCGCCCTGGCCGAGCTGCTGCCCGAGGGCAAGCTGGTCACCTTGCCGCTTGGCGCCAGCGAGGAACGCCTGATCGGCAGCATCGACGTGCAAGCCGCGCTCAGCGAGGGCCGTGTGGCGTTTGCGCCGGGCTTGCTGGATGACGCGCATCGGGGCGTGCTGTACGTCGACGAAGTAAATCTATTGCCCGATAACCTTGCCGATGTATTGCTCGATGTCGCCGCCAGCGGCATCAACACGATCGAGCGCGAAGGCATCTCGCATAGCCACGAGGCCAGCTTCGTGCTGGTCGGCACCATGAACCCCGAGGAGGGCGAACTGCGCCCGCAGTTGATCGACCGTTTTGGCCTGATGGTGGCGCTGGAAAATTGCTTCGATCCTTCCGTGCGCCAGGCCATCGTGCGTGCGCGCCTGGCGTTCGAGCTGGACGCAACGGCTTATCGTGCGCAGTTCGATGCGGCCAATCGCGCGCTGGCCAGCCGGGTAACGGCGGCGCGCGCCGCGTTGCCATCGCTGGTGTTTACCGACCAGGTGCACGGCAAGGTAAGTGCGCTGTGCATCGAGGCAGGCGTCGACGGCATGCGCGCGGACCTGGTGATGCTGCGCGCCGCGCGCGCGCTTGCTGCCCTCGAAGGCGCCACGGCGATTGCGTTCGATCATATCGATCGCGTCGCCGACAGTGTGCTCATGCATCGGCGCAAGTCGCATGCCGACTCTCATGCCATGCCGCCACCACCGCCGCCGCAAAGTCCCAGCGCGCCGCAAGCGTCGCCACGCCAGGCGCAAGGCGACGAGGGTTATCTGCCGCCCGAGCCGGTGGGTATCGCACCGGTGAAGCAGGTGCGTCCGCTCTCCCCAAAAGCCTAGCCCACCGGCAAGGCGCCGCCGCGGGCATGACACGCGGTGGCCGGTGGCGCAGCGAGGCGATGAGGTATCGATCCGGCGCGTTGCCCGGTACGCGCATTGATTGGCTGCGCACCTTGCTGACCAAGCGCGATCGCAAGCTGGATGCCTCGCACCTGCGGCACGTGCGCCGGCGTCCCGGCAGCGATGTGCTGCATTGTTTCGTGCTCGACTGCTCCGGCTCGATGCTCGATGGCGGCAAGCTCGCGCGTGCCAAGGGCTTGCTGGTGGCGCTGTTCGATCAGGCGGCGCGCCAGCGGCATCGCGTGGCGCTGGTGTGCTTTGGCGGCGGCGTGGCGCAGCGCCGCTTCGGTCCGGCGATGCCGCGCTGGTGGAACGAGCGCTGGGTGGAACCGATCGGTGGCGGCGGTGGCACACCCTTGCAGCTGGGCCTGGATGAAGCGGATCGCGTGTTGCGTCGATCCGCGCGTGTTGCACCGGGCGGTGCAAGCTGGCTGTGGCTATTGAGCGATGGGCGCAGCAGCGAGCAACCGTCGCCGCCGCTGGCGGCGCAGCGGGTGATCGTCGATTTCGAGGAAGGCGCCATCCGCCTGGGCCGCTGCGCCCAACTGGCGCGGCGATGGCATGCGGATTACCGGCGTGCCGACACGCTCGTGGTGACTGAGTTTCAGCGCGTCGGCGAGGGATACCAGCGTGGCGTGTAGATCCAGTCCCCACCGTGATTGCGCGCAAATCGGCGCGTGGTGGACGAGCCGATGATCACCGTGGTGCGCATGTCTATCGTGTCCACGCTCAACTCGCCCAGGGTGAACGAAAGCAGGCGGCTGCCGGGCCGTCCGATGTCGCGGCCGAGTACGACAGGCGTCGTGCTGGCGCGGTATTCGCGCACGATCGCGATGGCGCGTTCGAGCTGCCACGGCCGCGCACGCGAGATCGGGTTGTAGAAGCCAAGGACGAGGTCGGCTTCGGCGGCCAGGCGCAGGCGCTGCTCGATCACATTCCAGGGTTTGAGGTTGTCCGATAGCGAGATCAGGCAGAAGTCATGGCCCAGCGGCGCACCGGCCATCGCGGCGGTGGCCATGGCGGCGGACACACCGGGCAGAATGCTCAGCTCCACGTCGCGCCAGGCGGGATCATCGCCGTTCTCCAGAGCTTCGAGCACGGCGGCGGCCATCGCGAAAATACCCGGATCACCCGAGGACACCACAGCCACCTGGCGACCTTGCGCGGCCAGCTCAAAGGCATGGCGCGCACGCTGCATTTCCTCGCGGTTGTCGGTGGCATGGGCGCGCTGGTTCGCGCGCAGCGGTCCGGCCATCTCCACATAAGTGGCGTAGCCAAGAATGTCGGTAGCGCGATCGAGCGCCGCGCGTGCGGCGGGAATCATGAAGTCACGCTGGCCTGGGCCCAGCCCGATGACGGCGACGCTGCCGCGCGCTTGACCGATCTCGGCCAGGTGCAGCGGTGCCTGGGCCACAGCAATGGCCAGCGTCGCGCTGTCCTCGCTGAGCCGGTGCGGTACCGTGATCGCTTTGGCCAGCCATTGCGCCGGTGTCGCCGTCGGCGGCAGATCGACATAGCGCACCGGCACGCCCAGATGAAGCGCGGCATCGCGCAGCGTCGCGTGCGACATCCACGCCGTGGGCGCGATCAGCGTCGCCAGCGCCGGCGTGGCCAGGTCGGCGCGCGCCAGGCCATCGCTGATGCGTTGCGCCATGGCGCTGGCGCGCTCATCGGGAGCGCCAGCCACCGCCACGGCAACGCTGCGCGGGTGGATGCGCAAGGCGTTATCGTCGCGCTCGCCCCGGTAGGGCGTGATGCGCAGCACGCGCGTGGCATCGTCCGCGCGCGGCAGGCGCGCCTGCTCAAGCCACGGTGCATCGCCTTCGACACGCGTGCTTTCGCCGGCCAGCAGACTGGAGACGAAGCGCTTGCCTTCATCGATATCGGCCAGCGCATAACCTTCGGGGGGATGCAGCAGGCAGGTGCCGAAACGTAATTCGCCGCTGGTGGTGATCGCCGCGGCGACGCCCAGCGTCACACCCAGCTCGCGCGCCATCGTGTTGACACCGCTAAGGCCGCCGAGCAGTGGCACCACCGCGCTGCCATCCTCGGCAACGGCTAGTACCGGCGGATCGTTTTCCTTCTGCCGCTCGGACAGTTGCGACGCCAGCGCGCGAATGACGATGCCGGCGGCGCACAGGGCGATGATCGGCGTGCCGGTGGCGTGCAACTGGCGCAGGTGCGCGCCAAAATCCGCATAGCTCACGTCGGCCTGGTCGCCGATGCGGTCACGCAGTCCGTGGATGCGGCTTTGCGGTAGCGCGTCGCGCACGCGTCGCGCCACATCCAGCGCGCCGGTGCCCAGCACCACGATGGCCGCGGCGTTCACGCCAGCCACCGTGCGCCGGGAATAAGCAGGATCGAGAAATACGGCGAGGTACCCGGTTCCACCTCGTTGAGCGGCACGATGCGCTGGCCCGGCATGGTGGCCCGTTCGATGTACAGCGCTCGCGCGGACAGCCCCAGCGCGTCGAGCACGGCGCGCACCTTGGGCAGGTTGCGACCCAGCTTCATTACCACGGCGGCATCGGCGTCACGCAGGCGCCGGGTGAGTTCTTCAGCGCTCAGCGTGCCGGAGAGCACGGTGAGCGACTGGTCGCGATAGACCAGTGGCGCGCCCAGCATCGCCGCGCCGCCGAGCATCGCGCAGACGCCCGGCACCACGTCGGTGGCATAGCGTTCGGCAAGACGGTCGTGCAGGTACATGTACGAGCCGTAGAGCATCGCGTCGCCCTCGCAGATCACCGCCACTTTGCGGCCCGCATCCAGGTGCGTGGCAAGGACGCCGGCAGCGTCGTCGTAGAACGCGCGCATGATGTCGTCGTAGCTCTGCGCGCCGGTGGGCGCTTCGGTGGTCATCGGGTAGACCAGCGGCAGGCGCAACTGCGCCGGCGCGAGATAGCCTTCGATGGTGGTGAACGCGTTGCCGACTTTGCCGCGCGCCGCGAAGTAGGCCACGGCATCGGCGTCGCGCAGGTAGCGCAGCGCCTTCAGCGTGATCAGCTCCGGATCGCCCGGGCCGACACTGAGGCCGTAGAGTTGCCCGGTCGACGAACTCATTCGACCTCCGTCGCCAGCGCGTTGACCGCCGCTGCCGCCATCGCGCTGCCGCCGCGCCGGCCATGCACCACGACGTACGGGACACCGCGCGCATGCTGGGCCAACGCCGCCTTGGATTCGCGCGCGCCGATAAATCCGACCGGAAAGCCCAGGATCAACGCCGGTGCGGGCGCGCCTTCGTCCAGCATTTCCAGCAGGCGGAACAACGCGGTGGGTGCGTTGCCGATCACCACCACGCTGCCGCCGAGGCGATCGCCCCAAAGATCCAGCGCCGCCGCCGAGCGCGTATTGCCGATCCTCGCGGCCCGTGCCGGAACGTCCGGATCATGCAGTGTGCAGATCACCTCGTTCCGCGTGGGCAGGCGCGACAGGGTGATGCCTTCGGCCACCATGCGCGCATCGCAGAAAATCGGCACGCCCGCGGCCAGCGCCTTGCGCCCGAGGGCGCCGGCGCCGGGCGAGAAGGCCAAATCCTGCACGATATCCACCATGCCGCAGGCGTGGATCACGCGCACGGCGAGTTTTTCCAGATCCGCGGGAATGCCGGAAAGATCGGCCTCGGCGCGGATGGTGGCAAACGATTCCCGATAGATGGCTTGGCCATCGCGAATGTAGTCGAGCATCAAACAATGTCCTGGCTATCGCCGCGTAAGGC
>JBEVMS010000092.1:0-7276 GCA_040508515.1 Dyella sp. | reverse complement strand
CGACGCCAAAGCGGCCGCGCGTTCTTACAGCCTGATGCACCAGTGGCTGTATGAGGCGTTCAAAGCGCAGCAGTAAGTGGCACAAGCGAGGAGTGCGTCAGCGTGTCGCGGCCGCACTCCTCGCGCTGCATGCGTGCCGCTTTTAAGCAGGCGCGAAGGCATGCCCTAGGGGATCAGTTGCCGTCCATCCGGCCTCAGTTCGATCAAGCGCAACTTTAAACGATGCGCTCTTTATTAGAAGCTCCGCTCCGCGGCGGAATCAGCCATAGTTTTCGGGTCTTTCGCCAGGCCGATGGCATGGCGTTGCGTGTGCTTGGGCTGGGCGTGCGCGATGGCGCGCCGGTGATCCGGCCCCGTGAATCAATCACCGGTTTAGAGCTGCGCTTGGCCGCGTAGTCAGCGAGGGTTTCCGAGCTTGTCGGCAGATCAACGGCATAGTGCCGCGAGTGGTCAGAGCGTGCATGGCATCGCCCGATGATCCGGCCCAGTAAATTCATCCCATCGGTTTTTAGAAACTGCGCTCCACCGCGTAATCCGCCAGCGTTTCCAGGGCTTGGCGGTGGGCCGACGGCGGTAGCGCAATGAGGGCTTCGCGGGCGGCCTGGGCGTGTTGGACGGCGCGTCGATGGGTGCGCTCCAGCGCGCCGGCGTCGCGGATTGCGGCGATGATCCGGTCCAGCGAATCCAGCCCGCCGTGTTCGATCGCGTGGCGCAGGGAGTGCGCTTGCTCGGGCGAGGCATTTTGCAGCGCGTAGATCAAAGGCAACGTGGGCTTGCCCTCGGCCAGATCGTCGCCGATGTTCTTGCCCAGGGTGTCGGCGTCGGAGACGTAATCGAGCAGGTCGTCGGCAATCTGGAACGCGTAGCCCAGCTCCATGCCGTAGCGGCGCAGCGCGGTGACTTGGACTTCGGGCAGCCCGCCAAGGATGCCGCCCAGTTCAGTGGCGGCGGCGAATAGCACCGCGGTCTTGCGCTCGATCACCGCCAGGTAGGCCGCCTCGTTGACGTCGGCATTGCCGATGTTGAGCAACTGCAGCACTTCGCCCTCGGCGATGGTGTTGGTGGTGTCGGCCAGGATGCGCATGATCCGCATGTCGTCCAGTTCCACCATCAGCTGGAACGAGCGCGAGTAGAGGAAATCGCCGACCAGCACGCTAGCCGCGTTGCCCCACAGCGCGTTGGCGGTTTTGCGGCCGCGGCGCAGGTCCGATTCGTCGACCACGTCGTCGTGCAGCAGCGTGGAGGTATGGATGAACTCGATGATCGCCGCCAGTTTGTGCTGCTGGTCGCCGTCGTAGCCGGCCGCGCCGGCGGCTAGCACGTGCAGCATCGGGCGCAGACGCTTGCCGCCACTGGCGATGATGTGGTCGGCGATCTGGTTGATCAGCACCACGTCTGAGGACAGCCGTTGGCGGATCAGGGCATCCACGCGCTGCATGTCGGCGGCGGCGAGTTGCCGAACGGAAGCGAAGTCGGCGGGGATGCGTGCGTCGGCGGTCGAGGTCATCGGGCAATCGTCTAGAACAAGCGAGCGTTCGATTATAGGGGGCACCACGGCAATTCGCCGCGTCATGGCGCCGCAATCCAGCGTATCGGGCTTGTGCCTATAATCGAAGGGTTATTCCCCACGCAAGCGTTGGACTGTGAGCAAACTCTCCCGCCTCGAATTGCGCAGTGCGCTGACCTTGGCCTGTGTGATCAGCCTGCGCCTGTTCGGCCTGTTTCTGATCATGCCGGTGTTTTCGCTGTATGCGGAGAAGATGCCGGGCTCGACGCCGCTGTTGATCGGCCTGGCGCTGGGGGTGTACGGATTGGGCCAGGTGCTGTTGCAGATCCCGCTCGGGCTGTTGTCCGATCGGATCGGGCGCAAGCCGGCGATCAGCATCGGCCTGGCGTTTTTCATCATCGGCGGCGTGGTGGCGGCCTTCTCGCATAGCCTGATCGGCATCGTGATCGGTCGCGCCTTGCAAGGCATGGGTGCGGTCGCCGGTGCCGGCACCGCGCTGGCGGCCGATCTGACCGCGGAGGAAAACCGCGGCAAGGTGATGGGAATCATCGGCGTCTCGATCGGGGTGTCGTTTCTGTTGGCGTTGATTCTCGGCCCGCCGCTGGAAGCCTTAACCGGATTGGCCGGCCTGTTCGGCGCTACTTCGTTGTTGGCGCTGCTGTCATTGGCGCTGCTGTGGCTGATCGTGCCGACCCCGCCGCGTCGCCAAGCGCCGGCGGCGGCGAGCTTCGGCAAGGTGCTGGGAATGCTGCGCGATGGCCGCATGCTGGTGCTCAACGGCTCGGTGTTCTTTCTGCATGCGCTGCTCACCGCCAGCTTTGTCGGCCTGCCGTTGCTGCTGGCCCAGCAACTGCATCTGCCGGTGGGCCAGCATTGGAAGTTGTACCTGCCGGTGATGCTGATCGCCGCGCTGGTGATGGGCGGTTGTCTGCGCCGGATGCGGGAGCTGGCGCAAAGCCTGCGCATCGTGGCGGTGTGCGTGGTGGCGATCGGCTTGGCCTTGCTGGGTTTCGCACTGGCCGGTGAACACTTGCTGTGGATGGGCCTCGCCGCGACGGTGTTTTTTTCGGCCTTCAATCTGCTGGAAGCATCGCTGCCGAGCCTGGTCGCGCAGTTGGCGCCCGGTACGCTGCGTGGCGCGGCGATGGGCGCCTACTCGACCAGCCAGTTCCTCGGTGCGTTCGTCGGCGGCGCGATCGGCGGGATCGTGCTCGGTGATCTGGGTACGCGCGATATCTTCGTCTGCAGCGCGGCGCTGACTTTGCTGTGGCTGCCGCTGGTGCTGTGGGGCAGTCGTCGGATTAAGGCTTTGCAACACTGATCGTGCTCGGCGGGCGCAGCCGGCTATCGGCCCGGTGTGGATGTTTTTCGGTCCTTGGTGCTTCGGGCGAATGGGGCTTGCGAATTTACGCAGCTTTTATGCCGGCACGGCGCGTGAATGCTTGGCGCGCGCGGGGCTTGGTCGCACACTGACGGTCTTCGCCGCGCCAAGGCGCGCCCTTACCCGCCAGGTGATCGACTCCGCATGAGCGACGTTTCCCGCGATGCACGCGCCGATGCGCTGCTGGACAGTTTTGACGACGAACGTAATCGTCGACTTAAAGTATTCCTGGGCGCCGCGCCGGGCGTGGGCAAGACCTACGCGATGCTGTCGGCCGCGCTCGAACTCAAGCGGCAAGGCGTCGACGTGGTGGTGGGCCTGGTCGAGACGCATGGCCGCATCGAAACCGAGGCCTTGCTGGCCGGGTTGGAAGTGCTGCCGCGTCGGGCGCTGCGTTATCGCGGCCACGATTTCACCGAATTCGATCTGGATGCCGCGCTGGCGCGACGCCCGGCGCTGATCCTGGTCGACGAGTTGGCGCATCGCAACCTGCCTGGCGGGCGCCACGAGCGGCGATGGCAGGACATCGCCGAGCTGCTCGACGCGGGTATCGAGGTGTATACCGCGCTTAATGTGCAGCATCTGGAAAGCCTCAACGATCAGGTGCGCCGGATCACCGGCGTCACCGTGCGCGAGACGGTGCCCGACGCTTTTCTCGATCGCGCGCGCGATATCGTGCTGGTCGACCTGCCGCCGCGCGAGCTGATTGCGCGCTTGCGCCAGGGCAAGGTCTACGTGCCGGAAACGGCGGCGGCGGCGTTGGATGCGTTCTTCTCGCCGACCAACCTGGCGGCGCTGCGCGAGCTGTCGGTGGACACCGTGGCCGGTCACGTCGACAGCGACCTGCGCGGGCACATGCTGGCCCGCGGCACTGCCATGCCGGTGCGCCGGCGGGTGTTGGCGGCGATCGACGGCTACGCGCAAAGCGATTACCTGGTGCGGGTGGCGCGGCGTATCGCCGAGCGCCGCGGCGCACCTTGGAGCGTGGCCTTCGTCGACAGCGGGGTGCCGCTAGAGCCGCAGCGTCGTGAGCGCCTGGAGGCGGCGATGCGGCTGGCGCGGCGGCTAGGCGGCGACACCGTGGTGTTGCGTGGACACGCGATCGCTGAGGAACTGCTGGCACACGCCGATCGCGAAGGGGTCGGCCAGATCCTGCTCGGGCGCACCCGCGAACGGGTGCTGGCGCGCATCTTCGGGCGCTCGCTGACGCAGCAATTGCTGCGCCGAGGCGCCCATTTGGAATTGACCATCATCGCCACGCCGGCCGAGCGCGCGGTGTCGCGGCAGCGTTTGCAGATACCGGGCGGGCGCGGCACGTTGGGCGAGTATGCCTACGCCAGCGTGGTGACGTTGGTGGCGTTCGGGCTGTCTTTCATCGCCGATCGTTACCTCTCGGTGGCCAACTTGGCGTTGATTTTCCTCACCGCTGTCCTGGTGGTGGCGGTGAGGACGCGCATGGCGGTAGCCGTTTATACGGCCGTCGTGAGTTTTCTCGGTTATAATTTTTTCTTCGCGCCGCCACGCTACACCCTGGCGATTACCAACTCCGACGATGTGCTGGCGGTCACGCTGTTTCTGTTGGCTGCGTTGATCTGCAGCCGCTTGGCGACGCGGCTTTCAAGCCAGGTGGAGTCCTTGCGCGCGGCGCATGCCCATGCACGGACTTTATTGGCGCTGGGGCAGCGCCTGGCTGCCAGCACCGACACCGAAAGCATACGCGAGGTAGGCGCGGCGGCGCTGGCGCGGGGTCTGCGCTGTGACGTGGCGGTGCTCAGCCGCGATGCATTGCAAGTGATGCGGGTCAGCGCCGCGGTGCCGCGCGGACGTGAACTGAGCGCGCAGGATTTGGCCGCCGCCGATTGGAGCGAGCGGCATGCCGAACCGGCCGGTCGTTATACCGACACGCTCAACGCGGCGCCCAGTTGGGTGCTTCCCTTGGGGGCGGACGATCGCAAGCTTGGCGCGGTGGCGCTGCGCTTTGCGGACGATGAAAGCGAGCCAGGTCCCGAGCGGCGCAGCCTGGCCTTGGCGATGGTGCAAGACATCAGCCAAGCGCTGGAGCGCGCGCGCCTGGCCGAGGAACTGGAGGGCGCGCGCGTGCAGGGTGAAACCGAGCGTCTGCGCAATGCGCTGCTTTCCTCGGTGTCGCATGACCTGCGTTCGCCGCTGGCCTCGATCATCGGCGCGGCTGGCACGTTGTCCTCCTACGAGCAGCAGCTTCCGGCCAGCGAGCGCAAGGAGCTGTTGGAGGCGATTTTGGGCGAAGGCCAGCGGCTGGATCGTTACATTCAGAACCTGCTGGACATGACCCGGCTTGGTCACGGCACGCTCAAGCTCAACCGCGATTGGATCGACGCGGCGGAAATCGTGATTGCCGCGATGGGACGGCTGCGTAAGTTGTTTCCCGAGCAGCGTGTGGAAACCGAACTTCCCGCCGACACCGTGCTTTTGCACGTGCATCCGGCGCTGATCGAGCAGGCGCTGTTCAACATCCTGGAAAACGCCGCGCGCTTCTCGCCCGCGGGCGAGCCGATACGGGTCAGCGTGCGTGCGCAGGAGCAACAGCTGTTGATCGATGTAGGTGACCGCGGGCCGGGCATTCCCGAGGAGGAGCGCGCGCGTATTTTCGATATGTTCTATTCCGTGGCGCGTGGTGATCGTGCGCCACAGGGCACGGGTATGGGACTGGCGATCTGCCGCGGTATGATCGGCGCCCATGGCGGCAGCGTGGAGGCGCTGCCGGTCAACGGTATCGGTACTACAATCCGGATTACCTTGCCGCTGCCGGCCGCCCCCGACAGTCAGGCATGACCGCATGTGTTCGGCACTCTGCCGAGCATGCGCCGGTCGATAAGGAGGCCTGAACGTGCACAACGGCATGCAGCGAATCTTGGTCATCGACGACGAGGTGCAGATCCGGCGTTTTCTGGATATCGGCCTGCGCGCCGAGGGTTACGAAGTGGCGCTGGCGGCCACCGCCGCCGCCGGACTGGCGTTGGCGGCCACCGGTTCGCCGGATCTGGTCATTTTGGATATCGGCCTGCCAGATCGCGAAGGCCATGAAGTCTTGGCCGAGCTGCGGCAATGGAGCAAGGTGCCGGTGGTGATGTTGTCGGTGCGCGATAGCGAATCGGAAAAAGTGCGTGCGCTGGATGCCGGCGCCAACGACTACGTGACCAAGCCGTTCGGCATCCAGGAATTGATGGCGCGCCTGCGCGCGCTGCTGCGTCAGCGCGCCACCAGCGAACCCGAAGCGAACCGCCGCTATGACGACGGCCGTTTGCGGATCGACCTGGCGCTGCGCGAGGTGGCGCTGGACGACACCGCGCTGGCGCTGACGCGCAAGGAGTTCGCGGTTTTGGCGATGCTGCTGCGCCACGCCGGCCGCGTGGTGACCCAGCATCAACTACTGCGCGATTTGTGGGGGCCGACGCATGTCGAGGACACGCATTACCTGCGCATCGTGATCGGCAAGCTGCGCCAGAAACTGGGCGACGATCCGGCCGCGCCACGCTGGCTGAAAACCGAGCCGGGCGTGGGCTATCGCTTTCTGGGCTGAGCGCGATTCTGGCTGAGCGCGATGCGGCCATGCCAGTATCGTCCGTGGGGGTGTCACGGCAGTACTTACCGCATGCCAGTGGACCGAGCAGGAAAGCGCGCGTGCAGGTCGACACGCATTATTTGCGTAATCGTGATTGGTAACCTGCGTCAGTAGCGGGGCGACGATCCGGCCACACCGCGCTGGTTGAAGCGCTGCACCGGGCGTTGGTTCTGGCTTTCAGAGTTGAGCCCATCGGGCCATCGCACGATCGATGTTGCTCAAGCTTGGGCGTATCGCCAACTACTGGAGTCGCGCTCGGCCAACGATCGTGCTCAGGGACTGTGGCAGTGGCGCCACCCGATGTGGCTTGCGGCGAGGCCGGCATCGCCGACGTATGTTGGAACAGGACGCAGCCGCGCCGTCCCAGCCGGCACGGCGCGTTAAGCAATGTGTCTCAGGCGCGGCCGTAGACATCGTCGAAACGCACGATATCGTCTTCACCGAGGTAGCTGCCCGATTGCACTTCGATCAATTCCAGCGGCACCTTGCCGGGGTTGCGCAGCCGATGCATGGCGCCCAGCGGTAGGTAGGTGCTCTGGTTTTCGGCGAGCAGGAACACCTTGTCGTCGCAGGTCACCTCGGCGGTGCCGGACACCACAATCCAGTGTTCGGCGCGGTGGTGGTGCATCTGCAAACTCAATGCCGCGCCGGGCTTGACCACGATGCGCTTGACCTGAAAACGTTGGCCTTCCTCGAGCGAGTCGTAACTGCCCCAAGGACGACGCACCACGCGGTGCAGCGAATGCTCGGAACGACCGGTGGCCTTGAGTTGATCGACGATCTTCTT
>JBEVMS010000001.1:0-17610 GCA_040508515.1 Dyella sp. | reverse complement strand
TGCTGCATGGCCATGACGGCCCTGGCGCCGCCGGCAAGGTGATCGAGGCGTTCGGCGAGTTTGTCATCGGCGGCAATTTCGCGGTCGGCCTGGTGGTGTTCGCGATCCTCACCATCATCAACTTCGTGGTGATTACCAAGGGCGCCACGCGCGTGTCCGAAGTGACCGCGCGCTTCACATTGGACTCGATGCCCGGCAAGCAGATGGCGATCGACGCCGACCTCAATGCCGGCCTGCTCAACCAGGAACAGGCCCGTGAGCGGCGCCAGGAAGTGCGCGAGGAAGCGGACTTCTACGGCTCGATGGACGGCGCCTCCAAGTTCGTTCGCGGCGACGCCACCGCGGGCATTTTGATTCTGATCATCAATATCGTCGGCGGCTTCTTCGTCGGCGTGTTGCAGCACGGCCTGACCGCCGCCGATGCGGCCAAGACCTACACCTTGCTGACCATCGGCGACGGCCTGGTCGCGCAGGTGCCCTCGCTGATGTTGTCGATCGCCACCGCGATCATCGTCACCCGCGTCTCCAAGTCGCAGGACATGGGCAAGCAGGTGCTCGGGCAGGTGTTCGCGCAGCCGCGTGCGCTGGCGGTGGCCGGCGTGGTGCTGGCGGTGATGGGGATCATCCCGGGCATGCCCAACATCGCTTTTTTGCTGCTGGCCGGCTGTTGCGGCGGCGCCGCCTGGTTGATGCTGCGACGCGAACAGGAAGCCAAGACGCAGGCGGCGCGCGCGGCCACCGAGGCGTTGCCGGCGCCGGTGGCGAGCGAACGTCTCGAATTGGGCTGGGAGGATGTTGCCAGCGTCGATCCGGTGGGGTTGGAAGTGGGTTACCGGTTGATCCCCTTGGTGGATAAGAACCAGGGCGGCGAGTTGATGGGGCGGATCAAGTCGGTCCGACGCAAGCTGTCGCAGGAGCTGGGTTTTCTGGTTTCCGCGGTGCATATCCGCGACAACCTAGACCTGGCTCCCAACACCTATCGGATTGCCTTGATGGGCGTGCCGATGGGCGAGGCGGAGATTTATACCGAGCGCCAGCTGGCGATCAATCCGGGGCGCGTGCACGGCACGTTGCAGGGCATCACCACGCGCGATCCGGCGTTCGGGCTCGAAGCGGTGTGGATCGAAAACAGCCAACGCGATCATGCGCAGAGCCTGGGCTACACGGTGGTCGATCCGGCCACCGTGATCGCCACGCACTTGTCGCACATCCTGCAAAACCACGCGCACGAGTTGCTCGGTCACCAGGACGTGCAGCAGTTGCTGGACCGGTTGGCGCAGAGCGCACCCAAGCTGGTCGAGGATCTGGTGCCCAAGCGGCTAGCGTTGGGCGTGGTGGTGAAGGTATTGCAAAACCTGCTGGCCGAACGGGTGCCGATTCGCAATATGCGCTCGATCGTCGAATCTTTGGCGGAGCATGCGGGGCAGAGTCAGGATCCTGGCGTTTTGACCGCGGCGGTGCGCGTCGCGCTGGGTCGGCAGATCGTGCAGGAGATCGCCGGATTGGGCACCGAAATTCCGGTACTGACCCTGGCGCCGGAGTTGGAACAGATATTGCTCAACTCGCTCTCCAACAGCGGCACCGCCGGCGCCGCGGTGGAGCCGGGTCTGGCCGATCGCTTGCAGCAAAGCGTGAGCGAGGCGGCGCAGCGGCAGGAAGTGGCGGGCGAGCCGGCGGTGTTGCTGGTGCAGCCGCAACTGCGGCCATGGCTGGCGCGCTTTACCCGGCAGATGGCGCAGAACCTGCATGTGCTCGCTTACAACGAAGTGCCCGATAGCCGACGCGTGCGACTGGTGAAGGCGCTGGGTCGATGAACCGGACGCGGTATGGCGTTTGCAACGGAGCACGCATGAAGCCTGACAACTCGATGGTGGCAGCGCCGGGTTCGCCGGTGCTGCCGGTGTTCCGCAATGTGCTGGCGCAATCGCACTGGAGTAGTCCATGAAAATCAAGCGGTTCTTGGCCGCGGACATGCGCCAGGCGATGCGTGACGTACGCGAA
The DNA here is from genome assembly GCA_040508515.1 of Dyella sp. Classification (GTDB taxonomy): domain Bacteria; phylum Pseudomonadota; class Gammaproteobacteria; order Xanthomonadales; family Rhodanobacteraceae; genus JBEVMS01. The sequence goes on along the minus strand of JBEVMS010000001.1, from coordinate 15,609 downwards.
GAACAAGGTGCCGATGCGGTGATTCTGTCGACCCGTCGCCTGGACGACGGTATCGAGATCATCGCCGCGGTCGACTACGACGAGGCACTCGTGCGCGAGGCGGCCCGTCACGGCGCGCCCATGCCCGACGTCGGCGGCGTGGCGATCAAGGCGACCACGCCGCCGCCTATACCGTTGCCGCCCAGCGAGGTGGCGCAGTTGCAGCCGATCGTCGAACAGAGCGTGCTGGAAGCGGCGCGCATGCGGGTCGAGCTGGGCGGGTTGCGCGAATTGCTCGAACAACAACTCTCCAGCCTGGCCTGGAACGACATGGAGCGGCGCCGGCCGATGCGTGCACGGGTGCTGCGCGACATGACCCGGCTTGGCATCGAATCGGACGTGGCGCGCGCGCTGGTCGAGGAATTGCCCGAGCAGCTCAACGCCGATCAGGCCCGCTATCTGCCACTGGGTGTGCTCAGTCGCAATCTCAAGATCAGTGGGCGCGACCTAGCCGAGGAGGGTGGCGTTACCGCGCTGGTCGGCCCGACCGGGGTGGGCAAGACCACGACCATCGCCAAGCTGGCGGCGCGCGCGGTGCTGCGTCATGGGCCGGGGCGGGTCGCGCTGGTGTCCACGGATAATTACCGCATCGGTGCCGCCGCCCAGTTGGAGCACTACGGTCGCCTGCTCGGCGTGCGGGTATTTCCCGCGCATGACGCGGCGAGCCTTGCGCAGGCGCTGCACGTGCTAAGCGATCGCCATACCGTATTGATCGACACCGCCGGCGTGGCCGGCAGCGATCCGCGCCTGCAGCAGCAAATGGAGGTGTTGCACGGCACTGCGCAGCATGGTGCTGGCGCGCTGCGCTCCTGCCTGGTACTGGCCGCCAACGCGCATGCTTCGGCGCTGGACGAATCGGTGCGCGCCTACCTGCCGTTGCAACCTGAGGCGTGCATCGTGACCAAGCTGGATGAAGCCCCCAGCCTCGGCGGCGTGCTGTCGGTGCTGATTCGCTATGGGCTGGCGCTGGACTACACCACCGACGGCCAGCGCGTGCCCGAAGACATCAGCGCGGCCGACGCGCGCGTGCTGGTATGCCGCGCCGCGGCCGCGCAGCGCGGCTTGGTGCCGTCGGCGGACGATGTGGAGATGGCTGAGCGCTTCGGTATGGCGGTAGCGAGCTTATGAGCGAGCCGTTTCCGGTGGATCAGGCCTGGGGCCTGCATCATATGTTTCCCGCGCTGGCGCGGCTGCGCGAACAGGACATTGAGCAACTGCACCAGGCGGCGACGCTGAGCGCCACCGCGCCAGTACGTCGGCGCTCGCGCACCATCACGGTGGCGGCCGGCAAGGGCGGCGTGGGCAAGACGACGGTGGCGGTCAACCTGGCCATGACCATGGCCATGGCCGGTCGCGACGTGATGCTGCTGGATGCCGACATGAGTCTGGCTAATGTGGACGTGCTGCTGGGGCTCACCCCATCGCGCCACGTCGGCCACCTGCTGGATGGCAGTTGCACTTTGCATGATCTGATCATGCCGGCGGCGCATGGCCTCAAAGTGGTGCCGGCCAGTTCCGGCACGCGCCGTCTGGCGCAGTTGGGCAACGGCGAGCATGCCGCGCTGATCCGTGCGTTCGATGAACTGATCTTGCCGCCGGAATACCTCATCGTGGATACCGCCGCGGGCGTATCGGACAACGTGGCAATGTTCGCCGCCGCGGCCGACGATGTGCTGGTGGTGGTGTGCGACGAGCCGGCATCGCTGACCGACGCTTATGCATTGATCAAGGTGCTCAGCCGTGAATATGGCGTGCGTCGCTTTCGCATGGTCGCCAACATGGTTCGCCATGCCGGTGAGGCGCGTCAGTTGCACGACAAATTGGCGCGGGTCAGCGAGCGCTTTCTCGACGTGGTGCTCGATTTCATGGGCATGGTCCCGCATGACGAGCGCTTGCGGCAGGCGATACGGCGGCAGGCGGCGGTGGTGGATTTGTGGCCGTCGAGCCGTTCGTCAATGGGATTCAAGCAATTGGCCAGTGCGGTCGATACATGGGGTGAGCCCGATCATTCGGACCTCGGTCGAATCGCTTTCTTCAGCGGTCAGGCCGCGCCGACGACGGGGTGGTGAGATGAGCGTGGCTTCGGAATACCTGCAGCTGCAACGCGAAAGCGCCGATCAACTGGTACGTCGGCATGCGCCTTTGGTCCGGCGCATCGCCTACCACTTGATGGGGCGGCTTCCGCCGAGCGTGGATGTGGGGGATCTGGTGCAGGCGGGCATGATCGGTTTGCTGGAGGCGGCGCGCAATTTCGCGCTCGATCGCTCAGCCAGCTTCGAAACCTATGCCGGCATCCGGATTCGCGGAGCGATGCTCGACGAACTGCGGCGCACCGATTGGACCCCTCGATCCGTGCATCGCAAAGTGCGCGAAGTGGGCGAGGTGGTGCGGCAGATCGAGAACGAAACCGGCGCGGATGCCGAGGACGCCGAAGTGATGCGGCGACTGGGCATCGGTGCAGCGGAGTACCACCAGATACTGGCCGACGCGGCCAGCGCGCGCTTGCTCAGCCTGACGGCGCCCGAAGACGGCGACGCTAGCGACGGCAGCGCGGCGATGGACGTGATTGACCAAGGTGGCTTGAGCCCGCACGAACGGATCGAACACAGCGGCGTGCGACGCGCACTGGCTGACGCGATCGGCACGCTGCCCGAGCGCGAGCAACTGGTGATGTCGCTGTACTACGAGCAGGAGTTGAACCTCAAGGAGATCGGAGCAGTTTTGGGTGTAACCGAGTCGCGGGTGTGCCAGATCCATGGCCAGGCGTTGATCCGGTTGCGTTCGCGCATGGGCGACTGGCGCGACACCGACTAACAAAGACCGTGAAGGCCTGCGGCTGGTTGTCGATGACGCTCCCGTCGGGGCGCCGGCGACAACCACGGTGATGGGTGGCATGGGCACATCCCGTCGAGTTCTGCGTGCGGCCGCGTGGTCGATTCGCACCGACGCATGCGTCCACGCTGCTCGTCTTTCATTTCTGTGCGGCCGGCATGGTCCAGAGCACAACCTAGATAGCGGAGAAAAGTGTTTGGACAAGAACATGAAAATTCTGGTGGTGGATGACTTCTCCACCATGCGCCGTATCGTTCGTAACCTTCTGGTTGAGCTGGGTTTCAGTAATTCGCTGATCCAGGAAGCCGACGACGGCAACAACGCCTTGACCATGCTGCGCTCGACCAGCTTCGACATGGTGGTGACCGATTGGAACATGCCCAACATGACCGGCATCGAGCTGCTGCGGGCCATTCGCGCCGAGCCGAAGCTCAAGGGGTTGCCGGTATTGATGGTGACTGCCGAGAACAATCGTGAGCAGATCATCGCGGCCGCCCAGGCGGGCGTGAATGGCTATGTGGTCAAGCCATTCACCGCGGTCACCTTGAAAGAAAAGTTGGACAAGATTTTCGAGCGACTGGCTGCCAATGGAGCTTCCGCATGAGCACCACCGTATCCGAGGCGATCGGCGAGACCCTGCCGCCGGAAGTGCGCGAACTGCTCAATAGCGAGGACGGCGCGGCGTTCGAGCAGGCGCTCGATGTGATGCTGCGTCAGCGCGAACAGCATCTGTTCCGCGCGCTCGGCTTGCTGGCGCGCGATCTGCACGGCGCGGTGCGTCGGTTGGGCGGCGAGCTGGCCCACGAGGGCGTGCCCGATAGCGTGGCTGATGCGCGCAAGCATTTGGGCGATGTGTTGGAAATGAGCGCCAAAGCGGCCCATCGCAGCCTGGACTTCGCCGAGCGGATGCGCCCGGAAGCGGAAGCGCTGGCCAACAACGCGGCCGAAGTGCTGGCCTTCACCGACAGCCAGAACGATCCGGCGGCCGTGTTGGCGCGGCAGGCGCAGGCCTTCGCCGCCAGCAGTCGCGAAGGACTCAACGACATGGTGCTGGCGCAGTCCTGGCAGGATCTGTCGGGCCAGCGCATCAAGAAGGTCGTGGTGTTCATCGAGAGCGTGGAGTCGTCGCTGCTGGAATTGGTCCGACTGACCGGCGCGCTGGCCGGCGGCGAAGCACCGGTGACGGCGGCCAAGGTGACCAGCCAAGACGAAGCCGATCGTCTGCTCAGCGAATTCGGTTTCTGACAGTTGCTAATGGACGACTGCTAATGGATCCGTCCCTGGACAGCGAGCTGCGCGACGATTTTCTGGTCGAGGCCGGTGAGTTGGTGCAGCGCCTGGGCGAACAGTTGATCGCGCTGGAAGCGGCGCCGCTCGATAGCGGCATGCTCAATGCGGTGTTTCGCGCCTTCCACACGGTCAAGGGCGGTGCCGGGTTTCTGGCGTTGGAGCCGATGGTGCATCTGTGCCATCACGCCGAGGATCTGCTCAACGAGGCGCGTAACGGTGCGCTGGTATTAGGTGCGACGCAGATGGATGCGCTGTTGGAGGCGCTTGATCTGCTCAACGGCATGATGGAGGCGCTGGCGGTAGGTGCGCCGATGACACCACCGCCACCGGCGTTGCTGCAGCGGTTGCTGCCGCCGTTGGCCAGCGCGCCCGCCGCGGCGGCTGCGCCGTCGGCGGCGCGCGTGAGCGATCCGGTGGAGCAAGCGTTTGAGGACATGCTGGCGCAGGTGCGCGAACAGGCGCCCGCGAGCAGCGATACCGCTCCCGGACCGATCGACGACAGTGAGTTCGAGGCGTTGCTGGACAGCTTGTACGGTCGCGGCGGATCGCCCGGCCAAGCGGCGAACGCCGCGACGGATAACAAGGCGCCCATCGGCGAGGACGAGTTCGAGGCGCTGCTGGATAACCTGCACGGCAAGGGCGGTGCGCCGGGTGCCACGCACGCGGCGAGCGCTCAATCAAAGGACAAGATCGGCGAGGACGAGTTCGAGGCGTTGCTGGACAGCTTGCACGGCAAGGGCGGTGCGCCCGGCGCCACGCCGGTGACCGGCAATCCGGCCAAGGACAAGATCGACGACGACGAATTCGAGGCGCTGCTGGACAACCTGCATGGCAAGGGGGGCGCGCCAGGCGCGACGGCGCCTGATCGTGTTCATCCGGCGTCGCCGCCCGCTATGCCTGCGGGAGCAACGGCGCCGCTCGCCGCTATACCTGCTTCCCCAGCGCCACCTGCAGCAGCGGCGCCAGCCAAGGCAGCTCCCGCGCCCGAGGCGACCGTGCGGGTCGACACCGTTCGCCTTGATACGCTGGTGAATCGCGCCGGCGAATTGGTGCTGGTGCGCAATCGGCTGCTCAGTCTGGCCGCGCGCAGCGACGACGAAACCCTGGCGCTGGCCGCCAGTGAGTTGGATCGGATTTCCGACGAGTTGCAAAGCGCGGTGTTAGGTATGCGCATGCAGCCGGTCGGGCGGCTGTTCCAGCGCTTCCCACGCATCGTGCGCGACCTGGCGCGCCAGCTTGGCAAGGAGATCGAGCTGGTCACCGAGGGCGAGGAAACCGATCTGGACCGCGGCTTGGTTGAGGCATTGGCCGATCCGTTGGTGCACTTGCTACGCAACGCGGTCGATCACGGCCTGGAAGATCCAGCCGGGCGTGAAGCCGCCGGTAAGTCACCCAAGGGACGCGTGCGTTTGTCCGCCAGCCAGCGCGGCGAACGCATCGTGATCTCGGTCAGCGACGACGGTCGTGGCATGGACCCGGAAGTGCTGCGCCGCAAAGCGCTTGAAAAAGGCGTGATCGATGCGGCGCAGGCCGCGCGACTGTCCGAGGTCGAGTGCTACGAGTTGATCTTCCGGCCCGGTTTTTCCACCGCCGCGACCATTTCAGACATCTCCGGTCGCGGCGTCGGCATGGATGTGGTCAAGACGCGCGTGGCGGAACTGGGCGGCACCTTGCAGGTGCGTTCCAAACTCGGCCACGGCAGCGAGCTGGAACTGACGGTCCCGCTGACCCTGGCGATCCTGCGCGTGCTGATGGTGCGTGTGGGCGAGCGCTTGTTCGCCTTGCCGCTAGGCAACGTGGACGAAGTGTTCGAGCTGGCCACGAGCCAGGACCGTATGCTCGATGGTCGCCGCGTGGCGGCGCATCGCGGCCGCGCGCTGGCGCTGGGCGACCTGGCTGGCTGGGCCGGCGTTACGGGGCCGGAGCCACGACACGTGGCGGTGCTGCACGTGGGCCATCTGCACGTGGGCTGTCTGGTGCACGAGGTGCTCGGGCGCGAGGACGTGATGGTCAAACCGCTGGGACCCTTGTTTGCCGGCGTACCCGGGATCGCCGGCGCCACCGTCACCGGCGATGGCCGGCTGGCGCTGGTGCTGGATCTCGCTTCGCTGGCCAACGATGGCGGCCCGTTACTTCCTTCTTTAAGAGTGTCAGCCTGACATGGATCTGGTAAGTATCATCGGTACCGTATTGGCCTTTGTGGTGTTGATCGTGGGTGCCATCCTGAAAGGCACCGACGTCTCGGCACTATGGAACCCGGCGGCCTTCGTCATCGTATTCATCGGCACGCTCGCGGCCTTACTGGTGCAGACCCAAGGCAAGGTGCTCAAGCAGGCGATGGGCATGCTGCCGATGGTCTACAAGCCGCCGCAGTTGCAGCCGGCCGATCTGATCAGTCGCGTGATTGGCTGGAGTGAGATCTCACGCCGGCAGGGCTTGCTCGGGTTGGAGCCGCAGATCGATGCCGAGTCCGATCCGTTCGTCAGGAAAGGGCTGCAGTTGCTGGTCGATGGCAGCGAACCCGACGCAATCCGCAGTGTGCTGGAAGTGGAACTGGGTACCCGCGAGCATGTCGATCTGGCCGCCGCCAAGGTGTATGAGAATGCCGGCGTGTACTCGCCGACCATGGGCATCATCGGCGCGGTGCTGGGCTTGATGGCGGTGATGCGCGACCTCACCGACCCATCCAAGCTGGGCCATGGCATCGCCGCCGCGTTCGTCGCGACCATCTACGGCATCAGCCTGGCCAACCTGCTGATGCTGCCGATCGGCCAGCGCCTCAAAAACCTGATCCACAAGCAGACGCAGGTGCGTGAAATCGTCATCGAAGGCCTGGTCTCTATCGCCCAGGGTGACAACCCGCGGCAGATCGAAAGCAAACTGCAGGGCTATCTGGCATGAGACGCAGGCGGCACGACGAACACACCAATCACGAGGCCTGGGTGATTCCGTACGCGGATCTGCTCACCTTGCTGCTGGCCTTGTTCGTGGTGCTGTATGCGATGTCCAGCCTTAATACCACCAAGTACCGCGCGCTGGCGCAGGCGATCTCGGCCGCGTTCAATGGTTCGCACCAGATCATCCAGCCAATGCAACCGAGCAGCCCGCAGTCGCGGGTGCCGGTGCCGGCCGCGACGCCTACGCAGACGCCCAGCGCCCCGCTGAATCGGGTGCCGCTGCCGATGCCGACCACGCAGGTCAGTACACGGACGCTCAGCCAGACGCATCCGGTGAACTTGATCAAGCTCAATAACGAGCAGCAGAATCTCGATCGCATCCGCGATGAAGTCGAGCGTGCTTTGCAGCCGCTGATCGACAAGAATATGGTGGTTGTCAGGCGTACCACCAATTGGCTGGAGATCGAAATCCGTACCGATATTCTGTTCCCCAGCGGCGTGGCCACGTTGTCGACCACAGCCAGCCAGGTGCTGACCAAGCTGGGCGATATCCTGGCTCCCTTCAGCAACCCGTTGCGGGTTGAGGGCTACACTGACGACATGCCGATCAACACGAATGTCTACCCATCCAATTGGGAGTTGTCGGCTGCGCGGGCTGCCAGCGTGGCGCGACTGTTCGCCGAGCACGGCGTCGCGCCTGATCGGCTGGGGATCATCGGTTGGGGGCAGTATCATCCCAGCGTCGCCAATGACTCGGTGGACGGCCGTAACCAGAATCGCCGGGTGCTGGTCGTGGTACTCAGCGACCGCGCCGCGCCGACCCGTTTCTACAGCAATACCGACCAGATTGGACTGACCGCAAGCGCGGTCACCTTGCCGCCTGGGGGTTCCGCGGCCAGCACCGCCAGCGCAGTGGTAATGCCCGCATCTTCGGCTACGAGCGCCGCGGCGACGCCTGCGCTTTCGACAGCCACCACCGCGCGGACGCATGCGTCACTGGTGCCGCCTGCCGCAACGTCAACATCCCGCGCAGCAGCCAGTGAGCCCGGCGCGGGCACGGCAACCGCTTCCGCTCCCACAATCGTCACCGTAAGCGCCCGGGTTACGGCGTCGTCGCGGCCGGTTGCGCCGGTGGCGCCGGGTCGCAAGGACTGATCCGTGCAGATCTGGGCCATCGCCAATCAGAAGGGCGGGGTGGGTAAAACCACCACTACCGCCACCCTGGGTGCGCTGCTGGCCGAAGATGGGGTGCGCGTACTGCTGGTGGACATGGACCCGCATGCGTCGCTCAGCGGCTATTTCTCGCTGGAGGACTTAAGCGGCATGGGCAGTGCCTACGAGTTGTTCCGCGAAAACCAGCCGCCCAGCGTAGCCAGTCTGGTGCGCGAAACCGGCTACGAAGGCTTGTCGCTGCTGCCCGCGTCTGCCCCCATGGCCACGCTCGATCGTCAACTGGCCAAGCGTCCCGGTACCGGGCGCATTCTGGCCAATGCCCTGGCCGGGGTGGTCGACGATTACGAACACGTGCTGCTGGATTGCCCGCCCACCCTTGGCGTGCTGATGGTCAACGCGCTGGTCGCATCGCACCGGCTGCTGATTCCGACCCAGACCGAGGCGCTGGCGCTGGACGGACTTGAGCGCATGTTGCGCAGCTTGCAGATGATCGAGCGCTCGATGGGGCGCGTGCTGCCGCGCTGGATCGTGCCGACCATGTACGACGCGCGTACCCTGCACGGCCGCAGTGCGCTGATGACCATGCGCGATCGTTATCGGCAGATGATCACGCGCAATGTGATCGCCGTCGATCCGCAGATCCGCGAAGCCTCCGCGCACGGCCAGCCGCTCAATCGCTGGCCTGCCGCCAGACACAGCGCGGAATGTTATCGCGCCTTGTTGGACGAGGTGCTCAGCACAGATCTGCAACTGGACGAGGTGTCGGTATGAGCGACATGTTGCCGGCACAGCACGCGGTTGACGCGTACTTGGATGATCTGCTCACCGAGGCGCCGCCGCAGGCGCCGGTACCGACAGATGCGCCCTCGTGGCCGCCGGCCGCCAGCGATTATCTGTTGTGCGTCGCCGGTGGCGTGCGTATCGCTATGCCGATGGCGCAGGTCGAAGACATGCTGCCGGCACCATTGGCTGGGAGCGAGGCGCGCTACGCCGGACATCCGCGCCAGGGCGACCAGCCGCTGCGGATCGCCGATTTGGCCCCGATCCTGGCGGTCGACTTGGTCGAGCCGGCGGCCGATATGCTGGTGGTTCTGAGCGGGCGACGCTGGGCGCTGGCTTGCCGCATCGAAGAAGACCCACTGCGCATCGCCAGCAGCGACGTGGACTGGCGGGTCGGCCGTGTTGAGCGCAGCACCCGCCCTTGGCTGGGGGGCATGCACAAGGATCGCCACTGCGCCGTGCTGGACGTGGCTGCGCTGTTGGACATGCTCGACCAGACCCCGCCGGCGCCGGCGTTTGTGCCACCCGCTTATCAAGGTTATCCACGCTGATGAATACCCCTCCCAACGCCATGGCGCTGGCACAGCAGCCCTGGTTGGCATTCGCGTTGGACGGTCAGCATTACGCTGCGCCGTTAAGCCATGTCAGCGAGGTCATTCGCGATCAACCGCCCACGCCGGTGCCCGGCGCGGCGGCGGATATGTTGGGTATCTGCCAACTGCGCGGACGCGTGGTGCCGGTGATGGACGGTCGCCGCCGGCTGGGTCTGCGCGCGGCGACGAACGACGCCGATGACGCGGCACGCATTGTGGTGTTCTCGCACGAGGGGCATCGCGTCGGCCTGCGCGTGGACGCGGTCGGTGAACTGCTGCATCCGCAGGCGCAAGCGATCGAGCCGCCGCCGCCAGGGCGTGCGGTGCGTGCGGATGATCCGGTCGAGGCGGTGTTGGCGTGGCAGGGTGGCTTCATCGCGCTGCTCGATGTTTTGCGGCTGTGCCGCCTGGGTACGGAGCTGCAAGGTGTGGCTTGAATTTGGAGTGATCGCGCTGCTGTTGCTGGTGCTACTGCAGACGCTGTGGCTGGTGTTGCTGTGGCGGCAAGGCCGTCGCTTGCGCGCCGACCTGATCGGGCAGGCCAACGCCGGCGGCGGCGTGCCGGCACTGCTGGTGATGAGCGCACTCAACAAGATGGATCATCGACTCGACCAACTGGAGCTGAGCGTGTTGCGGGTCGAGGACCAAGCGGTGGAAGTGGCCGCCGCGGCGAAACAGGCGCCGCCGCGGGTGGTGCCGATGCCCGTCGTACACACGCCAGTGGCGCATCATCCGACCCACAACTACGAGTTGGCTCAGCAGTTGGCGCGCGAAGGCGCCGAGCTTGCGCAACTGGTCGAGCGCTGCGGGTTGTCGCGTAACGAGGCTGAGCTGGTGCTTCGCCTGTATGCTGGCCGCGCCTAGGTCGTGTGCCTGGCGTCGCCAGCAAAAAAACCAAGATCAGTGACCTCAGATCCGCGCCACGGATGGCTTGTCAGCACGGGGCGAGGAGTGCGGCTAGCCGTTTGGGTTAATACGTCAGTCCAGGGAAGTGGCCAGCGATGGCGCGAGCTTGGCACGAGCGGGTACGCGTGCCGGTATTGCCGCTCCCGTGGCAGGCGGCTGACAGCGCACCGCGTTTTAGCGTTCGCTAGCGGCCGCGTAGATGCTGGTCAGCACGGCCGCGGCGGCTGCGTAGAGCAGCGGCGGCACCTCGGGGCGTAGTCGCAGGGAAACCAGCAGTGCGGCGATCTGCGCGTCGTGATGCAATGGCAAGCCCAGCGCGCGCGCGCGATCGAGCAGGTTCTCCAGTTCGTTGGCGTCCAGGCTCGCCGGCGGCGGCGGGCTTTCGGCGTGACTGCTCAGTTTCAACACAACCTTGCGCTGCGCGGGTGGAAGTGGCGGTGGGCTCATGCGGTCGCCTTGAGAAAGACCGCGCTGTGGCTGCCGCTGGCCTGCGGCAGGCCGGTCTGGCAGTTCAACTGGTCCAGACTCAAGCCACTGGCGGCAAGCCGCTGACGCAAATCATTGAACTGTGCTTCCAGCCGCGTGGCGCTGTCGCTGCGCTGCGCCCACAGCCGCACCGCCAAGCGTACGCCGCGCAATTGTAGTTCGCCGTGCACGGGACCTAGCGATGGGAGATCCAGCGCAAAGCCGAGCGTCCAGTGCGCTTCGGATTCCACGTCGTCGTTCTGATATTCCAGGCGTAGTTGCAGCACGTCGGCGCCATCGTCGCCGTGCACTGGAATTTCGATCAGCCACGGACCCGTGCGACCGGCCTCAAGTTGGGCTACTTCCAGTCGCGCCAGCGCAGCCTGCACGTCGCTGCGCAGTTGCGGCAGCAGGTCGGCCGCTTCGCTGCTTTGCGCCAGCGCTTCAGGCAAACCCAGCCGTGCCTGCGCATTCAAGTTGCGGTAGGCCAGCGGTGGCGGCACTTCGGTATCGCTACTGGCCTTTTCGTCCAGTTGGCCTTGCAGCATCGCCATCAGACGCAGCAGCGCGCCTTTGAAGTCGTCATGGCCGATGCTGGCATCAGCTGCCTCGGGATCCGCCAATTGCGCTTCAAGGAAGAGCCCGCTGCGCGCGATCGCTTGGCGCAGGCCTTCGGCTTCGCTCAATTCCTGAGGCGAACTCATCGCGTGTTCCAGCAGTGCCAGCGCGGAACGCAGGTAGGGCGGCAGTTGGCGCAGCATCGGCCATTGTGCGAGCGCCCCCAGCGTGGCCAGCAGCGGGCCGTAGCCGTTCTGCTGCGGCAAGCGCTCGCGCATCGCCTGACTGACGGCGGTGTCGACGCTGCTGCTTGCGCCGATCACTTCCAATTGCGGCTGCGGGCCGAGGCTCAGTACGCGCACCTGAAATTGCGAGGGCAACTGCGCCCCGGGCGCTTCGGTCTCCACCGTCAGCGCACCGATCTGCAAGACCATCAGGCCTTGTTGGGTCGTGCCTAGTGGCCGCGCGGAAAGAACCGCGCCGATCCGCCACCCCTCGGCATTGGCGCCGGCGGCGGCGCCGAGCCAAGTCAAGGCGGCAAGGCTGGTGGGTTGGATGATCAAACGTGGCTCCTGTGCCAACGACCGCCGTAAATCCTATCTGGGTGAACCATCCGTAGAATTATCGGCCGCTTACGGCGCAACTTGAATGGGCGCCGTGCCGGTTTAGTCAATGGCCGCTAAAGCTGACGCTAGGTCTGCCGATAACTTTGGCGACAAGCGAATCCAGCGAGGGCGATAGGCATGGGTGGCAAGAGCAAGAAGGGGCAGGCGACTATCGTGTTGCCGGCTGATTGCCGCATCGCTGCATTGCCGGCGGTGCACCAGCAGTTGTGCGCGGCGTTGACGCAGCCGAGCGTACTGGACGGCGTTGCCGTAGAGCGCATCGATAGCGCCGCGCTGCAATTGCTTTACGCGTTTGGCCGCGATGCCGTGGCGCGCGGCAATCCACCGACGTGGGCCGGCGTCAGCGCGCCCCTGCGCGAAGCGGCCGACCTGCTCGGTATGACACATATCCTGGCATTGCCGGCAGCGCTGCCGGCCTGAACTAAAAGGTGTGACGATGGCAAAGATTCTTGCGGTAGACGATTCGGCTTCGATGCGCGGCATGGTGGCTTTTACCCTGCGCAACGCCGGTTATGAAGTGAGCGAAGCGGAAAACGGCCAGTTGGGGCTGGATACGGCCAAGGCCGGGCGTTTCGACATGGTGCTGGCCGACGTCAACATGCCGGTGATGGACGGTATCAGCATGGTGCGCGAGCTGCGCGCGCTGGCCGAATACAAGGGCGTGCCGATCCTGATGCTGACCACCGAGTCGAACACCGACAAAAAGATGGAAGGCAAGGCCGCCGGCGCGACCGGTTGGCTGGTCAAGCCGTTCGATCCGGAGCAATTGCTCGCCACCGTCCGCCGCGTGCTGGGTTAAGACATCCATGAGCACGGTCAGCCTGGCGCAGTTCCACCAAGTCTTCTTCGAGGAAAGCCTGGAAGGCCTCGATGCCATGGAGACGGCATTGTTGGCGTTGGACAAGGGCGGCGATACCGAGCTAGTGCACAGCATTTTCCGTGCGGCGCATTCGATCAAGGGCGGTGCGGCTACCTTCGGATTCCCCGAGATGGCCGCGTTCACCCACGAAGCCGAGTCGCTGTTGGATGAGCTGCGCGAGGGCCGTCGTGCGATCGATGGCCCGATCGTCGAACTGCTGTTGCGCACAGTCGACTGCCTGCGCGGCATGTTTGACCGCGCCCAGGCCGGCCAGCCACTGGCCGACGCCGCCAGCGAAGACCTGCGTCAGCAACTGGCGGCCATGGTGGGTCGTGCGCTGCCGGCGGCGGGCAAGTCGGCGGCCACGAAGTCTGCAGCCGCCAGCGGTTGGTTGATCGAGTTTCGCCCGCACACGGGCATGCTGGCCGGCGGTAACGAGCCGCTGCGCATGCTGCGCGAATTGGCCGGCCTGGGCCAGCTTGATGTGACTGCGCTAGTGGACGCGGTGCCGGCGCTGGACGCGCTGGAGCCGTCCGAATGCCATATGGGCTGGCGCATCGCGTTGACCGGCGCGGCCACGCGCGAGGCGATCGCGGCGGTCTTCGAGTGGGTCGAGGACGAATGCGATCTGCGTATTGAACCGCTGACTGCGCCAGCTCCCGCCGCAACGGTTGCGCCGCCCATCGCTGCGGCCACTGCCGCGGCGTCGCCCGCGGAAACGGGCGCGGCGCCGCGTGCGGCTGCCACGGCCAATGCCGACGCCGGTTCCGTGCGTGTGGGCATCGACAAGATCGACAGCATGATCGATCTGGTTGGCGAGCTGGTGATCACTCAAGCGATGCTCGATCAATTCCGCGAAGAGTTCGATCCCACGCGATTGCCCTTGTTGCAGCAGGGCTTGGCTCAACTGGCCCGGCATACCCGCACGCTGCAGGAACGCGTGATGGGCATCCGCATGCTGCCGATTGGCTCGGTGTTCAACCGGTTCCCGCGTCTGGTGCGCGACCTGAGCCAGAAGCTCGGCAAGCAGGTCAAGCTGGATTTGGTCGGCGAGCACACCGAGCTGGATAAAACCGTGCTGGAAAAAATCGGCGATCCGCTGGTGCACTTGGTGCGCAACGCGATCGATCACGGCCTGGAAGTGCCCGAAAAACGGCGCGCCGCCGGCAAGGGCGAAACCGGCACCTTGCGCCTGGAGGCGTTTCATCGCGGTGGCACCATCGTGGTGGAAATCGTCGATGACGGCGCTGGCCTCAATCGCGAGGCGATCATCGCCAAGGCGTTGCAAAAAGGGCTGATCAAAAGCGGCGAGTCGCTGACCGATAGCGAAGTCGGCGAGCTGATTTTTCAACCAGGTTTTTCCACCGCGGCGGCCACCACCGATCTGTCCGGCCGTGGCGTGGGCATGGATGTGGTGCGTCGCAACGTGGTCGATCTGGGCGGCCATGTGGCGATCAGCAGCCGGCCCGGCAACGGCACCACCTTCACGATTACCTTGCCGCTGACGCTGGCGATCATCGACGGGCTGATCGCCGAGGTCGCTCAAGAACGCTACATCGTGCCGCTGACCTCGATTATCGAGTCGGTGCAATTGCGCGAAGGCGTGATGCGCACCGTGGCGGGCAAGGGCGAATTGCTTTATTTCCGTGAGCGCTACCTGCCCATCGTGCGACTGGGCGAGGCGTTTGGCTGCGGTGGCGCGCAGGATGACATGATCATCGTGGTCGAGTCCGATGGCGTGCAGATGGGCCTGGTGGTCGGCGCGCTGGTGGGTCAGCAGCAGGTGGTGGTCAAGTCGTTGGAGGCCAACTACCGCCGCGTCGAGGGCATCTCCGGCGCCACCATTTTGGCCGATGGTTCGGTGGCACTGATCGTCGACGTGGCCGGCCTGGTGCGCATGCAATCGCGGCGCAAGGCGGCCTGATCCGATGTCCTCCCTGTCCTTATTCAAGCTCGTCCCGCACCCGCCGATACCTTCGGTAGGCCCGGACTTTGCCTATCTGGAACGCATATGAGTCAGACCCTTTCCGACAGCAACGCCGCTATCCAATACCTCACCGTCAATCTTGCGCATGAGGAATACGGCATCGACATCCTGGCGGTCCGCGAAATCCGCGGCTGGACGCCGGTCACCCGCATTCCGCAGGCGCCGGAGTACGTGCTGGGCGTGCTCAACCTGCGTGGCGCGATTGTGCCGGTGATCGACATGCGCCTGCGTTTCGGACTGGCGCGTGAGGATTACACCGCCACCACGGTGACCGTGATCATCACCGTGGCCGGGCGCAACTTCGGCGTGGTGGTGGATGCCGTTTCCGATGTGATGGATATCGCCGCCGACAAAGTACGCCCGGTGCCGGACATGGGCACCACCGTGGATACGGAATATTTGAAGGGATTGACCTCGATCGGCGAGCGGATGGTTTTGCTGCTCGACGTGGACAAACTGTTGCAGCCTCAAGACGCGCAAATGCTGGAAGGCGCGCTGGATGCAATGAGCGACGTGAAAGCGGTGGCCTGAAGGAATCAATGATGAAAATGTCCTCGTTTAAAATTAGCTTTTCCTCGCTGACGGTGCGAACGCGCCTGATCGG
>JBEVMS010000316.1:0-7325 GCA_040508515.1 Dyella sp. | reverse complement strand
TCATGCCGAAGTGCGGCACGAACACCGCCACCAGCATGATGAAGGCCATCGACATCAGCAAAAAGGCGTTCTTCTCGAAGGTCTTCAGCTCGGTGCGCATGATGACGCCAGCCAACACCACGCCCAGACCCAGATAAAACAAATGCTTCTTGAGGTAGTAGAACGGCCCCATGTGCTGGCTGTCGGCCACCGCGATGGAACTGGACGCCACCATCACCACGCCGATGCTGGCCAAGCCGATCAACGCGATCAGCAACGGCAGGTCGAAGTGCCCGCGTGGGCCTTCGCGCCGTTTGGCTTGCGTGCTGGTGTCCAGTCCGAGCATCAACGCACCTTCAACGTGGCAAGACCGATCAACACCAGCACGACGCTGATGATCCAGAAGCGCACGATCACGCGGGGCTCGGGCCAGCCCTTCAATTCAAAGTGGTGATGGATCGGCGCCATCCGGAACACCCGTTTGCCGGTCAGCTTGAAACTGGTCACCTGGATCATCACGGAAGCGGTTTCCATCACGAACACGCCGCCCATCACCAGCAGCACCACTTCCTGGCGCACGATCACCGCGATGGTGGCCAGCGCCGCGCCGATCGCCAGCGCGCCGACGTCGCCCATGAAGACCTGCGCCGGATAGGTGTTGAACCACAGGAAACCCAATCCCGCGCCGGCCAGCGAACCGCAGAAGATCGCCAGTTCCCCGGCGCCGACAATCGAGGGAATGCCCAGGTATTCGGAGAACACCTTATTGCCGGCCAAGTAAGCAAAGATGCCCAACGCGGCGGAGACCAGCACCGTCGGCATGATCGCCAGCCCGTCCAGGCCGTCGGTGAGGTTCACCGCGTTGGAGAAGCCCACGATCATGAAGTAGGCGATCACCACGAAGAACAGACCCAGCGGCAACGCCACCTGCTTGAACAACGGCACGAACAGCGCGGTCTCGGCAATCGGCGCGGGGCCTTGCGGCGCGGTGTAATAGAGGAACAGCGCCGCGCCCAGGCCGAACAACGACTGCCAGAAATACTTCCAGCGCGAGGCCAGCCCGCGGCTGTCCTTCAGCACCAGCTTGCGGTAGTCGTCGTAAAAGCCGATCGCGCCGAAGGCCAGCATCACCACCAGCACGACCCACACGTAGCGGTTATGCAGATCGGTCCACAGCAGGGTCGACACCGCCACCGAAAGCAGGATCATCACCCCGCCCATGGTCGGCGTGCCAGCCTTGGACAGATGCGTCTGCGGGCCATCCTTGCGCACCACCTGGCCGGCTTTCAACGCCGCCAGCTTGCGGATCAATAGCGGACCGAGCAGCAACGACATCGCCAGCGCGCTGAGCGCGGCCATGATGGTGCGGAAGGTGATGTACTGGAACAGGTGCGGGCCTGAAAAATGCCGCGCCAGCCAGTCCGCCAGTTCAAGCAACATCGGTTGCGGCTCCGTTGTGAGTGTTGTGATTAAGTGCAGCGACGACGCGATCCATCGCCGCCGAACGTGAGCCTTTGATCAGGCAACTGACGCCGGCATGCAATTCCGCGCGTAGCGCATCGATCAGCGCCGACTGCTCGCTGAAATGCATCGCTCCGGCGCCGAATGCCTGCACCGTCGCCGCGCTCAACGGACCGACCGCGTAGAGCCGCGTGATGCCGCGCGCCTGCGCGTACCGGCCGATCGACGCGTGCAAAGCGCGGGTGTCGCCACCCAACTCGGCCATATCGCCCAGCACCAGCCAGCGTTCGCCGGCGGCCAGCGCCAAGGTGTCGATCGCCGCGGTGACCGAGCCGGGATTGGCGTTGTAGCTGTCGTCGATCAGCGTCCAGCCGCCGGGCATGGCTTGCTGATTGAGACGCCCGGCCACGCCAGGAACGTTCTGCAGGCCATCGACGATGATCGCCAGCGGCACCCGCAGCGCCAGCCCGATCGCCGCGGCGGCCAAGGCATTGGCGATGTTGTGTCGACCGGGCAAGGGCAATTGCACCTCGGCCTCGCCCACGGGCGTGCGCAGCACGAAGCGCGAGCCGTCCAGGCGCTGCGCGATGATCTGCGCGCTGACCTCGGCGGGCTGCTCCAGACCGAAGCGCAGCACCTGGCGCGAACCGGCCAGCCCTTCAAAAAACCGCGCGAAGGCATCGTCGGCGTTGATGATCGCGATGCCGTCCGCCGGCAAGGATCGATACAACGCGCCCTTGGTTTCGGCGATCCCCTCCACGCTGCCCATGCGCTCAAGATGGGCCGGCGCAATGGTGTTGACCAGGCCGATATCGGGCCGTGCGATGGAGGCCAGGTAATCGATATCGCCCGGCTTGCCCGCGCCCATCTCCAGCATCGCGTACTGCGCGTCGGCCGGCATCGCCAACAGGGTCAGCGGCAGGCCTAGCTCGTTGTTGTAGTTGCCGGCGTTGACGTGCGTGCGGCCGTGCCGCGCCAGGATCGAGGCGGCCAGCGTCTTGACCGTGGTCTTGCCGTTGGAGCCGGTGATGCCGACCACACGCACGTCGCTCTGCGCGCGCACCGCGCTGGCCAGATCGCCCAGCGCCAGTTGGGTGTCGTCGACCAGAATCTGCGGCAGCGCCGTGTTGAGTCGACGTGTCACCAGCAGGGCCAGCGCGCCTTGCGCGGCGGCCTCGGCGGCAAAATCGTGCCCGTCCACGCGCTCGCCCTTGATCGCCACGAACAGATCGCCGGGCTTGAGCTTGCGGGTGTCGATGTTGACGCCCTGGATCGTCGCGTCATCGCCGAGCAGGCGACCGCGAGTCCACAGGGCGATGGCGCTTAAGCGCATCATGCGTACTGCTCCAATGCCGCACGTGCGACGGACAAATCATCGAACGGGCGCTTACCGTGCGCGCCCTCTTGGTAGGTTTCATGGCCTTTGCCGGCGATCAGCAGCACATCGCCGGACTTGGCCTGGGCCAGCGCGGCATAGATCGCCGCCGCGCGGTCGCGCTCGATCAAGGCCGTTGTCGGATCGGTCATGCCGGCGACGATCTGCGCGACGATCGCGTCACCGTCTTCGCCGCGCGGGTTGTCGTCGGTGACGATCGCCCGATCGGCCAGCCGCTCGGCGATCGCGCCCATCAGCGGACGCTTGCCGGCATCGCGCTCGCCGCCGCAGCCGAACACGCAAATCAGCCGGCCGGAACAATGCGCGCGCAAGGCGCTCAGCGACTGTTCCAGGGCATCGGGCGTATGCGCGTAATCGACCACCACCAACGGCTGCCGACCCTGCCCGCCGAGCCGGCTCATGCGGCCGTTGACCGGCTGCAACTGCTCCAGCGCGGCGACGATCGCCTCGAACGACTCGCCCATTGCGCCCAGACTGGCGGCCACCGTCAACAGATTGGCGACATTGAAGCGACCCAGCAGCGGGCTTTGCAGCGGACGCACGCCCCACGGCGTGCGCAACTCAAAGGCAAGGCCTTCGGACGAGGTGACGATCGCGCTGGCGGCGATCTCTGCCTCGCGCTGATCGGCACTGCTGACGCGCAGACACACCGGCCCGGGCGGCAAGCGCGCGCTCAGCTCGCTACCGTATTCGTCGTCAATGTTGATCACCGCCGCGCGCAGTTGCGGCCAGGCGAACAAGCTGGCCTTGGCCTCGCCGTAGGCCTGCATGCTGCCGTGGTAGTCCAGATGATCGCGGGTGAGATTGGTGAAGGCGGCCACCTCGAACTGCACCGCGTTGACCCGGCCCTGGCTCAGCGCATGCGAGGACACCTCCATCGCCACATGGGTGGCGCCGGCGTCGCGGAACTCGGCCAGAAGCGCTTGTACCGCAATCGCGTCTGGCGTGGTGCGCTCGCCCTCACGCAGTTGGCCGTGCAGCCCGGCGCCCAGCGTGCCGATGCTGGCCGCGCGATGGCCGAGCAGTTCCAGCGCTTGCGCCAGCAATTGCACGGTGGAGGTCTTGCCGTTGGTCCCGGTCACGCCGATCACGCGCAGCGCGCGGCTGGGATGGCCGTAAAAGCGCGCGGCGATTTCGCCCACGTGCTGCTGCAGATCATCGATCCACAGCACCGGCACCGGCAGCGCTTCGACCGGCACCGCCGGCGCCTGCGCCAGCACCACACGCGCACCGCGCGCCGCCGCTGAGGCGGCAAAATCGATGCCGTGGCCGTGCAGTCCGCGCAAGGCGAAAAAGGCGTCGCCCGCACTCACCTGGCGTGAATCCAGGCACAGCCCGGATACGACGATATCGCCGCACCCGGAGGTATCGGCGATGCCCTGTAACAGCAGGTCCAGACGTTGGCCGCTCATGGCGTGGCCTCGTCGACCGGCGCTTCGGCGGCCGGTGGATCATCCGGTGGCTTGCTGCCGATCAAGCCGTCCTGGCCTTGCAACGGCCCGCCGGCGAACCAGCGTCCGATGTTGTCCGGCGGCACGTCGAGCAGGCGCAGCGCACCGTCCATCACCTCGGCGAAAGCCGGGCCGGATACGGTGCCGCCGTAGTAGCTGCCCTTGGTCGGGTTGTTGATGATCACCACCCCGGCCAGCCGCGGATTACTGGCTGGCACGATGCCCGCCAGCAGCGAGATGTAATTGTTTTTGGCGTAACCGCCGGCAACCGCCTTGTGCGCGGTGCCAGTCTTGGCCGCCACCGCGTAATTGGCGATGCGCGCCAGGGTGGCGGTGCCGCCCGGCTGGGTGGTGGTTTCCAGCATGCGCACCAGTTCATGCGCGATTTCCGGCGCGATGATCTGCTTGGCCGGGTTATCGCCACCCTTAATGAAGGTGGGCGAATGCATCACGCCCTCGTCGGCGATGGTGGCGTAGCCGCTGGCCAGTTGCAGCGGGGTCAGGCTGACGCCGTAGCCGTAGGCCATGATCGCCTTTTCCTGCTGGCTCCAGTCGCGCCCCACGCGCAGATAACCGGAGCTTTCACCGGGAAAGCCGCTGCCCGTGCTGTTGCCGAAACCGAACGCGCGGTAGGTGTTGTAGAGCAGCGCGGTGTCCAGCGTCAGCGCGATCTTCGCCGCGCCGATGTTGCTGGACTTGGTGATCACCCCGGTCGGGGTCAGCAGGCCGTGATCATCAACGTCGCGGAACAGGTGCCCGAGCGCGTACCAGGTTCCCGGATGCGTATCGATGATCGGACTGGTCGGGGTGTACTTGCCGCTGGACAGAGCCGCGGCCAGGGTGAACGCCTTCATCGTCGAGCCCGGTTCGACCACATCGGTGGCCGCGCGGTTACGTCGCTCCGAAGGCGTGCTGCCGCGCACCGCGTTGGGGTTGTAGGTCGGCAGGTTGGCCATTGCGAGGATCTCGCCGGTGGCAACATCCAGAATCACGATGGAGCCCGAATCGGCCTGGAACTTGTCCAGCGCCTGCACCAGCTCGTTGTAAGCCAAGAACTGGATGCGTCGGTCGATGCTCAAGGTCAAGTTGCGGCCCGGCTGCGGCGCGCGAATCTGCTCGACATCCTCCACCACGTGGCCCATGCGGTCGCGGATCACCCGCTTGGCGCCCGGCTTGCCGGCCAGCCAGTCGTCGTAGGCCAGTTCCAGGCCTTCCTGGCCGTGGTCGTCGATATTGGTGAAACCCAGCACATGCGCCAGCACCGGGCCGGACGGGTAATAGCGCCGGTACTCGCGCTGGCCGTTGATGCCGGGAATGCCCAACGCCAGCACCGCTTGCGCTGCGTCCGGATTCATCTGCCGGCGCAGGTAAATGAACTCCTTGTCGGCCCGCTCGGCCAGGCGCTGCTGCAACTCGCCCGAATCGATGCCCAGCGCCTTGGCCAGCTCGGGAATGCGCGGGGAGTTTTCCAGCACTTCGGCCGGATTGGCCCAGATCGACATCACCGGCGTGGATACCGCCAATGGCTCGCCGTTGCGGTCGAAGATGGTCCCGCGCGAGACGGCGATCGGCATCTCGCGCAGAAAACGCGCATCGCCCTGCTGCTGGTAGAAATCCTTGCGCACCACTTGCAGATCGAACGCGCGCGCCAGCAGACCCAGCGAAGCTAGCCCGAGCACGGCCACCACCAGCACCATGCGCTTGCGCGCGCTGGGACCACCGCCGCGGCGACGACTGGGCTGCGGCGAGTTGCGCTGGCGGCGATTCATCGACGCACCAGTTGAATGTCTTGCGGCCGCGGCGCGGTCATGCCGAGCTTCTGCCGCGCCTCCATGTCGACCCGGCTGGGCTCGGCGTAGGTCGCCTGCTCCAACTCCAGCCGACCATATTCAATATTCAGATCGTCGCGTTGATTCTGCAGCCGGGTCAGTTCGATGAACTGCACGCGGCTGGCATGCCGCGTCCACACCACGCCGAGCGCGCTGGCCAAGGTGATGCCGAGCATCAGCAGCACGATGATGGCGCCCATCGTCCTCATGCAGCCGGTTCCAAGGGCAGCTTTTCTGCTACCCGCAGCACCGCCGAACGCGAACGGGGATTGGCCGCCTGTTCGGCGTCCGAGGGAAACTGCGCCTTGCCGATCGGCTTAAGTCGCGCCGCGGCCGCCGCCACCGGTGGTCCGCGCCGACTGCCCTGCACGCGTCCGGCCTGATCGCGAATGAAAAGTTTCACCGCGCGGTCTTCCAGCGAATGGAAGCTGATCACCGCCAAGCGGCCGCCGGGCTTGAGCCGCCCCAAGGCCGCGTCCAGACCGTGCTTGAGCGCGTCCAGCTCGCCGTTGACCTGAATCCGCAGCGCCTGAAAGCTGCGCGTGGCCGGATGCTTGCCCGGTTCGCGCCGACCGACGATGCGCTCGATCAGCGCCGCCAGTTGGCCAGTGCGGGTGAATGGGGTGGCCACGCGATCGGCGACGATCGCACGCGCGATGCGCCGACCGTGCCGTTCTTCGCCGAAGTGCCACAGCACCTCGGTGATCTCGCGCTCGTCGGCGCGCGCCAGGAATTCGGCCGCGCTTTCGCCCTGGGTGGTGTCCATGCGCATGTCCAGCGGCGCATCGGCTATGAAGCTGAAGCCGCGCGCGGCATCGTCCAACTGCGGCGAGGACACGCCCAGATCGAGCAGGATGCCATCCAGCCCGGCGGCGGTTTCGTCCCACTCGGCCAGCGAGGAAAAATTGGCGTGACGGATCGCCACGCGCGGCTCGTCGACGAAGGCCATACGCGCCGCGGCAATCGCCGTGGGATCGCGATCCATCAACAACAGGCGACCGTCTGGACCCAGCCGCGACAGCACCTCGCGAGCGTGACCGCCGCGACCGAATGTGCCATCCAGATAGCGCCCGCCCGTGCGCACGGCCAGCCCCTCCACCGCTTCTACCAGCATCACCGGAATGTGCCGCCATTGTTCAGCCATGCCGCACTCCCGCTCCCGTACCGCTCAAGTCATCACCCATCACCGTTGCCGGTTACAGGCGCAGG
>JBEVMS010000311.1:0-5111 GCA_040508515.1 Dyella sp. | reverse complement strand
GCCTGATCGACCTCACTTCAGAGGAGATTCCTCACCCAACCCGCCGCGATATCCGGCGCCACGACCGACGCAGTGAACGCATGACCAAGACCCTCGCCACTCCACCCGTCCACCGTCCACTCTGGCAGCGCCTGCTGCTGCGTCGATTGAAGTTCCTGGCGATCATCGCCGTGCTGGCGATCGTGCTGCTGGGTGGCTCCTACCTGGTCGCGCCACAATGGTTGATGCAAGCGGACGACTGGCGCAAGGCCGCGCAGGCGCATGTGGAAAAACATCAGCTGACCGCCGGCGACACCACCTGGTCCTACTACGAAGGTGGCGATGGCCCGGTGTTGGTGCTGCTGCACGGCTTCGATGCCGACAAAACCCTGTGGCTGGACGTAGCGACCCAGCTGACCGCGCACTTCCACGTGATCATCCCCGACCTGCCTGGCTGGGGCGAATCCACGCGGATCGAGGGCGCCAGCTACAACGTCGATGTCCAGGCGCAGCGGCTGCAAGCCTTCGTCGAAGCCAAGGGGCTCAAGGGCTTCGTGCTGGTCGGGCATTCGATGGGCGGTGCCATTGCGGGGGTCTACGCCGCCGAGCATCCCGAACACGTCGCCGGGCTGGCGCTGCTTGATGCGCTGGGGCTGAAGTTCAAGGAAAACGCCTTTGCGCGCGAGGCGCTTACCGGCAGCAATCCCTTCGTCTACGACGATCGCGCCGGCTTCGAGAAAGTGCTGTCGCTGGTGTTCACCAAGCCGCCGTCGGTTCCCGGTCGCTTTATCGACGTGCTGGTCGATCGCAACAAGCACGACCGTGCCTACCTCCAAAAAACTTTCATTGAGCTGCGCGATCCCTCGCAAAGTCTGGCGATCCAAAACCGCCTGGATCAGCTCACCATGCCCGTGCTGGGCCTATGGTGCCTCAACGACAAGGTGATCGACATCTCCGCCCAGGACAGCCTACGCAAAGGTCTGGCGCATGCCCGCTCGATCAGCACCACCACGCTGATCGGCTGCGACCACATGCCGATGCTTGAGAAGCCCGAAGAAACCGCCCGCGTCCTGGCTAATTTCACCTTGTCGCATTGAATCTTGGCGCCCGGTGAGGTGGGTGCGTACGTCGACTGAATCGATCGGCCTCTGGCAGTAGCAGTGCGTCACGTTTGGCCCGACAGCGACGGTGCGGCTGGCGTGCCATCGCAGCGTGCCGGCGATATGTCCCGATGGGGCGATCTGCAGGACCTTGCAGATCGTTCGAGCCCGAAGGTGTCCCGATGCGCCAGGACGAAATCACTCAGGACTGGAGCCGGCGGTCGAGCTGCACCTGAAAAGCACTCGCCAGCTTCAGGATCTCGTGGGCGCGGCGCAGCTCTTTGACCTCGCGCTCGAGCTCCTTCATCCGCTGCGGATGGGCCGGGGTCACGCCATCGCGAACGCCGGTGTCGATCTCGTGCCGTTGGACCCAACTCAGCCATGTCTGCGGCACACAGCCAGTCTTCGCCGCAACCGACTCCACGGCGGCCTAAAGCGATGGATATTCTGCGCGGTGTTCCTGCACCATGCGCACGGCGCTCGCGGACCTCGGGTGAGAACTGCCTCCTCAAAACCCGGGGCGATTCAATCCACTATAAAATTCAATGAATTGCTTAACCTCGGCTCAAAGTGGCCAAACTATGTGAGATCGCGCATTAGTTCGTTGCACATTTCATCGAAGAAAATTTCGTGCGCTCCCAGGCCTCTTTACAAGCGTACCAATAATGCGGAACTTGTCGGAAACCAGTATCTGCCTTAGGCAAGACGATACCAGCGGATTGGACCGCTCAGCCTTTCGTAGACATCTTCGAGCCATAATTTCTGGCAATCGAAGAGGTCGGTATGAGTGTCAAGCGAGACACGGTGAGTTCAAGATCGAAGCAGTCAAGCAAGTGACCGAGCGAGGCCATTCAGTGGCTGAGGTAGCCGATCGGCTGGGGCATCACAACGCACAGTTTGTACGCATGGAAGACCAAGTTCGGCCAACCGGCGGCCATACGCCGCACTGAGCTGGACCAGAGCGCCGAGATGCGGCGCCTGAAGGCCAAGCTCAAGCGCGTGACCAAGGAACGCGACATCCTAAAAAGCCGCGGCGTACTTCGCCAAGGAGTAAAGGCGAAGTACGTGTTCACGCAGGCCGATGCCCGCGAGTTTCGTCTGTGCGCCATGTGTCGGGTGCTCGGCGTGCATCGCAGCGGGTATTACGGGTGGTCGCGCCAACACGCCAGTGCACGAGGGCGCAAAGACTCACGCCTGTGGGACGGATCAAGCACTTTTGGCTGGCCAGCGGCGGCGTCTACGGACATTGCAAGATCACTTGCGATTTGCACGAAGCCGGTGAGCGTTGCAGCCGCCACCAGGTGCGTGGGCTCATGAAGCGCGGAGGTCTTCGGGCCAGATCGGTTACGGCACCGGGGCGGTCCCGTTGGCGTAGTGGCAAACGTGCTGGATCGGGAGTTCGCGCCCAAAGCCCCGAACAAGGTTTGCGTCACGGACATCACCTACATCCGCACCTACGAAGGCTGGCTATTCCTGGCGGCCGTGATGGATGCGGATTCCGGCCAGGTTGAACATCGACTCCGGCGAGCGCTGAACACCGCTGGTGATGATCGAGGACGGCTGGCACGGCGCTGTCAGGCGCCCTAGCTCATATCTGCGAATGGGCAGCTCCCGACCCGAAACCGCCGGTCGCGGACGGCCGTTTTCGGGAAGGCTGGTGTCCGCGGACAACGCCCGCAGGCTGCGATGATCGGTAATGCATTGAAACGTCGTCGGAATTCATAATCGTACGATTGGCACGATATTCGCTCCAAACAGTTGATTTCCAAGTCTTGAGTCGCTGCCCACGAGTGTTAACAGGAGTCCATCCGATGTTGAGGTCTGTCGCCGCACTACCCTTACTTTGCCTGTTGTTGACCGCTACCGCCGCTGCCCCCGTTCGGCTCAAAACACAGCCATTCGACGCACAACTGGCTAATCGCATCGATGCTGACGTGCAAACCATCATGCAGCGCACGGGTACGCCCGGTGTGACGATCCTTGTCGCCGAGCGCGGCCACGTCATCTATCGCCACGCATACGGCTTGCATGATCGCAAGAACCATAAGCCAACCACCGTGCGTACCGAATACGAGATCGGCTCGATTACCAAGCAATTCACCGCTGCGGCGATCCTACAATTGCAAGAGGCCGGCAAGCTGCATCTCGACGACAAACTCTCCGTCTACCTGCCAAACGCCCCGCACGCCAACGAAGTCACGTTGCGACAACTGCTCTCGCACACCAGCGGCTTGCCGGAATACCTCGATGCGGTCGATGCAGCCAAGGCAATCGAGAAGCCGGCGACCTTCAACGAACTGATGACGTACGTCGCGTCCAAACCACTGGACTTCCCGCCCGGCAGCCACTGGTCGTACTCCAACACGGGTTACGTCCTAGCCGGTCGCGTCGTTGAAGTGCTATCGCACGAGACATATTGGCACTACCTCCAGACTCACCTGCTTGATCGCGCGGGCATGACGCATACCTTCACCGTAGCGGAAGAGGCCAAGTTGCCCGGTATGGCGATCGGTTACGACCGCTTGGAGGGACAGATCAAGCGTGCGCGCATCATCGCCGCTTCGGTGGGTTGGGCCGCGGGGTTCCTGGTTTCGACCGTCGATGATCTCCAGAAATGGAACCTCGCCTTGCGCAGTGGAAGGATAGTGACGCCGGTCGATTACGCACTGATGTGCAACTCGGTCAAGACGAAACAAGGTGACGCTGGCTACGGCCTAGGTCTGTTTGTCGACAACATCGACGGCCAGCCTCGCGTCGGCCACACTGGCGGCTCGCTGGGGTTCACCACTGCTAACGAGTACTTCCCGCGGCAGGACATGCAGGCGATCGCTTTCACCAATTTCGTGGACAACCCGGAACCCGGCGAAATGATTACGACGGCGATCTTCGAGGACATGAATCCCACTATCGCTGCAGATGCGATGCGACCGGCTCAGGGCGAAAATCCCTTGGTCACGACAAAGGTCAAGGCTTACTTTGTGCAATTGCAGGCCGGGGATGGTGACTCTCCCTATCTCGCAGACAAACTCGCGGGAAAAATGAGAGCGGGTTTGGCCAAGCGTCTAGGTGATGAATTCAATGGCTACGGTAAACCCACAGCTTTGGTGTTCAAGGGTACGCACACCGATGCCGGCGTGACGTTTCACGACTACATGATCCATTTCGGCCCGGGCAGCCAGCTCAAGTTTGGTATCGCCCTCGACAAGGCGGGAAAGATCGGCGCGCTTTCGTTTGGATGAATCACGCAAGGCTGCAGCCGCTGATCGAATTCGCCGAAGCCAACTAAACCTCAACCGAACGCGAACTGGGGCTGTTCCACAGGCCATGGAGGGAAAGCATGGAGCCAGTGCTTAGGAAGTTGGCGTATTGATGCAAGTGTGCTTTCGAACGGAAGGCAACGTTCGTGAATGACGACGATGCGCAGAACATGATCGAATCCCGCAACTCGGTGGCTTGATCAGTAACAGCGCGATGGACAGGCGTTGCCGGAATGATGGTCAGCCGTTACCGGAATCCGCATGATGGATCTCTATTCGTGTCAGATCATTGGCTGGGCGACACGCCCGCACATGACCACCGACATAGTATTGCAGGGCGCTATTGGCGGCGGTGTGCAAGCGCAAGCGACGCGCTGGCGTGATGGTTCATTCGGACCAGGGCAGCCAGTTCACTAGCGATGACTGGCAATCATTACTCAAGGCCCACTACATGCAGCCGAGCATGAGTCGTCGAGGAAATTGCCACGACAATGCCGTGGCGGAAAGCTTCTTCGGCGCATTGAAAAGGAGCGGATCAAGCGGCGTATCTATCCCATGCGGACGGCGGCAGCCTCGGTTGTGTTCGATTACATCGAGATGTTCAACAAAAACAAAAAATCTGGGCGGTCCACTTCCCGCCCTGTCGACTTTAGGCAGGACGCTGCCGATGCGGCAGGCGCACGGTCAAATCCGGATCGAAGCGGGATTGTGCCTTGGTGATGTGTCGCCAATACCGTTCCGGAACAGTGGCCACCGGCACCGGTTCCTGGCTGAA
>JBEVMS010000300.1:0-5191 GCA_040508515.1 Dyella sp. | reverse complement strand
CGCACAAACGCCGGCACGAAACCGGGGAAATCGAAGGCGTGCGTCAGGCCTTCGTCCCTGGCCATCTGACGGATGTTGTTGCCGTAGTCAAAGGTGGGAATGCCTTGCGCATGGAAGGCCAGCATGGCCTCTACGTGCACTTTCATCGAGCGCTTGGCGGCGTCGCGGGTGCCCTCGGGATCGGCCTTGCGGCGCTCGAACCACTGCGCCAGCGTCCAGCCCTGCGGCAGGTAGCCGTTGACCGGATCGTGCGCGCTGGTCTGGTCGGTGACCGCATCGGGGCGCACGCCGCGCTTGACCAGTTCGGGCAATACATCGGCCGCATTGCCCAGCAGCGCGATGGACTTGGCCGCGCCCGCTTCGGTGTACTTTTTGATACGCGCAAGCGCGTCGTCCAGATCGGTCGCCTGCTCGTCGACGTAGCGGGTTTTCAGGCGCATATCGATGCGGCTCTGCTGGCATTCGATGGTCAGCGAGCAGGCGCCGGCCAGGCTGGCGGCGAGCGGTTGCGCGCCACCCATGCCGCCCAGCCCGGCGGTGAGAATCCAGCGCCCCTTGAGCGAACCGCCGTAGTGTTGGCGTCCCATCTCGACGAAGGTTTCGTAAGTGCCCTGCACGATGCCTTGCGAGCCGATGTAGATCCAACTGCCGGCGGTCATCTGGCCGTACATCATCAAGCCCTTCTTATCGAGCTCGTTGAAGTGTTCCCAGGTGGCCCAGTGCGGCACCAGGTTGGAATTGGCGATCAACACGCGCGGCGCATCGGCATGCGTGCGGAACACGCCCACCGGCTTGCCCGATTGCACCAGCAACGTCTCGTCGTCGTTCAACTCGCGCAGCGAACGCAGGATGGCGTCGAAGCATTCCCAGTTGCGCGCGGCGCGGCCGATGCCCCCGTAGACCACCAATTCGGCTGGGTTCTCGGCCACATCCGGGTCGAGGTTGTTTTGCAGCATGCGAAACGGCGCTTCGCTGAGCCAACTCTTGCAGGAAAGCTCGCTGCCG
This sequence comes from Dyella sp., assembly GCA_040508515.1. Classification (GTDB taxonomy): domain Bacteria; phylum Pseudomonadota; class Gammaproteobacteria; order Xanthomonadales; family Rhodanobacteraceae; genus JBEVMS01. Next base: position 4,186 of record JBEVMS010000300.1, on the reverse strand, counting down.
CGCGGCGCGCGGATAGTGCGGCTGGTGTCGATGCGGGTGGGGGCGTTCATGATGCAACTCCGTGAGAACACCGCCCGGAGTATAGGCCACGGATCACACGCCCCGAACCACCCGCAGCCCCTCAATCGTGGCTGAGCACGGCCTTGGCGGCATCGCGGGCGTTGGCCAATTGCACCCGTACCAATTCAGCACCGGCTGGATCGTTGTTTTCCATCGCGGCCTTGATCAGTACGGCCTGATCGAACGAGCTGCGCATGCGCCCGGGCAGCGACATGGCAATGCGGCGCAGGCGGCGCACCGGGCCCAGCAGACCGGTGTGCGTGCGGTGCAAGGCGGCGTTGTCGGCCAGCGTCATGATCAAGGCATAGAAGCGGTCGAGTGCCTCGGTGTAGCCCACCGGATCGTTTTCTTCCACGCGCTGGCGCATGGCTTCCACGGTGACCTCCAGTTGCGCCCGGCCCAACGCGCTCATCCGCTGCGTGGCTAGGCTGACCGCCAACGACTCCAGCGCCGCGCGCACTTCGTAGATTTCCTCCACGTCCAGCGGCGAAACCTCCCGTACGAACACGCCCATGCGCGGCAGCACGGTGACCAGGCCTTCGCGCTCAAGTTGCGCGAACGATTCGCGCACCGGCGTCCGACTCACCTTCAGTTGCTGGGCAAGGGTGACCTCCACCAGCCGGAAGCCGGGCGGCAGCAGGTTGCTGATGATCGCCTCGCGCAAGGTCGGCACCACCACCAAGTCGCACAGCGCGTGCACGTTTGGATTGACGTGGCGCGGAATCGCTCGGAAGCGATCGGCGATGGCGGCAAGCTGGGCTGTCGGCATGGGCTAGGCGTCGTGTGGACTTAGGTAAGGGTAGACAAAATTGGGGACAATGCATACATTGTATACAACGTACCCATTGTCGCACCCAGAGGAACATACCTTGACAAATTCAGGGGTCCAGATAAAGCGCGAGGGCCGAGTCCTCGAAATTACCCTCGATCGACCGGAGGCCGGCAACGAAATCAGCGCGGGCATGTTCGATCTCATGCTGGCAGCGATGGCGGATGCGGCCCGCGATGGACTGGGTGTGCTTCGGCTGCGCGCTAACGGGCCGGTGTTTTGCACGGGGCGCGAACGCGCCGGGCATGATGCGGTGTCAATCCGTCAGGAAGTGGCGCGACTGATCGCCTTCAAGCAGGCCATCCGGCTCAGCCCGCTGATCACCGTGGCCGAGGTTCAAGGCGATGCCGCCGGCTTCGGCATGGGCATGGCGATCCTGTGCGATTTCACCCTGGTGGCATCGACCGCCACGCTCTCTTTTCCGGAGATGCGCAAGGGTCTGCCGCCGGCGGCGATCATGGCCTACGTCGGCCGTCACGCGCTGCCCAAGCATGTGTTCCCGCTGATTCTGCTGGCGTCGGATTTCACCGCCAGCCACGCCCGCGAAATTGGCCTGGTCACCACGGTGTGCCCGCCGGAGACGCTGGCCTCCAGCACCGAGGCCGTGATCCAGCAAATCCTGGCCATGGACCCGGATGGCGCGCGTCAGTGCAAAGCCTATTTCCAGCAGGCGCTGGAAGACGACGTGGAAACCAATTTCCGTCTGGCGAACGAACTTCTTACGGTGGAATCGCTGCGTCTGCGCAGCCGTGCCGCCGCCCCACCCGTTGCTGCCGCGTCGCGCGCCGGTAACGGCGCGACCGACGCTATCCCCCTTTCCTGACGCGGGTACGGAGCAGATATCATGGCAGTTCAAGCTGGCGCGCGACTCGATCGCTTGCCGATGTCCGGGTTCCACTACCGGATCATGTGGTTGATCGCGATCGGCATGTTCTTCGATGGGTTCGACATTTACGTCGCCTCCACCGTGCTGGGAGCCACATTCAAGAGCGGTTTCTCCACCATCGGCCAAAATGCGCTGTATGTGTCGATGACCTTTGTAGGCATGACCTTGGGTGCGCTGGTCACCGGCTTTCTCGGTGATCGCTATGGCCGCCGTTTCACCTACCAGACGAATCTGATGATCTTCGGTTTCGCCTCGTTGGCCTCGGTTTTTGCGCCCAACATGACGTTTCTCATCGTTTGCCGGTTCCTGATGGGCTTTGGTCTAGGCGCTGAGAACGTGGTGGGTTATTCCACGCTCGCCGAGTTCGTGCCGCCGCAGGTGCGCGGCCGCATGCAGGGTTGGATGGCCGCGGCGGTGGTGACCGGTCTGCCGGTCAGCTCGCTGCTGGGGCTGCTGCTGGTGCCGGTGTTCGGCTGGCGCGTGATGTACTTGCTCGGCGGGCTGGGCGCGATCGCGGTGTGGTACGCCCGCAAGGCGCTACCCGAATCGCCGCGCTGGCTGGAATCCATCGGACGTGACGAGGAGGCGGAAACGCTGATGCGGCAGATCGAAGCGGAGGTCGAAAAGCAGAAAGGACCGCTGCCTGCCCCGGTGATCCAGCCGCGCCCGGTGATATCCCGCGCGCTGCGTTCGCTGGCCTCGCCCGCGGTACTGCCGCGCATGCTGGTCGGCTGCGTGGTTTTGATCGTCATCAACACGCTGCTGTATGGCTTCGTGACCTGGCTGCCCACGTTCTTCGTCAGTCAGGGTATGGATATCGCCAAGTCGTTCGGCTTTGCCTTTGTGATGTCGCTGGGCGCGCCGGTCGGCTCGGGTATCGCCGCGTTGACCGCCGATCGCTTTGGCCGCAAGCCCATGATCATCGTCGCCTCGGCGCTGGCCATCGTCTTTGGCGCGATCTACCCGTTCGTGGCGCAGCCGGCGGCGGTGATGCTGGTTGGCCTGCTGCTGGTGATCCCGATCTATGTGCTGGTGGCGATGCTGTTCGGCATCTACGTGCCCGAGCTTTTCCCCACCGAAATCCGCCTGCGCGCGTCCGGCATCTGCAATACGCTGGGTCGCGGCGCGACCATCATTACGCCATTCATCGTGGTGCAGTTGTTCGCCCATCACGGCGTCATCGGGGTGTTGAGCCTGATGGTCAGCCTGCTGCTGCTACAAATCATCGTGGTCGCCGTGTGGGGCATCGAGCCCCAGGGCCGCGGACTGGAGTCCGTGGCGCCCCACGCGCCATCCACTGCCGACAACAAAACCTTGATCCGCAATGCGTGATTCCCCCTTCCCTGTTGCCAACGAATCTCTCATGAATCTAAAAACCTCCAGCTCATACGATGTTCCCCTTTTCATCGACGGCCAGGATGTGCTCGCGACCAGCGGCAAGACCATGGACGTGATCGATCCGGCCACCGCCCAGGTCATCGGCCAGCTCGCCGCGGCCGGTGCGGAAGATGTCAACCGCGCGGTGGAAATCGCCCACGAACGCTTTGAATTCGGCGTGTGGCGTGACCTGCCGATCCAGCAGCGTGCGCGCATCCTCAATCGCTTCGCCGATCTGTTCGAGGCGGACATCGAGCAGTTCTATCGCCTGGAAACGCTCAACAACGGCCGCCCGATCAATGAGACGCGCGCGCAGATCTCGCGCCTGCCGCAGTTCTACCGCTACTTCGCCGCGCTGGCGCTGACCCGTCGCAGCGATGTGATTCCGGTCGAAGGCCCCTACCTGGCCTACACGCAGCCCGTGCCGCTGGGCGTGTGCGCGCTAATGACCTCGTTCAATCATCCGCTGATGATTCTCTCCAAGAGCCTGGCCCCCGCGCTCGCCACCGGCAACAGCGTGGTGATCAAGCCCTCCGAGCAGACCCCGATCACCACCCTGCGCCTGGTGCGGCTGCTGAAGGAAGCCGGCGTGCCCGATGGCGTGGTAAATCTGATCAACGGCGAAGGTCGCGAGGCCGGTGCGGCGCTGGCGCGTCATCCGAAGATCGCCAAGATCGTCTTCACCGGCGGCACCGAGGTCGGTCGCACGATCGGCGAAGCGGCCGCGCAGAGCTTTGCGCTGACTACGCTGGAACTGGGCGGCAAGGGCGCGGCGATTATCTTCGACGACATGGACCTGGACCGCGCGGTCAACGGCGCTGCGTTCGCCGCCTTCATCGGCGCCGGCCAGACCTGCGTCTGCGGTGCGCGCATCCTGGTGCAGAAATCGATCTACGCCGCTTTCCTGGAGCGCTTCCGCGCCAAAGTGCAGGCGATCCGTCCGGGCGACCCGAGCGATCCCAAAACGCAGCTCGGCCCGGTGATTTCCGGCCGCTCGCGTGACCGCATCCTGGGCATGGTCGAGCGCGCGCAGA
>JBEVMS010000206.1:0-4878 GCA_040508515.1 Dyella sp. | reverse complement strand
CTGAATACAACAGCACGCCGACCACCCCGGTCGAAAAGGACGATGTCGAACGCATCCCTGACCTCGCCGAAAACGCATTGCCAGCGGCATTGAGTTTTGACGAGGAGGCGTTGCGATTCGCGCTCGCCGATCCAGCCGTCTTTACGTCCGAAAGTGCACCACTTGAATCAACACCGGCCATGCCTGCTGATGCGCAGGCGTTGCAGGTCATTGGCGAGCGCACGGAAAGCGGCGAGGCCGAAAGTGCGCAAGACGTCAGCACGGGACACCTAGAAAAAAGCGAGCCTGCAGCGCGTGCCGATGAATCGCCGCTACCGCCGCAAGGCGTAATCGCTGCACCGATACCGTCGAACGGGGCTGCCCCGGAAGCGCCCACCGATGCGGGCAGCATCGATACCATAACGGGAGCCGAGATCGAAGCCGAAGCCGAGACCGAAACGGAAGCCGAAACCGAAACGGAAGCCGAAACCGAAACCGAAACCGAAACGTCGCCGTTTGCGCAGATCGATCCGGATCTGTTGGAGATATTTATCGAGGAAGCGCGTGAGCTGCTCGATCACGCCGATGGTGAGCTAGCGCAATGGCGCCAGGCGCCAGCCGAGCGCAGCCATGTAGCCAGCCTCCAGCGCGACCTGCACACCCTCAAGGGCGGCGCGCGTATTTCCGGGCTGGTGCCGGTGGGCGATCTCAGCCATGCGCTGGAAACCTTGCTGGATCGATTGGCCGTCGGTGGTATGAGCTACGAAGGCGCGACGGTCGAGGCGCTGGAAAAGGGCTTCGACCAATTGCACGGTTTGGTGCAGAAGGTCGCGCAAGGGCAAGCGATTGAGCTGCCGCAGGCGACCATCGCGCATCTGCTGGCGCTCTCGGGTGGCTCGGTCGATAGCGACGATTCGGTCAGTGAGGCCGTGTCGGAGTCGAGCGCGTCGGGTGCTGCCGGACCGTTCGTCAGTGCCGCGCCGGAGGCGTTGGATTTGCCGGCGCTGCTGCCCGAAGCGGACGACACCGCGCGCGCGCCGCAAGAGCAGATTCGCGTGCGCGCCGAGCTGCTGGATACCTTGGTCAGCCACGCCGGCGAGGTGGCGATCTATCGCTCGCGGCTGGAGCAGCAGGTCGCCGGTTACCGCTCCAATCTGGTCGAGCTGGAGCAGACGGTGGCGCGTTTGCGCAGCCAGTTGCGCGCGATGGAGATCGAAACCGAAGCGCAGATCATCGCGCGTTTCCAGCGCGAGCATCGCGAAGCGGGCCTGTCGGCGTTCGATCCGCTCGAACTTGACCGCTACTCGCAGTTGCAGCAGTACTCACGCGCGCTGGCCGAGTCGGTGTCCGACCTTGTATCGCTGCAAGGGTCGCTGGATGAGTTGACCCGGCAGGCAGAAACGTTGCTGATCCAGCAGTCGCGTGTCAGCTCCGAATTGCAGGAAGGCTTGCTGCGCACGCGGATGCTGCCGTTCGACACGATGGTGCCGAATTTGCGCCGCACCCTGCGCCAGGCCGCGCACGATCTGGGCAAGCACGCTCAACTGGTGGTCGATGGCGCGCACGGCGAAATGGACCGCAACCTCCTCGATCGGATCAAGGCACCGTTCGAGCACATGCTACGCAACGCGGTGGCGCACGGCATCGAGTCGCCCGAGCAGCGTCGCGCTGCGGGCAAGCCGAGCGAGGGCACGGTGCGCATCCAAGTGGCGCGCGAGGCGACCGAGGTGGTGATCCGAGTCAGCGACGACGGCGCCGGGCTGGACCGCGAGGCGATCCGCGCTCGTGCGCTGGAGCGCGGCCTGTTGCGCAGCGAAGCGCAACCCAGCGACGAACAATTGCTGGCGCTGATCACTCAGCCGGGCTTTTCCACGGCGGGCGAATTGACCCAGTTGGCCGGTCGTGGCGTCGGCATGGACGTGGTCGCCAACGAGATCAAGCAACTCGGCGGCGCGCTGGCGGTGCACTCGCAACCCGGCCAGGGCACCACCTTCGTGCTGCGCCTGCCGTTTACCCTGGCGGTGACCCAGGCGATCCTAGTGCGCATCGGCGAGTCCACGTTCGCCATCCCGATGACCTCGGTGCAGGGCGTGGCGCGCATCGGGCCGGAGGAGTTGACCGAGCGCCTGGCCGAGGCGCAGCCGCGCTTCGAGTACGACGGTGAGTCCTACGACATCCATAGCCTGGCCGAACTGCTCAGTCTGCCGTCGACGCATCTGGGCGATGAGGCACAGTTGCCGCTGCTGTTGACCCGCTCCGGCGAGCTGCGCGCGGCGATCCGCATCGATGCGGTCATTGGTTCGCGCGAAATCGTGGTCAAGTCGGTGGGTCCGCAGATCAGTTCAGTGCCAGGCATTCTGGGTGCCACCATCATGGGTGACGGCTCGGTGCTGGTGATTCTCGACTTGGCGCCGCTGGTGCGTCACAGCGAGGCGCGTCGTCGTCAGCGGCTTGAGGATGGCCTGCCCGCGGTGGCCACGCCGCAAGCGCTAGAGTCGCGCGGTCGCCCGCTGGTGATGGTGGTGGACGATTCGATCACCATGCGCAAAATCACCGCCCGCGTGCTGGAGCGGCACGACTTCGACGTGCTGACCGCCAAAGACGGTATCGATGCCTTGGATAAACTCGCCGAGCGCGTACCCGACGTGCTGCTTCTGGATATCGAGATGCCGCGCATGGACGGCTTCGAGCTGGCCGAGCACATGCAGGGCGAGCCCCGTCTGCGCGGTGTGCCGATCATCGTGATCACCTCGCGCACCGGTGAAAAACATCGCCAGCGCGCGCTCGATCTGGGCGTGCAGCGTTACCTCGGCAAGCCCTACCAGGAGGCCGAATTGATCACTCAGATCGGCGAAATCCTCACCGCGACGACCCACGAGGCCGGCCATGTCTGACACGGTGCGCGTCGCGCTGCTGTTCGAGGATGACCACCTGGCAGCGCCCTTGCGCGAGGCGCTGCGCGAAGGCGGTGCGCGGATCGTGCACGAGGGGCCGCTTTCCGGAGCCAGTCGCGCGGCGTTGCGGCAAAGCGGCGCCGAGGTGGTGGTGATCAACCTGCATGACGAGGACGATTCACTGACCGGCCTGGACGAGCTCATCGACGGCGAGCAGCCGCGGGTGGTGTTCAACGACGCTGCCGCCACCCAGCGCCTGGACGGCTGGGATCGTGCGCGCTGGGCACGTCATCTGGCCGCCAAGGTGCTGGCACACGTCGATGTCGATCCGCCGCGCCCGCGCGATGCGTTGGGCTTGCAGATGCCGCAGTCGACGCTAAGCGGCGGTGCGCCTGACGCCGAGCTGGTGCCGCCGTCGGTCCTGGCGTTGATGTCCGGGGGAGAGCCGTCCGAAAACCTGGCCACTGAACTGGAACGCTTGCTGGCGGCTGAGCAGGACGTGCCACTGCCAAGCGATGAGCACGGCCCTTCACGGGCCTCGCTGGCGCTGGACGATGGCGAAACGATGATGAGCGGCGAGGCATGGGACCAGTCCGCCACCCTGGCCGAGGAGTTGGCCGGGCTGCTGGCGCAGGAGACAGAGCAGCCCTCGCCGCAGGAAGATTACGGCCGCGGTCCCGCCTTCGACCCGGCATGGTTGGGCGCTGGGCCGGCGCTGGACAACGAACCACCCATGCCAGCCGCGACGACGTCAGCCGCTACGCTGGAGTCACCATGGGGCGCCGAGACGCCCGCGGTGGCGTCGTCTACGCCAGCACGCGAACCGTCGCGGTTCACGCTCGATCATCTGCAATTGGTAGCGCTCGAAGACCCGTCGATTCAGCCACGGCGCGCGACGGCGACCGACGACAACGCGGTGCGGCAGGCGCCAGCCGAGTGGAGCCTGCTCGATGACGACGCACCGGCGCCGCCATCCGCGTCGGTGGCGTCGAGCATGCCGGTCGCCAGCAGCATGGGCATCGAAAGTTTGATCGCCGCCGATCGGGTGCCTTCGGTCGACACGGACGCATCGCCATCATCGCGCTCGGGTTTGAGCCTCGAACTGGTCGCGCGGGGCGAGGCGATCGAGCCACCGGCTTCGCGGCGTTTGGTGCATTCCGAGATGGTGCTTGATACCGAAGCCGCCGCTTTGCGCTGGTTGGTGGTGTTGGGCGCTGCGGCCGACGCCACGCCGGCAGTGGCGGCCTTTCTGGCTGCGTTGCCGGTGACGCTACCGGTCTTGTTGGTGCACACCCAGCATCATCAGGATTCGTCGGCGTTGTTGCGCGAGTTGTCCGCCAACAGCGCGTTGCCGGTGCGGCTGGCAGCGCACGGCAGCCATGCCACTCGCGGCGAAGTGTTGCTGGTGCCGCCGGGACAGCGCGTGAGCTTGCGTCGCGATGGGCGTGTCGAACTGCTACCCGACATCGACGCGCAACCGTCGATCGACGCCAGCCTAAGCATGGCCGCGCAGGTGTTCGGCGCGGCCGCGCTAGCCATCGTGTTTTCTGGTCGCGGCAATGACGCGGTAGCCGGTGCGCAGGCGGTGCACGACAGTGGCGGACGCGTGTGGGTGGAAGAGGTGATAGAAGCGCCCAGCAGCGATATGGTGCGGGGTGTCCAAGTCGAGCGATTGGCCGACTTTGCCGGCACGCCCGCACAACTGGCTGCACGCCTGAGTGAAGAATATTCGATGGAGATCCGCCGATGAGCGAGCACGCGTTGCCGCGCGAAATCCGCTGCGTGCTGGTGCCGGTCGGCACCCTGCGCCTTTTGCTGCCCAATGCCAGCGTGGCGGAGGTGATCACCATGCCGTTGCCCGAGCCGGTACCTGGCGCGCCGGATTGGCTCTTGGGTCGCATCGCCTGGCGTGGCTGGCGGATGCCATTGCTGTCGTTCGGCAAGCTGGCCGGCGCAGCCGAACCGGACCGTGAGGAAGGCCGCCGGGTGGCGGTACTCAAAGCGC
>JBEVMS010000175.1:0-3868 GCA_040508515.1 Dyella sp. | reverse complement strand
GACACAAGGCAGCACCGAAGTGCCCATGATTGAGAGCATAAACATGCTCTATGAGTAGCTTCGGCATCCGATTCAGCGGCAACATGGCGAGACGAAGTAGAGTGATTCACGCAATCCTCAGCACAAGAAGCAGAACTGCCTGCCCAGGGTGCCGTCGCGTCGGTCGCACGTTTTCAGTGACTCGGACTTATCTCTGCCGGACGTGCCGCGCTGCCGGCAGGCGCCGCCCCATCGTCCTCGGCTTCATCCGGCGATTGCACCGTATAGCCCTCCGCCTTAAGCGTGCTGACGTAGCCGGTCGGCGAAAGCAGTTCGTCCATCGGCAGCACGGCAAAGCTCTGCGTGTTGTTCTGCAACGCCGTGCGCGCGGTGGCCAGCCACACCGCTTGCAGACGCGCCGGCACATCGTCGATGCCCAACTGCTGAGCGAAGCCGGCACCGGCGATCGCGGCGATGCAGGCGTCGCGGCGGTGACTGTCGGGCAACTGGCGCAGGGTGGCCAGATCGCCGGTGGCCCAGGCGTTGGCGCGCTGGGTCATGGTCGACATGTCCTTCTCGATCGCATCCAGGGTGCGGCCGAAGCAGCCCACGTCATCCAGCCCCGAACTCTTGAACGCCTTCAAAGCGTCGCGCGGTTTGTCGATCACCAGTTGGTAGTCGGTGGGTTGCTGGGTGACGCCGTACTGTTTGGCCAAGCCGTCAATCACCGTGGGAATGCCGCCGCTACCGCTCAATCCATTGCCCTTGAGCGCTTTCTTGTACAGCTCCTGCGCGGCGAAGATCGGCCGCCAGCGCTCGATCCCGCGATCGTCGCCGATGTAGTTCTGCTTCAACGGCAGCCAGCGCGCATATAGCTCGGCCGGCAGCACTTGCTGCAAGGTCTTGCCGTCGTCATTCTTGCGCGCGCTGTAGGCCGAGGGCAGCAAAAACAGTTTGCCGAAGAAGCCGGTGTTGACCTTCAACGTCACCTTGGGCGATTGCAGGATCACCTGCGCATGCGCGATCACCTGCGCCAGATCGCGCGACTGCCACTGCATTTTTTCCGGCAGCGGCGACAGCGTGCCGAGCACCCACATCACATGCCCGTCTTTGCTGATCTTCCACAAGCCCGGGCCCGGCTGCACGCCACTGACGCTGACCACTGGCAAGGTGGTCGCGTTGGCCGGATGCGGCGCGGTCGAGGCCGCGGTTTGCGACTGCGCGCTGCCACACAGCACGCACAACAACAGGCCACTGGCCAGGGCAAAGCGCATGCGATGGACTCCAACAGGACTCAAGGGCAACCCGTGCATCTTAGCCAGTCGGCACGGCCATGCAGCGGCTCCGCGCGATGTGCCATTCGGGTGCCAGCCAGGGTCTGGCGTAGCCATCAGCGGTCAACGCGATCCCCAACCGGCGCGTTTGCAACGCACGCAGCCTGACGCCAAGCTGCGCTTAGGCCGTCCCCCAACGCCGCCATACACCAGGAGCTAATCGATGACCTTCACCTTTCGTTCGTTGCTGCTCGCGGTGCCGCTGACGCTGGCTTTGGCCGGTGCCGCCGGCGCGCAGGAACAGGCCACCTCTGGCGCGGCCACGCCCAGCGACAGCGGCCAGTCCCGCAGCCACGCCGATCCCGCACAACAACTGGCGCGCTTGACGCGGCGCCTGCAATTGAGCCCCGAACAGGCCACGCAGATCGGAGCGATCCTGCAAGATCGCCAACGCCAAGCCAGCGCGTTGCGCAGCGACAGCGCGCTCGCCGGTGCCGACCGACGCGCCAAACTGCGCGACATCGCGCAGAGCCACGATAGCCAGATCGCGGCGATTCTGAGCGACAGCCAGCGCCAGCAATTCACCCAGATGCGCCAGAAGATGATGCAGCGTCGCAACCAGACGCCGCCCACCGACGGCGATTGATTGGCGCATCGCATCACGGCGTCGACCGGGCGCCGTGATGCGCGGTTCCCAGCGCGAGGTGCGGGTTCACGCGCAACGCCGCCGAGCCATCTCACCAGCGCGTGTCCGGGGCGTCGCCCCAACGCCGGCCGAGCCAGCCACCCGCGCGCCGCGCACGAGTGCCACGGCGATGCGCGCGCCACACTCAGGCCGGCCCGTGACTGACCTGCTACCGAGCGCGGTCAGCGCAGCCGCGCCGTGGCGGGATACGGCATCACATCGACGTATTCCTGCGTCAACCGCTGCTGCATGGTCCGCCACCAGGCCGGATCGAAAATCTCCCCGTGCACGTCGCACAATGCCTGACGCAGCGGCGCGGGCACGCCCACAAAGCGCACGAACAGCTCGGGGAATACATCCCCCGGCGCGGCGTAGAGCACGTCATCCAGCGGCCGCGTTTCGTCCTCGTCGCTCAGTGCGGGCACGTTGCGGAAGTGGCATTCATCCAGCAGGCATAGCTCGTCGTAGTCGTAGAACACCGCCCGTCCGCTACGCGAAATGCCGAAGTTCTTGGTCAGCAGATCGCCCGGGAAAATCGCGCTGCCGGCCAGATCCTTGATCGCCTGCCCGTAATCCAGCAGCGCGCGCCGCGCGGCCGCCGGACTGGCCTCACGCAAGTACACATCCAGCGGACGCAGCCGATGCTCGACGTAGCAGTGCGCGATCACCAGATCGTCGCCGTCGCGCCACACCGATTCGGCGCATTCGTGCAGCAACTCCTCGCGCAGCGACGGTTCGAATTGCTGCTGCGCAAAGCGCAGGTCGCGAAACTCCTGCGCGTCGACCAAGCGACCGACGCGATCGTGATGAAACACCAGTCGGTACTTTTCCTCCACCTGGCGCCGGCTGGAATCCTTGGGCGAGGCAAAGCGGTCGCGGATCAGCTTGAACACTACCGGCAGATCGCGCGGGGTGAACACCACCATCACCATGCCGCGCTTGCCCTCAGCGCGCACCAATTGCTCCTGCGGATTGAGCATCAGATGCCGGAACACGCGCCGGTAGCGCTCGGTCTTGCCTTGTTTGGCGCGACCGAGCACCGCGTAGATTTCCTCCAGCGGCTTGTGCGGCAGCAGCGCCTGCAAAAAGGCCACCACCGCGCCGACGTTGTCGATGTCGGCATGGAAGTAGCTGCGCGCGTATCCGAACAGGATCGAAATCTGCGCACGATCGGTCAGCAAGGCGTCCAGTTGCACACCCTCGGCGCCATGCACCAAGGCCAGCACCAACGGATGGCGCTGGTGACCGCAGCGCATCCGCCCGACCAGATAGGCGCGCCGATCGCGATAGAACACCGCGCGCAGGATGTCGATGCGCTGCGGCAGTGACTCGCCGCTGGCATCCAGGCGCCGCTGCAAGGCGTCGGCCAAACGCAGCGCATCGGCGGTGCGATCGAGCCAGGGCGCTTGCAACGCGGCCTGTTCCAACACGCGGCGGCAGCAGCCGTACAGGTCGTCGTCGCGATCCAACACATAGGCGTGATGCGGCGCCGCATCGCTGCCTTCGCTGTAGGACTCGCGCTGCAACGCGACGAACTCCAACTCCGGCGCCACGCCGCGCGTCTGGAAGCGCCGCCGCGACAGCGAACTGAACCAGGTTTGGTAGAACTCGCGATCGGGCAGCGTCGTGAGCATCGGCGCATAGGCCTGGCGCATCGCGGCCCACAGCGCGCGCGAACGTACGCGGTCGTCCAGCAACTGGTCCAGCCGCGCCTCGGTTTCGTGGATGCATTGGTCGTACAGATCGATCCGCGCGCGCGCGTCGATCGCCGCGTGGCGCCAGTCGCGTCGCGCGAAAGCACGCGCCGCGCGGCGGGTGATGTCGCCAAAACGCTGGTTGTAGTCGGCGAACGCGTCCAGCACCAGCGCCGCCGCGCGCTGCGCGGTGTCGTCACCGGTCGGATCGGAGGGCGCGTGCCGCATGCGGCCAG
>JBEVMS010000202.1:0-3122 GCA_040508515.1 Dyella sp. | reverse complement strand
CCAGCGCCTCGACGTTGCGATGCGCCGCCAGCACGCTGGCGCGAAAACGCTCCGGGTGACGGGCGATCACGTCCAGCGTGCTGCTGCCGATCGAGCCGGTGGCGCCCAGTACCGCTACGTGTCGGATGCTCACCGTGTTACAGGCCCAGCAACAGTTTGCCGGCGGCAAAGATGGGCAGCGCGGCGAACACGCTGTCCATGCGGTCGAGCAGGCCGCCGTGGCCAGGGAACAACTGTCCCGAATCCTTGACCTCGGCATGGCGCTTCATCAGGCTTTCCAGCAGGTCGCCGACGATCGAGGCAGCCACCGTCAGCAGCGCCAGCACGATCAAGCCGACCAGCTTGGCCCCGGCCACGTCCAGCAGATGCCCGCCCAGCCAGGCCACCAACGCGCCGCAGACCAGGGCGCCGATCGCGCCGGCCCAGGTCTTTCCCGGGCTGATGCGTGGTGCCAGCTTGCGCCGGCCCAGAAAGCGGCCGCTGAAATAGGCGCCGATATCCGCCGCCCAAACAATCAGAAGGGCCAGCAAAGTCCACACGTGACCATGTACGGCCGAGCCGTGAATCGACATGGCCGCGGCCCAGGCGGGGAAAATCACCAGCGCCCCAGCTGCCAATTTCAGCGCGCGGTTTTCGACCGTGGGAGCGGCGGCGAAAGCAAAATGACGCAGCCACAGGCAGGCGAACAGCCACCAACCCACGCCCACGCCGATCAGCATCGGCCACAGCGCGCTGTCGCGGCCCAGCCACAGCAACACGAACAGTGCCGCCCCAAGCGCCAGCAGCACGCCACGCGCGATGGGCGAGGTCACCCCGGACAACCGCGTCCACTCGGCCAGCGCCGCCAGGAAGGCGAGCGCCACCAGCACGGCAAAAATGGCGGTGCTCGGCCACAAGATCAACAGAATCGCCAAGGGGGCGATCAGCAGGGCGGTCAGGGTGCGCTGGAGCAGCATGCAGGTCCTTAGGAAAACGGTGACCGAGTTACGAGACCTGCGCGATCTGCTCGCCGGTGCGGCCATAACGGCGCTCGCGGCGGGCGTAGTCTTCGATCGCGTGGGACAGGCTGGCCTGATCGAAATCCGGCCACAGGGTATCGGTGAAGTAAAGCTCGGCATAGGCGATCTGCCAGAGCAGGAAGTTGCTGACCCGCAGTTCGCCGCCGGTACGAATGAACAGGTCGATCGGTGCCTGTTCGGCCAGGCAGGTGAGCGTATTGAGGTGGTTTTCGTCGATCGCAGCGGGGTCCAATTCACCAGCTACGGCTGCCTCGGCCAAGCGGCGCGCCGCCTGGGCGATATCCCAACGACCACCGTAATTGACTGCCACGTTCATGGTGAGCGCGCTATTGCCGGCGGTGTGTTGCATGGCCGCCTGCATGCGCAGGCGCAGCGGCTCGGCGAAGCTGTCCAGATCGCCGATAAAGCGCAGCCGCACGCCGTGGCCGTGCAGTTCGTCCACTTCCTTGTCCAGCGCTTTCAGGAACAGTTCCATCAGCGCGCTGACCTCGTCGGCCGGTCGCTGCCAGTTTTCGCTGGAAAAGGCGAACAAAGTGAGCGATTGCACGCCCTGGCGCAGGCAGCCTTCGACCACGTTGCGCACGGCTTTCTGGCCGGCGTGGTGGCCGAAGCTGCGCGGGCGCAGCCGTCGCTTGGCCCAGCGCCCGTTGCCGTCCATCACGATCGCGATGTGGCGCGGAACGCGCGCGGCGTCGGGCTTGGACATGGGCGCGGTGATGGCGCTTTTAGAGCGCCATCAGCTCCTCTTCCTTGTGCTTGACCACGGCGTCGACTTCCTTGACGAAGCGATCGGTGATCTTCTGGATCTCGTCGTCGGCTTTGCGCTCGTCGTCCTCGGTGATCAGCTTTTCCTTGAGCAGATCCTTGATCTGCTGCAAGGCGTCGCGGCGCACGTTGCGGATGGCGATCTTGGCGTTCTCGCCTTCATGGCCGACGTGCTTGGCCAGTTCCTTGCGGCGCTCCTCGGTCAGCGGCGGCATGTTGAGTCGGATCACCGTGCCGGCGGTGGTCGGCGTGATGCCGATATCCGACGCCATCAAGGCTTTTTCGATCGCCGCCACCATGGGTTTTTCCCACGGCGTGATGATGATCGAGCGCGAGTCGCCCAGGGCCACCGAGGCGACCTGGTTGAGCGGCATGTCGGCGCCGTAGTAGTTCACCTTGATATGGTCGACCAGGGTGGTGCTGGCGCGGCCGGTGCGCAGCCGCGTCAGGTCGTGCTTGAGCGAATCGATGCTCTTGCCCATGCGGGTCTGTGCATCGGTTTTGATGTCGTTGAGCATGGGAGTTACCCGGTATACGTGCAAGCCGGCGAGTATAGCCGGGGGGCGCCGATCCTGCGAGCCGGGTGCGCGGCCCGCCCAGGGCAGCGCCGCGCGATTTTAGAGCTGCCGCCGCTGCGGGCCGGGCTGCGCGATCAGCCGGCGTCGACCAGGGTGCCGATCGGCTCGCCCTTGATGATCCGCATCAGGCTGCCCGGTACGGTCATGTCATAGATGCGCATCGGCATGCGGTGGTCGCGGCACAGGGCGATCGCGGCGGTATCCATCACCGCCAGCTTGCGCTCGATCACCTGATCATAGGTGAGGTGGTCGTAGCGGGTGGCATCGGCGTGACGGGCGGGGTCGGCGGTGTAGATGCCATCGACCTTGGTCGCCTTCAGCAGCAGGTCGGCGCCGATTTCGATCGAGCGCAATGCGGCGGCCGAATCGGTGGTGAAGAACGGGTTGCCGATGCCGGCGGCGAACAGCGCCACGCGGCCTTTCTCAATGTGTCGGATGGCGCGGCGGCGGATGAAATCCTCGCAGACGTCGTGGATCGGCAGTGCGCTCATCACGCGGGCGAAGCCGCCACGCTTTTCGATCGCGTCTTGCATCGCCAGCGCGTTCATCACGGTGGCCAGCATGCCCATGTGGTCGCCGGTAACGCGGTCCATACCGGCGGCGGCGAGGCCGGCGCCACGAAAGATATTGCCGCCGCCGATGACCACGCCGATCTGCACGCCGGCATGCTGCGCCTCGATGATTTCATCGGCGAGCCGGCCGATCACTTTGGGGTCGATGCCGTAGTCGGCATCGCCCATCAGGGCTTCACCGGAGAGCT
>JBEVMS010000162.1:0-5565 GCA_040508515.1 Dyella sp. | reverse complement strand
CGTTAGCTGGCCCGTTGGTCGGCGGCGTAGCGGAGTGGCGCATGCGCGTTCTGGTGATCGAAGACAATAGCGATATCGCCACCAATATCGGCGACTATCTGGAAGACCGCGGACACACCGTGGATTTCGCCGGAGACGGCGTGACTGGCCTGCATCTGGCGGTGGTGCACGATTTCGACGTGATCGTGCTGGACCTGACGTTGCCGGGCATGGACGGCTTGGACGTGGCGCGCAAGCTGCGTCACGAGGCACACAAGCAGACGCCGGTGCTGATGCTGACGGCGCGCGATGCGCTGGAGCAGAAGCTCACCGGCTTCGAGTCCGGTGCGGACGACTACATGACCAAGCCGTTCGCCTTGCAGGAACTGTCGGCACGGCTGGAAGTGCTGGCGCGTCGCGGCAAGGGTCCGCAAAGCCGGGTGCTGAAAGTGGCCGACCTGACCTACAACCTGGACACCTTGACGGTGTCCCGCGAGGGCCGCTCGATCCAGTTGAATCCGATCGGACTCAAGCTGCTCCAAGCGCTGATGGACGCCAGCCCCTCGGTGGTGACGCGGCAGGATCTGGAACAGAAAGTGTGGGGCGAGGAGTTGCCCGATTCGGATTCGCTGCGTGTGCATATTCACGGCTTGCGCGCGGCGATCGACAAGCCTTTTGGCAAGCCGCTGATCCATACGCGGCACGGTATCGGTTACAGGATGGTCGATCCGGATGCAGTCCAGACGTAGGCTCCGTTTTCGCCTGATCGTCAGCTTTGCGCTTTTTGGCTCGGCGCTGAGCGCGTTGTTCGCGGTGGCGTCACTGAATATTCGCTCGCGGGTCGAGGACCAGTTGGTCAATTCCAGCCTGCTGGACGATGCGCAATGGGCGAATCAGCAGGCGCATCAGCACAAGTCGGCGGTCTCGCGCCTGCTTACGGGCGGCAGTTTCAGCGATCGCACCTTGTACAAGGCGCCATTGACCTGGCAGAACCTGGCCAACACGGGCGTGTACGACATCTACGAGCCGGACGAGCAGGGCATGCCGCGCCATTACAAGCTGGCGGTGTACCGGCAAGACGGCATCATCAGCTTTACCCGCTACGACGTCTCGCGCGACGACCTGGGCCGGCGCCAATTGCTGACCGCAGTGATCGGCGCGGCGATTTTGTTGAGCCTGCTTTCGCTGATCTTCGGCGTGTGGCTGTCCAACAAGGTCCTTAAACCCCTGCGCGAACTGGCCCGCCGGCTACGCGGCTTTCGCAAGACCGGCGCCGCCGAGCCGCTGGCCCCGCATTTTGCCGACGACGAAGTGGGCGAGCTGGCGCTGGCGCTGGACGAATACGCCGAGCGGCTGACCACGATGGTGGAGCGCGATCGTGAATTCAATTCCGACGTCAGCCACGAATTGCGCACGCCGCTGGCGGTGATCGCCAGCACTACCGAATTGCTGCAAGGTTCGCCGGATCTGACCGACAAGCTGCGCGAGCGGCTGAAGCGGATCGAGCGCGCCTCGCGTCAGGCCACCGAGCTGATCGAGGCCTTGTTGCTGCTGTCGCGCGCCGAGCGGCGTGGCCCGACGCGCGGCGAAACCACCGAGGTGGCTAAAGTGGCCGCGGACGTGATCGAAAGCCAGCGTCCGCAGATGCGCGACAAGCCGCTGTCGATCGAGCTGCAGGTGGACGCGCCGCTGACCGTCAACGCGCCCGCCTCAGTGCTTTCGGTGGCGCTGACCAATCTGATCGGCAACGCGATCAAGTACACCATGCAAGGTTCGGTGCGGGTGGAAGTGGGCACGACGCGTATCGAAATCATCGATACCGGGCCCGGAATCAAGCCCGAAGATGCCGAACGTCTGTTCCAGCGTGGCGTGCGCGGTGAGGGTGCCGGTGGCAGCGGTGCCGGTCTGGGCTTGGCGATCGTGCGCCGGCTTTGCCATCTCTACGGCTGGGATGTTTCGATGCGCCCGCGCGCCGACGGCAACGGCGCGATAGCCTGCATCGTTTTCAGTTGATCGACGTGTCCGCCGCCGGCCTTGGGGGCGGACACGCGAGGGGTCGAATCAGACCGCTTCGAGCCAGCCCCACTTGTCGTGGGTGCGGCCCTCAAACAGGCCGAAGAACAACTCCTGCAAGCGACGGGTGACCGGGCCAGCTTTGCCGGCGCCGATCTGCTTGCCGTCGACGCTGCGGATCGGGGTGATCTCGGCGGCGGTGCCGCACATCAGGATCTCGTCGGCCAAGTAGAGGTACTCGCGCGGGATATCGCGTTCGACCACGTCGATGCCATCCTCGCGGGCCAGAATCTTGATGGTGTCGCGGGTGATCCCGGTGAGGATCGAGGCGCTGGCCGGCGTGGTGTGCAACACGCCGTCGAAGACCAGGAACAGGTTCTCGCCGGCACCTTCGCTGAGCAGGCCGCTGGAGGCCATCGCGATGCCTTCGCCAAAGCCCAGTCGGCGTGCTTCACGCGCGATCAACTGGCCGGAGAGGTAATTGCCGCCG
Source organism: Dyella sp. (assembly GCA_040508515.1). Classification (GTDB taxonomy): domain Bacteria; phylum Pseudomonadota; class Gammaproteobacteria; order Xanthomonadales; family Rhodanobacteraceae; genus JBEVMS01. The sequence goes on along the minus strand of JBEVMS010000162.1, from coordinate 3,083 downwards.
GCCTTGGCGCCCGCCGGGATGGTGTTGGGGGCGAAGCGCTGCCAGCTGGAGACGCAGGCGTCGATGCCGTTCTCAAGCGCTTGCGGTCCCAGGTAGGGGCCCATCGGCCAGCTCGCCACCGCCACGTCGATCGGCGTATCGGCCGACAGCCCGAAGCCGCCCAGGCCGCGATACGCCACCGGTCGCAGATAGGCCGCTTCCTGGCCGTTCTTGCCGATCACTTCGCGGCAGGCCGCGGCCAATTGGTCCTGGCTGTAAGGCAACACCATGTCGTAGATCTTGGCCGACTGGTAAAGCCGCTTGAGATGGTCGTTGAGGCGGAAGATCGCCGCGCCATCCGGGGTGGCGTAGCTGCGGATACCCTCGAACACCGAGGAACCGTAATGCAGCGCGTGCGACATCACATGGGTGGTGGCGTCTTGCCAGCGTTTAATGGCGCCGTTCTGCCAGATCCATTCGGGGTATTGCTGCGTCATCGCGGTTCTCCAAAAGCATCGTTTGCGGGATATCCACCAAGCTGACGCCGTTGCGCGAAACGTGGCGGCGAGCCAGCTCGCAGGCGACGCGCGGTACGCTCGTGACGCCAGGGGAGCGTGGAGGACCGCCTATGATAGCGCTGCGCCATGCGTTGGCCTATGTGCTTACAACGGCTAGCCGACCTCCTTGCCCCAGCGCGCCGTGGTGCGTGTCTAAAGATCGCGGATCTTTCGTTTTGCGCGCGACGCTTAGTCCGCTCGCAGCCACAGGCAGCCGGACTGTCGTTGGATAGGAAAGCGGGTCTGCTGGGGTTGGCGGTCGGCGGCGGCCGTCGGCGTGCTGACGATGAGCGCGTCTGCGGACGCGTCCACCGCGATACCCAACAACGGTTGGCGCAGCAGGTTCTGCAAGGCGCGGATGTCGGCGATGACCGCGCTGTGCGGGTAACCGTGCCACAGCATCAGGCCGCTGAGGCGATTGGCGTTGCGGCTGGCGAAGGCGTCCAGCAGTCCTTGCTCAAGCTCGCCCACGCTGGCCGCGCAGGTGTGTGGCGAAAGGTCGGTGGGCTTGCCGCCTTCGCCGACGTTGGGCATGACCGCCTTGGCGGGCGCTACCGGAACGGCTCGCAACGAGGCGCAGGTGCGATCGGTAAAGACCGGATTACCATCGACGCTCAGGCAGCGGTTGATCGGCAACTGTGCCTGCGCCGCCAGCGGCAGGCAAAATAGCAACCACAGGATCGGCGAAGAAGCGTGCATGCCGCAGCATAACGCGCCGCTGCGCCTGCCTCAGTGCAGTTGCTGCAATACCGCCTGAGTCGCGCGGGCACGGTTGAGCGTGTAGAAATGCAAGCCCGGCGCGCCACCTTGAAGCAGGCGGCGGCACAGTTGGGCGACCACCTCGGTCGCCAACGCGCGCACTGCCGTGGCATCGTCGCCGTGCGCCTGCATGCGCTTGACGATCCAGCGCGGAATCTCGGCGCCGCACTGCTCGGAGAAACGGCGCAACTGGCTGAAATTGGCGATCGGCATGATGCCCGGCACGATCGGAACATTCACGCCAATCCGCGCCACATCGTCGACGAAGCGAAAGTAGGCGTCGGCGTTGTAGAAATACTGAGTGATCGCGCCATTGGCGCCGGCCTCGACCTTGGCCTTGAAATGGTGCAGATCGGCCAGCGCGTTTTCCGCCTGCGGATGGGTTTCCGGATAGGCCGCCACTTCGATGTGGAAGTGGTCGCCGCTGTGCTCGCGGATGAAGGAAACCAGTTCTGCGGCGTAACGGAAGTCCCCCGGCGTGGCCATGCCCGAGGGCAAGTCGCCGCGCAGGGCGACGATGCGGCGGCAATCGGCGGCTTTGTAACTATCCAGCAGCGCGGCCAGTTCGGCGCGCGTGCCGCCCATGCAGGACACGTGCGGCGCCACCGAAAGGCCGTGTTGGGTGCGCAGGTGCTTGACGGTTTCGTCGGTGTAACTGAGCGTGGACCCGCCGGCGCCGAAAGTCACCGACACGTAGTCCGGCGCATGCTGCTGAAGGCGCGGCACGGCGGCATCGAGCTGCTGGCGCTGCTCGTCGGTCTTGGGTGGGAAAAATTCGAAGCTGATGGCGGGCATGGGCGATCTCGCGTGGATGGCTGCAGTATAAATATCTTTCCATCGAGATGGAAAGATGCCGATGAAATGATGCCGCTACCTCGCACCCCACGGCTGCCTGATTTCGCCATGCCGCGGCGCGTGCCGCCACGTCGTTTGCGATGAGCGGTGGCTCTTTGCTGAGCGCGGCGAAGGCATAAAAAAAGCGCCCGGAAGGGCGCTTTTTAGTCGAAGAAACCGCCGATCAGTAGCGGTAATGCTCCGGCTTGTACGGGCCTTCCACCGGCACGCCGATGTAAGCGGCCTGCTCGGGGGTGAGCGTGGTCAACTTCACGCCAATCTGTTCCAGGTGTAGGCGGGCGACTTCCTCGTCCAGCTTCTTGGGCAGGCGGTACACGGTGTTTTCGTATTTGTCCTTGTTGGCCCACAGGTCAAGCTGCGCCAGCGTCTGGTTGGAGAAGCTGTTGGACATCACGAAGCTCGGATGGCCGTGTGCGCAGCCCAAGTTGACCAGGCGACCTTCGGCGAGCATGTAGATGCTGTTGCCGGTGGAGGCGAAGGTGTAGCGGTCGACCTGCGGCTTGATGGTCTCGCGGGTCGCGTCCTTCGACGCGTTCAAGCGATCGATCTGGATTTCGTTGTCGAAGTGGCCGATGTTGCAGACCAGCGCGTTGTTCTTCATCGCCGCCATGTGCTCAAGCGTGATGATGTCCTTGTTGCCGGTGGTGGTGACATAGATGTCGCCCATGCCGAGGGTATCTTCGATGGTGGTGACCTGGAAGCCTTCCATCGCCGCCTGCAAGGCGTTGATCGGATCGATCTCGGTGACGATCACACGGGCGCCGAAGCCCTTGAGCGAATGCGCGCAGCCCTTGCCGACATCGCCGTAGCCGCAGACCACCGCGACCTTGCCGGCGACCATCAGATCGGTGGCGCGCTTGATGCCATCGGCCAGCGATTCGCGGCAGCCGTAGAGGTTGTCGAACTTGCTCTTGGTCACCGAATCGTTGACGT
>JBEVMS010000107.1:0-7640 GCA_040508515.1 Dyella sp. | reverse complement strand
GCGTGCCACCTCGCTGGCGGGCACCCAATAATCCACGTCGCGGTCGTAGCTACGCGCGATGAACGCGCCGACCATGCCCAGCAGGCCGAAACCGGCCAGCCACCAGATGTGCCAGATCAGACCGAAGCACAGGAAGAAACCCGCCACCGAGATGTACACGCCGGCGCCGGTATTGCGCGGCATATGGATGTCTTCGTAGCGTGCGGGACGCTTGTAGGCGACACGACGCTCCTTGTCTTCCCAATGCTGATCGATGTCGTCGATGTGCGGCACGATGGCGAAGTTGTAGAACGGCGGCGGCGAACTGGTCGCCCACTCCAGGGTGCGGCCATCCCACGGGTCGCCCGACAGGTCCAGGTTCTGCTTGCGATCGCGGACGCTCACCCAGAACTGCACCAGCAGCGCACCGATACCCAAGGCGATGATCACCGCACCGAATGCGGCCACCACCAGGTAGGGATGCCAATCGGGGTTGGCGTAATGGTTCATGCGACGCGTCATGCCCATGAAGCCGAGCACGTAAAGCGGCATGAAGGCCACGTAGAAGCCGACCAGCCAGCACCAGAACGACACCTTGCCCCAGAACTCGTTCAAGGTGAAACCGAACGCCTTGGGAAACCAGAAATTCATCGCGGCCAGGCAGCCGAACACCACGCCGCCGATGATCACGTTATGGAAGTGCGCGATCAGGAACAGGCTGTTGTGCAGCACGAAATCCGCCGCCGGCAGCGCCAGCAGCACGCCGGTCATGCCGCCGATGGTGAAGGTGATCATGAAGCCGATCGTCCACAGTACCGCCGGGGTGTAACGCACGCGGCCGCGGAACATGGTGAACAGCCAGTTGAACAGCTTCACGCCGGTAGGCACCGAGATGATCATCGTCATGATGCCGAAGAAGGCATTGACGTTGGCCCCCGAACCCATCGTGAAGAAGTGATGCAGCCACACGAAGAACGACAGGATGCCGATCGCCGCGGTGGCATAGACCATCGACTTGTAACCGAACAGCGGCTTGCCCGAGAAGGTGGAGATGATCTCGGAGAACGCGCCGAAGCACGGCAGGATCAGGATGTACACCTCGGGATGGCCCCACACCCAGATGAGGTTGATGTACATCATCGGGTTGCCGCCGAGCGCATTGGTGAAGAAATGCGTGCCTAGGTAGCGGTCGGCGGTCAACAGCGCCAACGTCGCGGTCAGCACCGGGAAGGCGGCCACGATCAGGATGTTGGTAACCAGCGCGGTCCAGGTGAACACCGGCATCCGCATCAGGGTCATGCCCGGCGTGCGCATGCGCAGGATGGTGACCACGAAGTTGATACCGGTCAGTGTGGTGCCTAAGCCGGATATCTGCAGCGCCCAGATGTAGTAGTCCACACCCGGGGTTGGGCTGTATCCCAATTCGGACAACGGCGGATAGGCCAGCCAGCCGGTCGCGGCGAAATCGCCGACGAACATCGACAGCATGATCAGCACTACGCCCGACACCAGCAGCCAGAAGCTCAGCGAATTGAGGTACGGGAACGCCACGTCACGCGCGCCGATCTGCAGCGGCACCACGATGTTCATCAGGCCCACGATGAACGGCATCGCCATGAAGAAGATCATGATCACGCCGTGCGCGGTGAAGATCTGATCGTAGTGGTGCGGCGGCAGGTAGCCGGCCGCATCGCTGGAGGCCATCGCCTGCTGCAGACGCATCATGATCGCATCGGCAAAACCGCGCAGCAGCATCACCAGCGCGACGATGATGTACATCACGCCGATGCGCTTGTGGTCGACCGAGGTCAGCCACTCGGTCCACAGGTACTTCCACTTGCCGAAATAGGTGATCGCACCGAGCAGGGCGATACCGCCCAGGACAACGGCCGCCAGCGTAACCATGATGATCGGCTCATGGTACGGAATGGCATCCAGTGTGAGCTTTCCGAACATCACTTACTCCGCGGCCTTGGCTTGTGGGTGCATCGGCATGTCGCTCATCGACATGCTGCTGCTATCGGTCATCGGCATACCCTTGGCATGCGGCGCGACCATGTATTTATTGATGATGTCGTTGAACATCGTCGGCGTGACGCTGCCGTAGTACGCCACCGGGTTGCGCTCGCTGGGCTTGGCCAGCTCGGCATAGGTGGCGGCCGTCAGCGCAGTGGATGACGCTTTGGCCTGCTTGATCCAGTCGGCAAAGCCCTGCGCCGAGGTGGCGATCGCCTGGAAGTGCATGTCCGAGAAACCCGGACCGCTGAAGTTGGCCGACAGACCGGTGTAGTTACCGGGCTCACGCGCGATCAAATGCAGCTTGGTGTCCATCCCGGCCATCGAGTAGATCTGGCTACCGAGTTGCGGGATGAAGAACGAGTTCATCACCGTGTCGGAGGTGATCTCGAAGTTCACCGGCGTATCGACTGGAAAGGCCAGCTCATTGACCGTGGCCACGCCGTAGTCGGGATAGATGAACAGCCATTTCCAGTCCATCGACACGGCCTGCACGGTGATCGGCTTGACGTCCGAATCGAGCGGCTTGTAGGGGTCTAACGAGTGCGACGTGCGCCAGGCCAGCACGCCCAGGATCGCCACGATGATGGCTGGAACCGTCCACACCACCACTTCAATGGCGGTCGAGTGAGACCACTTGGGCGCGTAGGTGGCCTTGGTGTTCGTTGCGCGGTAACGCCAGGCGAATACCAGGGTCATCACGATCACCGGCACCACGACCAGCATCATCAGGCCCAGGGCCACCAGGATCAGGGTCTTCTCCTGAGCGCCGATATCGCCTTTGGGGCTGAGGACTTCCATGCTGCAACCGCTGAGCAGCACAACCGCGCCTGCGCACAGCGTGCGCATGCTAGATACAAAGAGGTGTTTACTCACGGACAACCTTGAATCGGTGGTGGCGGGGGAAGGAACGAAAGAATTTTAAACGGTGCGTTCAGCCATTACGTCCCTGAAGGACAAAATGCCGCAGGCGCAAAATCTTTCGTTCCAGCTGATATACGCAAACATCCATCATCAAACCTGATAATTATAAGTTTTTATGCGCCTCCGGGAAAGATCGAAGGCCTTTCAACGCGTCGCCGCGCGCGTAATGCCGCCTGTGACGCGCTCCGTCCGATGACACTCCCGTGTCCTCGCAAAGCCAGCAAATCCCGCCGCAACGCCGGCTTGCGTCGATGACGCTGCGCGCAGCCGTGCATGTTCCATTCCGCACGGATGAAGAAATCTTCATCTTGGCAACCACAGTCTGCCCCGACCTCCCCTTGCGACACGCCTCGAGCTGCCTTGCAGCCGCGGACCGCTCTGGCGATACGAGCTGCAACCACGGCTGTTTTGATCGCAGCCCCACGTTAAATTCGGCAAAGCTTGAAGTTTCATCCGCAAGACGTTGAAATGTATGGAGCACACCCGCTGTTCATGCAGGTTTTTCGTAAGCTGGCAGTATGCCTACGCCGTTATTCAACCCAAGGTCTCTCCACACATGTCATTTCGTCTTGCCCGCCTGCTGTCGGCCACCCTGCTTTGCGCCGGTGTCTCGGCCACCGTTTTGGCCGCCGGCCCTACCTTGATCTGGCGCGGTGACGTTACGACCGCGCGTGGCGTCGTGGAGTCGATGGCCAAAGCCTGGGAAAAGGCAGGCCACGGCAAGATCGTGATGCAACCGTTCAACACCGCCTCGGGCCTGGACGCGGTCGCCAGCGGCGCCGCCGACCTGGCTGGCTCAGCGCGCGGCAGCAACGGCGGCACCGAAGGTAATCTCACCTTCACCCCGGTGGCCTGGGACGCGCTGGTACTGATCACCAACCCGTCCAACCCGGTCAGCAACCTGACCTTGCTGCAGGCACACGATATCTATTTCGGCAAGATCACCAACTGGAGCCAGGTTGGCGGTCGCGATGAGCCGATCAATGTCTATGCGGTGGTCAGCCCCGGGGACGGCGTCGAATACAGCCTGCGCCGTCTGTTGTTCGGGCGCGGCAGCCAGGCGGTCGCCGCGCCGCGGCTGTACATCAACACCACCCAGTTGGAAGCGGGCGTGTCGCTCGATCCCAAGAGCCTGGGCGTCAGCACGATGGCTGGCATCCAGGGCAACAGCAAGGTCAAGGCGATCAAGATCAACGGCGTGGCGCCCAGCGAAGCGAGCGTCGCCAACGGCAGCTACGTGCTCTACACGCCGCTATACCTGGTCACCAATCCGAATAGCCCCAAGGCGGCCGACACCAAGGCGTTCATCGATTTCATGAGCAGCGCACCGGCCAAGTCGATCCTGCACGCGCATGACGTGCTGCCTTACGACGAGGGCACCGTGCTGGTCGATCAGGACAGCTCGCGCCGCGCCAAGATCCTGGCCGAGGTGGGCGCTCACGCCAGCGCCGAGCCGGCGACCACCGCACCGAGCCTGGCCGCGCGCACCGCACCCAGTGCCGCGCCAGGCGCACCGGTCGCCAACGCCAAAGCTGAAGCGCTGGCCGCACGCAAAGCCAAAGCCGAGGAACTGGCCGCCGCACGCCAAGCCAGCAAAGGCGCGTTCGATGATGTCAAGGCGGTCGCTGTCAGCACGGCCAAGCCCAGCTTCAAGCATGTGCGCGGCGACGCCATCACGGTGTCCGACCAGAAAGCACGTGGCGGCGCATTCTCCAAGGTCACCAGCGACGCCTTCGTGAGCTACGGCAAGCTCGCCAAAGCCCAGCCGGCAGCCGCTACGACGAGCGCCAGCGCAATGGAAAAACCCGCCGCAAGCCCGATCAAGATCGCCGCGGCCGTCAAGGCCAAGCCGGCCGCCAAAGCCACGGCCAGCACAGCCCGCACCTACAAGGTGAACCCCGGCGACACCTTGTATTCGATCGCGCACAAGCACGACCTGGACGTGGCCAAGGTGCGTGCCTGGAACGGCATGAAGGACAACACCGTGCATCCGGGCCAAGTGCTGCGGCTCAGCGCGCGCTGATGCCGCGTTCCGTCGCACAGGTCTGACCCGATGGCCCAATCCTTGCGCATTCTGGCCGTCACGCTGGACCTGGACGACACGCTGTGGCCGGTGATGCCAGCGCTGGAGCAAGCCGAGCGCGATCTGGACAATTACCTGCGCCAGCATCATCCCGAGGTAGCCCGCGCGTATCCCATTCCGGCGATGCGCGTGCTGCGTGCGCAGGTAGCCGCCGAGCGGCTGGACCTGGCACACGACTTCACCGCTCAACGCCATCTGACCATGCAGCGGGCCTTCAGCGCCTGCGGCATCGCCGTTGAAGACGTGCCGCTAGACACGCTGTGGGAGATTTACTTCAGCGCGCGCAATCGGGTCGAGCTGTTTCCCGACAGTCTCGACGCCTTACGCCGGATCGCCGCCCGCGTGCCGCTGGCCACGCTGACCAACGGCAATGCCGACGTCGAGCGGATCGGCATCCACACGCATTTTCGCCATCGCATCAGCGCCCGCGAAGCCGGCGCCGCCAAGCCCGATGCGCGCATCTTCGCCACCGCCGCCCAACTACTGGACGTCCCGCCGCAGCACATCCTGCATGTCGGCGACGATCCGGACCTGGACGTGGTCGGCGCGCGCGAAGCCGGTCTGCGCACCGCCTGGATCAATCGACGCGGCCTGCCCTGGCAGGGTGCGATGGGCCGCGGGCCCGACCTCGATTTTCCGGATATGACCGCGCTGGCCGACTGGTTGGAGCATCACCTGAGCGAGCCGCAGATGCTCGCCCCGGACCATGCTTGAGCCATGCAATAGCGCAGCAAACGGCATAGGCAGCTTGCGCGAATCGGCGCATCATGGACGGTCGATTCGAGTTACGCGCGCCCAGCGCGCTGCCATACCGCAGGAGTTTTGCCCATGTCCGCCCTGATTGAACGCAGCCCCAGCGAACGCCACGGCATCGCTATCGAAACCACCGATGCGGCGCACTACGCCGCCACCCGCAAACGCCTGAGCGCGGCGCAGCGCCGCTGGCTGGCCGACACCGGCTTCGAGCCGGCCGCCGGTCGGCACGCCCTACTGGCCGATACCAACGGCAAAGTGGTGCGCGTGCTGCTGGGCGTCGACGTGGCCGATCCGTTGACCGCCCTGGCCGACCTGCCCTATGCGCTGCCCGAAGGCAACTATCACCTGGCAGAACAAGGCCTGTTGCTGGACCCGGTTCTAAGCGCGCTGGGCTGGGCCCTGGGCGCCTATCGCTTCAACCGCTACCGCAAGCCCAAGCGCGCGCCCGCCACGCTGGCGGTGGACGCAGCCACGCTGGCCACGGTGGCGCCGCTGGCCGAAGCCACCGCTCAGGTGCGCGATCTGGTCAACACGCCGACCGAGGACATGGGCCCCAAACAATTGGCCGAAGCGGTCAAGACGCTGGGCAAGACGCACAAAGCCAAAGTCAGCGAATGGGTCGGCGACGAGTTGCTCAAGGCCAACTTTCCCACCATCCACACGGTCGGCCGCGCCAGCCATCGCGCGCCACGGCTGGTCGAGCTGACCTGGGGCAAGGCCACGCATCCCAAGCTGGTGATCATCGGCAAAGGCGTGTGCTTCGACACCGGCGGGCTGGATCTCAAACCCTCCGACGGCATGCGCTGGATGAAAAAGGACATGGGCGGCGCCGCCCACGCCATCGCGCTGGCTGGGCTGGTGATGCAGGCCAAACTGCCGGTGCGGCTGACCTTGTTGATACCGGCGGTGGAAAACGCCGTCGCCGGCAACGCGATGCGTCCGGGCGAGGTCATCACCACGCGCGCCGGCCTGACCGTGGAAGTGGACAACACCGACGCCGAAGGTCGCTTGGTGCTGTGCGACGCGCTGAGCTACGCCGCCGAGCAGCAGCCCGAGCTGATCGTCGACTTCGCCACCCTCACCGGTGCTGCGCGCGTGGCGCTGGGTCCGGACCTGCCGGCGCTGTTCACCAACCACGAAGGGCTGGCGCTAGAAACCCTGGCCGCTGGCCGCGCTCACGCCGACCCGCTGTGGCAGCTACCGTTGTGGCGTCCCTACCGGCGCATGCTCGACTCCTACATCGCCGACTTCGCCAACGCCGGCGCCTCGCGCCACGGCGGCGCAATCACCGCCGCGCTGTACCTGGAGCGCTTCGTGCCCGAAAGCATCGCCTGGCTGCATTTGGACACCTACGCCTGGAACGACGCCGACCGTCCCGGCCGTCCGCGCGGCGGCGAAGCGCAAGGCCTGCGCGCGCTGTTCGGCTTGCTGGTGCAGCGCTACACGGCGTAACCGCAACGCCATGTCGATCACACGAAAGCCCCGCGGATCGCTCCGCGGCTTTCGTTTTTGGAAATCAGCCCAACACCCTTCGCCTGGGAACCACACCTAACGCGGGGGGTAACCGGGCTGGGCCATTAACGCGTTGCCCGCGTGCTGACAAACGGTAACGCGGATCGCTGTCAGGCTCGCTCCCATCGCTTTTTGGGACGGTCATAGTGGCGTGGTTCGCACCGTCTATCACGAGTGACGGGACCGGTGCTTCGCCCTCGCTCACTGCGATTGCGCGTCAGCAGAGAATGCCCTCACCGCGCCGCATCCCATCCAGGGCACCCACCCCGATTCCGCCAAGCAAAAAGCCCCGGACTGGCGTCACGGGGCTTTTGGTTTTGCGCGGGACGGGAGCGGCTGAAACTCAGCGATTGCTCGCCGCCGGCTGCGG
>JBEVMS010000095.1:0-9119 GCA_040508515.1 Dyella sp. | reverse complement strand
GAAAGCGCCAACCTGCATTTGTCCGAGGCCACCCGCGCCGACCTCCAACAGCGGCTGGCGGCGGATGCCAGCGCGTTGAAGCAACGCATCGATCGCAGCAACAGCACTCACGACTGGCAGGGTCAGGCGTTCGAGCAATACGCCAACCAGATGATCGGTGATATCGCGCCGCTGGTGGCCGGCGACCTGGGTCAGCAGGCGTTGCAGGCGGCGATGAGTGGCGATCTTCAGCAGGCCGCCGAACTGCGCGATCAGGCAACGGATCTGATCAGTCAGTTGCGTCCGCGCCTGGTGCAACGGATGCAGGCCTTGCGCCCGCAGGTGCAGGCACTGTGTCCGGCGGTGCATCAGCTCTACGAGCTGCAGTCGGACGTGCGCGATGCCGACGGGCGACCACTGAATCTGCTGTCGGTGGATTCGTGAAAGCCAACGCTGGCTGAGCGGTGATGGAATGATTTGCCCGGGTTAACCCCGCGCTAAGACGCGCCGCCGCAGCATGGCGCACGTTCCGGCTGCGCCAGGAGAATCGACGTGTCGCCCGCAGTACCTTATCGGTTATACAACGACTTTATCCGTCATGGGATCGATGACCGCGAGCTCTACCGTTGCGCGGCGGCCGAGGTGACCGAGCCTGGCCTGCAAGTGGTGCTGCACGAAAGCGCCGACAGCCTCAATGCGATGATCGGTGAACTGCAACTGCAGGTGCGCTGCAGCGGTCATGTGCCGGCCCGTCACGGCACACCGTTTGGTGCGCTGCGTCGCTGGACGCTGGCGCACTGGGACCAGTTGCGCGCAGGGCAGCACGATCGGCGATGGATCCATCGCCTGCTGCGCAGCGAGGGCGCGCTGTTAAAACTGATCGAGCGGCGTATCCCTTGCGTAACGCCCGATGCCGCGCAGATTCTGCGCCGACAACTGTCGCGGCTGCATGGCATTCATCTGGATATGCACAGTCTGGAGCGGTCACCCCGCTAGGGCAGCGCACTTGTTTTGTCCGCGCACAGGGTTTAGAAACGTCAGGCGCCAGCCACGTATTCACCCATGGAGAGCATCATGCGCCGATGGCTTCTGCTCGTACTGTTGCTCCTGAGCCTCAGTGCTTATGCCGGTGGCACTTACCGAATCGGCAACCAGGTGCTCACCGTGGGCGACAGCGCCGCACGCGCGGCGGAACTACTCGGGCAGCCGGTCTATCGCGAGCCGATCGAAGATGCTTACGGCGCCTACCGTGGCGAGCGTTGGCAGTTTGCCTACAACAGCACCACCGTGGTCGTAGTGATCTATCAAGGGCGGGTGGCCAGTATCGACGAGCTGCGCAACTGAACGCGGTTTTCGATGACGCCTTGATGTATCGCGGAAGCCGGGCGATCGTCTTGCGTCGATCCCCTATAGGCCGCTCCCGCCGCCGCCGCCCATCCGCTAAGGCAGGCTGACCGGCACGCGGTTGTCGCTGGAAACCCGATCGATCAGCACGTTGTAGGGATCGATCCCCGTCTGCGCGGGCGGGGCATCCACAGTAACGGTGAGGCTGCTGTCGCCCGGCGGCAGCACCTGTTTTTGCAGGTACAGCGGTTTGCCGTCATGGCCGTCGTTGCCGGCGGCGAACACGCCCACGGTGATCGGAAGGTCCGGGTGTGCCGGTGTCTCGCGGCCCTGACCATCGACATAGACCTTGCCGGTATGCAATTGCAACGTCACCCGGTAGCGTCCATCGGGCAGCCGCTGCGCGCGGGCGGTGGTGATCCGGTTGTCGTAAAGGGTGATCTTCCAGAACAGGTCGTCCAGCAAGGGTCTGAACGTGGGGCCGGTGCCACGGTCCAGATAATCCATCAACTCGGCCGAGTTGGTGTACGGCGGCGCCTGGAAGGCCTTGTCGTGCAGAAACTTCTTCAGCACGCGGTCAAGCGTGTTCTCGCCGACATAGTCCTGTAGCGCGTAGAACGCCAGCGAGCCTTTTTGGTAGTGGATGTAGGGCTGGTTTTCCACCTTCGCCAAGGGTTGCTCTTCGATTTTTTCCGTGGCGCGACCGGCGAGATAGCCGTCCAATTCATATTTGAGAAATTGGCGCATCTTCGATGCGCCGTAAGTGTGCTTCATCACCATCAGCGCCGAGTATTGCGCCAGCGATTCGCTGAGCATGGGGGAGCCTTGCTGGTTGGCGCCAATGACCTGATGTGCCCACCACTGGTGCGCCATTTCGTGCGCGGTGGCGTAGTAGACGTCATCGAGCTTGGAGCGGTCGCGCAGATCGGCGATAAAGCCCGCCGACTCGGCATAGGGAATCGTGCTGGCGAACGACTGCGCGAAGTTGGCGTAGTCGGGAAATTCGGCGATGCGCACCTGATGGAACGGGTAGGGCGCGAAGTTGGCCTGGTAGTAGGCCAGCGAATCTTTGACGCTCTGGATCATGCGCGCGACGTTCCAGGCGTGTGCCGGGGTGTAGTAGACCTCGATCGGCATCCCCTGCCAGGTGTCGCGGCGCACCGCGTAGCGCGCCGAAAGGTAGGCGAAGAACGGCAGCATCGGCCGGTCCATCGCGTAGTGGAAATAACGCCGGCCGTGAGCGATCCAGCTCTTTTGCAGATGGCCCGGCGCCAGCGCGATCTGGTCCGGCGCGGTCGACACGGTGGTGTCGAAGGCAATCCAGTCGGCGTCATTGGCGATGTAGGTATTGGCGCGCGCCTGGGCATCGTCCAGCCTGGGCATGCGCGGCACCGTTTCGCTCAGGCCGTACGTTCGGCGGTCGTTGCGGTCGGTGATCTGCTGCGCGGGTTGGTAGCCCACATGGGGGAATCGGCTACTGTTGAAGAAGGTGCCATTGGCGACCAAAAACGTATCGTCACCCGGATCATTGCGAAAACCGTGCGGCGCATAGTCCAGGGTGAAGTCCAGGCGCATCGAGGCGCCTGGCGCCAGCGGCGTGGTCAGACGGTAGATGCGGTACCCCAGTCGAGTATCTTCGCGCAGCGTATCGTGCGGTGCGAAGTCCAGCGCGCTCAAGCGCATCGCCGGGTCGACGCTGAGATGCAGTTCGCTGATCGGTGCCGCATGCCGGTTGACGAGCGTGTAATGACCACGAATATGCAACCGGCGCGCGTAAGGATAGATGTCCACCTCCGCCTGCACCGCGGCGATGCGCGGTTGCGGCAGATCGCGGTATGTGGCGTAGCGCTTCTCGTAATCCGCCTGCATGCGCAAGCGCGCGTTGTCGGGCAGATAGGCATTGAGCACATAAGTGTTGTAGTAGATCCAGCCACCGACGCCGGCGAATCCGAGCAGGGCCGCGCTCAACGCGATGGCGCTCGGCGCACGCATCCGCCGCCGCGCCTCATGCAAGCGTGCACGTAGATCCTGGCCAGTGCCACGCACCCACAGCAGCGCGGTCAGGACCAGTAGCGCTAGTGCCAGGCAGGCCCAGTAGAGATCGAACCACAGCGCCGCGGTCAGGAAATGGCCGAAGCCATTCATGTCCGAATAGGGTGTCGCCGACGTGCTGGCGTAGTCGTACAGGTGATGATCCCAATGCAGCAGGCCGAAACCGATCTGGCTGGCGAACCACAGGATGATCAGCAGATAGCCGAGGAATTTGTTGTTGCAAACGACTTGTAGAAAAACCGCCAGTACCGCCAGCAGGACGAACGTAATCGCATCCAGGGCCAACTGGCTGGCGTAAAGACCCAGTTGCAGCCGGGTGTAGTCATGCGCCAACTGCCAGCCGATGCCGACCACGCTGCCGGTGAGCAAAAACAGCACGATCACCGTCACCAAAGTCAGCAGTTTGGCCGTGGGCGCTATCCAGTCGGCCAGCGGGTAGGCATCGCTGACTTCGGCCGAACGCTGGCTGCGGTCGCGCCAAACCAATTCGCCGGCGTAGAAGGTGATCACGATGTAGAGCAGCCACTGGTAGCTGCCGCGCAGGGTTTCCAGCATCAACCGGGTGACCGGATAACTGGGTGTGCCGTCGTGGTGCTGGGAGAAGGCCAGCACGGCGATGAGATTGAACAGGCCAAACGCCAGCATGACCAGGAACGGCACGCCGCGCAGCACGCTGACAGCGTCGAACACAAACATCTTCTGCAGTTGCAGCCAACGGCTGCGCACATCGTCGCGCCGTTGTACTCCTGGACAGGGCGCCGTTGCGCTGACATTGGACAGGGGTGACACGCTGCCCCGTTTGCCCGCGCGCGGGGCCTGGCCGTCGCGGTCAGTGCGAAAGAGCGTAAAGGCCAGCACCCACAACGCGGCGCTGATCGCCAGCCAGAGCAGTCGGTTGTACAGCAACAGGCCCTCCAGCACCGGCAGGCGATGGTTACTTTCGTCGGCCGACCAATAGCGCGTGACAATAGCCAGCGTGCGTCCGCCGAACGGGTCGAGCAGGGCCGCCAACGTGTGATGGTTGACGTCGCCGGTGAGCAAGCCCGCCACCGCGTGCAGCACGAAAAAAGCGATCACCCCCAGATAGGTGGCCAGCAACGAGCGGGTGGCGCAGGCCAGCGCGAACAGCAGCGCGGCGACGAACAGCATGTCCGGTATCACCAGCACGCCCAGGCCCCAGGCATAGCCGCGCCACTCGCCTGGCCCCAATCGCAGCGGGTCGATCCACGGCATCGCGTTGCCTAACGCGATGGCCAGCGCGCACAGCAGCAAAACGACTAGCGCGGTGAGGTAGCCAGCGGCGAAGCGGCCGCCCAGGTAAGCGCCACGCGACACCGGTGTGCTGAACATCAATTCGGCGGTGCGCTGCTCGAAATCGCGCAGCACGGCGCCGGCAACGAACACGGTGACCAGCAGCATGCTCGGCGCGGTCAGGCTGGCCAGCAAGCGCGCGATCACCAGCGGCGCGTTACGCAGCACATTGCCGCTGGCGCCGCCGATGCTGATCACGTCACTGCTGGCCAGCGCGAACGCCAGTGCCGCGAACGCCGCCGCGATAATCCAGGCCAGCGGCGCTCTCCACTGCTGGCGCAGTTCGAATCTCAGAATCTCGAAGAACATCGTCATTGCGTGCCGTATGAAAAGCCGTCTGCGCGGTGCGCGGCGCGGCGCGTCATGCGGCTTGGGCGCGAGTCTGATGGCGCAAGCGGCCGAAGTAGACGTCTTCCAGGTCAGGCGCCACCGGTTCGAAACCGAGCTCGGGGCGCTGTTCGGCAAGCACATGGATCAAGGTGCGCCCGGCGGCCAGGCGGGTGGAGAGAATGGTCATGCGGGCGTGGTAGCCGTCCAATTCGGTCTTTTCGATGCTGCGGCGCCAGACCTGCCCCTCCAGGCTGGCAATGGCCTCGCGCGGCTCGCCGCTGAGCAGCACCTGGCCCTGGCCGATGATCGCCATGCGCGGGCACAAGTCGGTAACGTCTTCGACGATGTGGGTGGACAAGATCACCACCACGCGTTCGCCGATCTCAGCCAGCAGATTCAGGAAGCGGTTGCGTTCTTCCGGATCGAGTCCGGCGGTGGGCTCGTCGACGATCACCAGCCGGGGTTGGCCGATCAGCGCCTGGGCGATCCCGAAACGTTGGCGCATGCCGCCGGAATAGCTACCCAGCTTGCGCTTGCGCACGTCCCACAGATTCACCTGGCGCAGCAGCGCCTCGACCAGCTCGCGTCGCTCGCCCTTGTGGACCACGCCTTTAAGCACCGCGTAATGGTCCAGCATCGCCTCGGCGGTGACCTTCGGATATACCCCAAATTCCTGCGGCAGGTAGCCCAGCAGGCGACGCGTGGCGT
The DNA here is from genome assembly GCA_040508515.1 of Dyella sp. Taxonomy (GTDB): domain Bacteria; phylum Pseudomonadota; class Gammaproteobacteria; order Xanthomonadales; family Rhodanobacteraceae; genus JBEVMS01. The sequence goes on along the minus strand of JBEVMS010000095.1, from coordinate 3,395 downwards.
GCGGGTCGGCCAGCAGGTCGCGACCGTCCAAGGTGATGCTGCCGCTGTCCGGGGCCTGCAAGGTGGCGATGGTGCGCATCAGCGAGGATTTGCCGGCGCCGTTGGGTCCGAGCAGACCGAACATGCCGTGTGGAATCTCCAGCGAGACATGACGAAGCGCCTGCACGCCATTGGCATAGGTCTTGGACAGGTCGCGTATCGTCAGCATGGATCGCCTCCGCCGCACATACGGCGCTTACCCGGGCAGACTAGGCAATGTTCGCCCAATCGCCCAGCGCCCAAAGTCATACATACGCAGGCGTACGTTGGCGTGGCAGTGAAATTTTGCGTTTCTGCTTTCAATCGATTTAGCCGGAGCGGCCAATGGCCTATGATAAGAAGTCTTGCGGCCGCCATCCCCCGCGGCACGCCATCGCCATTGCGCAGGAGAACCCATGGCCGACCTGAAAGAAGCGCGCGTACCCGACGTTGGACAAGAGCACGTACCCGTCATCGAGGTGCTGATCAAGCCTGGTGACAAGGTGACCAAGGAGCAGAGCCTGATCACCCTGGAGTCGGACAAGGCCACCATGGAAGTGCCTGCCGCGTTTGCCGGCACGGTCAAGGAAGTGAAGCTCAAGGTCGGCGATCAAGTCTCCGAAAACAGCGTGATCGCGATCATCGAAGTCGATGAGGCCGGTGCGTCGACGGCGCCCGCCGAGTCGCCCAAGGCAACCGCTGCAGCGCCCGCACCGGCGCCGGCTTCCGCGCCAGCCAAGGTCGAGGCGCCCGCGCGGGCGTCCGCCGCCCCGGCCAGCGGCGGTGGCGTCAAGGAAGTGCACGTGCCGGACATCGGCAGCGCCGACGTACCGGTGATCGAGATCCTGGTCAAGGTCGGCGATACCGTCGCCAAGGACCAGAGCCTGATCACGCTGGAGTCGGACAAAGCCACCATGGAAGTGCCCGCGCCGTTCGCCGGCACGGTCAAGGAAATCAAGCTCAAGGTCGGCGATGAAGTCTCCGAAGGCGCGCTGATCGCGCTGATCGAAAGCCACGATGCGGCTCCGGCCCCATCCGCGCCGTCCGCCCCGGCGCCGGCGACCGGTATGTCGATTGAGCAGGGCGGCCCCAAGGTCGAAGAAAAACCCGCGCCGCAGGGCGGTCGCGCGGTGCAGCCGGGCAACGCCCCCGAAGGCGATGTGAAGCCGACGGCGCGGGCGCCGTTCGACGCGCGCATCGTGATGCCTGGCGACGCGCCCTACGCCAGCCCGGCGATCCGCGCCTTCGCGCGGGAGCTGGGCGTGGAGATCGGCCAGGTCAAGGGTTCCGGTCGCGGTGGCCGCATCCAGCGCGAAGACGTTGCCGGCTGGGTCAAGCAGGCGTTGGCGATCGGCGCCAAGCCCACCGTAGCCGGCGCCGGCACCAACCTGGGCGGCCTCAACCTGCTGCCTTGGCCCAAGGTCGATTTCAGCAAATTCGGCGCGATCGAAGAAAAGCCGCTGTCGCGCATCCAGAAGATTTCCGGCGCCAACCTGGCACGCAACTGGGCGATGATCCCGCACGTCACGCAGCACGACGACGCGGACATCACCGAGCTGGAAGCCTTCCGCAAGAAACTCGGCGAAGAGAACAAGGAGCTCAAGGTCACGCCGCTGGTATTCCAGATCAAGGCGGTGGTGGCGGCGCTGAAGGCGTTCCCGCAGTTCAACGCCTCGCTGGACGAGTCCGGCGAAAAGCTGATCCTGAAAAAGTACTTCCACATCGGCATCGCAGTGGACACGCCCGATGGCCTGGTGGTGCCGGTACTGCGCGATTGCGACAAGAAAGGCCTGCTGGACCTGGCGCGTGAGCTGGGCGAAATCTCCAAGAAGGCGCGCGACAAGAAGCTCGGCCCGGCCGAGATGTCTGGCGGCTGCTTCTCGATCAGCTCGCTCGGCGGCATCGGCGGCACTGGCTTCACGCCGATCGTCAATGCACCGGAAGTGGCGATTCTGGGTGTCTCCAAGGCGGCGATGAAGCCGGTCTGGAATGGCAAGGAATTCGCGCCGCGCCTGATGCTGCCACTGTCGCTGTCGTACGACCATCGGGTCATCGACGGTGCGCTGGCGGCGCGCTTCGCGGCGTTTCTGGCCACCGCGCTGGGCGATATCCGCCGACTGCTGCTGTAACGCCGCGCCGCCCGCGCCTCGGCGCGTGGCGACGCAAGTCCTCGGCGCCGCCGTCACGGCGCGCCCAGGGCGCAAGCGCCATCCACGGCATGTCGCCGGGCACCGCGGCACGCCACTCATCGTCGATTCCGGCCTGGCGCCGGAATGACGGCAGTTCGGGCCGCTCCACCCGCGCTGCCGCGCCTAAGCCTCAAAGGAAACGCGCATGGCCAACACCCTCGAAATCAAGGTTCCGGACATCGGCGGCAACCACAACGTACCGGTGATCGAAGTGCTGGTGAAGGTCGGCGACACGGTCGCCAAGGACCAGAGCCTGATCACCCTGGAATCGGACAAGGCGACCATGGAGATTCCCTCCAGCGCCGCCGGCACGATCAAAGAAATCAAACTCAAAGTCGGCGATGAAGTCTCCGAAGGCGCGCTGATCGCGGTGCTCGAAACCAGCGATGCGGTCGCCGCGCCGCCAGCGCCTTCGGTCGCGCCTGCAAAGACCGAAACGCCCAAGGCCGCCACGCCCGCGCCTGCCAGTCCCGCACCGGCACCGCCCACCCCGCAAGCGGCTGGCGCGTCCGGCCGCAAGGCCGACATCGAGTGCCAACTTTTGGTGCTCGGTTCCGGCCCCGGCGGCTACACCGCCGCCTTCCGTGGTGCGGATATCGGCCAGGACGTGGTGCTGGTCGAGCGCTACGACACCCTCGGCGGCGTTTGTCTCAACGTCGGCTGCATCCCGTCCAAGGCGCTGCTGCATGCCGCCGAGGTGATCGACCAGGCCGAGGCGATGGCCGCGCACGGGATCAGCTTCGGCAAGCCCAAGCTGGAACTGGACAAGCTGCGTGAGTTCAAGACCAAGGTGGTCGGCAAGCTCACCGGCGGTTTGGCACAGATGGCCAAGGCGCGCAAGGTGCGCACGGTCACCGGGGTGGGCATGTTCGTCTCGCCTAACGAGCTGGAAGTGACCGGCGCCGCGGGCACCCAACTGATCCGTTTCGAGAAGGCGATCATCGCCGCCGGCAGCCAGTCGGTGAAGTTGCCGGCGTTCCCGTGGGAGGACGAGCGCATCGTCGATTCCACCGGCGCGCTGGAACTGAAAGACGTCCCGAAAAAACTGCTGGTCGTCGGCGGCGGCATCATCGGCCTGGAAATGGCCACGGTGTACTCGGCGCTGGGCAGCGAAGTGACCGTGGTCGAGTTCATGGATCAGCTGATCCCCGGCGCCGACGCCGATCTGGTCAAGCCGCTGGCGCAGCG
>JBEVMS010000154.1:0-8144 GCA_040508515.1 Dyella sp. | reverse complement strand
TACACACACGGCTCGGTGCTGAGTGTCGACCCCTTGGGTAGCCAACTGCGTGGCCTTACCGACGCCATCGGCTGATTGCCTGCAGGGCACGCTGGCTCCGCTTCTGCCAAGCGAGGATCATGCGGCGAGTGGCATCAAGCCCCCGTCGGCCGGCAACCGCTACGTTTTGCCCTGCGTAAAGCGGGTGTCGCTGGGCCACAGTAATCCCCCCACAGATTAGCTGATGCCAGAAGTGGAATTTTCTCGTAGGCTTTCCCGAGGAGGTTCCATGAAGACATCACGATTCACCGACAGCCAGATCATCACTGTGCTCAAGCAAGCCGAGGCCTACGCCGCGTTGCTCCTGCTGTGCCGCGAGCACGGCATCAGCTCAACGACGCTCTACGACCGGAGGAAGCCCCGTGGGACGAGTGGCGCAGCAAGTTCGGCGGCATGCAGGCCTCGCTGATGTCCCAGCTCAAGGATCTGTAGGTCGAGAACCTGCGCCTGAAGAAGATGTACTCCGACGCCCAGCTAGCGCGGAGTTGCTGAAGGAAGCGATGGCAAAAAATGTATGGTCCGCCCCCGGTCTACAAGGACCGTGGTGATTGACGAAGAGCAGTTTGCACAAATGTATCCGGCCGCTCGCAAGTCAGCCACTTATGGTGACCAGGCCACGATGAGATTCGCCCGACTGGGGCTTTGGCCTGTGCTTCCTGCATCTGCGCAACGTCAAGGGCTTTGGTGGGAACCACAAGCGGGTCTATCGAATTTACCGTGAGCTCGCATTGAACCTGCGGATCAAGCCACGAGCGATCCGCTGCGATAGCGGCCCCGAATACATCAGTAGTGCGTTGCTGGCCTGGGCGCAGCAACAGGGCATCCGGATCGCCCACATCCAGCCGGGCAAGCCGCAGCAGAACGCCTACGTCGAACGCTACAACCGAACCGTGTGCTACGCCTGGCTTGCACCAACCTTGTTCGACTCGATCGAGCAGGTCCAAGACATGGCCACTCGATGGCTATGGACGTACAACCATGAGCGCCCAACATGGCGCTCGGCGACATCACCCCCATGCAGAAACTGGCGCTCGCCGTATAGCTCCACTTTTGATGTCTGTTAAAACTAGGGGATTACCCAGAGACCTTACTGATCTCTGGTGCACCAACAAAAGTACCCGCCAAAGCGGCAAAGAAAGCCAGAGGAAAGCGGCTAAAAAAGCCACTGCCAAGGCGACTGCCAAAGCTTAGAGTCTGAGCTTCAATCCTCAAAGCACAGTTCTTTTGAGGAAAGAACCCAGTTGCTCAATCCAGTCGCGTTCAATGAGACAGGAAGGGTCAAACATCACCGCACCGCGTCGGTCGAAGGCCACCAGATGATCTGATGGATCTGTTGCGACAAATTTGGCGTGGCGTCTCGGAGTGGAGTATGGCTAAGAATGTTTTTGCTTTCATTGGACTGTGGGTAGTCATTGCGGGGGCTCAGGAACTGGTTCGTAAGTGCCGTCAACTGGCAGCTTCCGACTAAGTAGACAGCGAATTTTGGCGATCACATCGCCCTGCCTCGTGGCAGGGCTTTTGCTTATAATTAGGACCCATAGCACCTAAATGAGATACGCCAGCGTAAGGCCATTGGATTCCTCAGATTGATGTATTCCTCCATGCAGCCAAAAGGGGCAGCTCGTGAGCACAGATTTAACTGAAAGCAAAATTAGGCAGGCGCTTGAATGGGCCTACGAAAAGGCAATGGATGGCATCCCTGGTACGGGGACTGCTCGCGAACTTGCTGAGGACTATAGAAAAAACAGTGCTACACCTCTCGATGCTGCCAACTCACTCATCCGTTGGCAAAATACAAAGGCGGCCACAGCTGGCTTTTTGGCTGGCCTCGGAGGGCTCATCACCCTTCCCGTGGCGATTACAGCCAACGTGGCAAGCGTGATGTATGTGCAGCTTCGGATGATCACAGCCATCGCTTATTTAGGCGGGCATGACCCAAAGGAAGATCGGGTCAAGGCCCTCGCCTTTGCATGCCTCACTGGCAATGCCGCCGTCGACATTCTTAAAGATGCGGGCATCGCCGTGGTAGGAAAGGTTGCCATCAATTCGGTCAAAGGCATCAGCGGCGCTACCTTGCTCAAGATAAACAAAGCTGTCGGTTTTCGTTTACTGACCAAATTTGGCAGCACGGGCATCATCAATCTTGGCAAGGCTGTCCCCATCTTGGGAGGTCTCGTTGGAGGAGCCTTTGACTCGGTGACAACGAACACTGTTGGAAATTTCACGAGAAATCTCTTTATCAGTGAGGCCGGAGTTGAACAGAAATCCAGCAAGCAGCCCAGCACGGTGGTCGAAATCGTTACTAAGCCGAAGGTCATCGCTAAAAATTCTTCGGCCGGGGTTGCGACTAGAGAGACGCCTGCTAAAGCAGCTAAGAAAGCCGTCAAGAGGTCGGGCGTTGCAACCAAGAATTCCTTGAATGGAAAGACCGCAAAGCCCCCCAAAAAGCCTGCGAAGAAGGGTAATCCCCCCACAAACTAGCCCGACGCCACCCAAAATTGAGTAGTCCGCGTGTTTAGAGTCCGATCCCATGCGGTGAAGGAGCTGTGCCGTCGGCACGGTTTTTCGGAGGCGAGCTACTACCTGTGGCGCAGCAAGTTCGGCGGCATGACGGTGTCCGAGGCCAAGCGGCTGAAGGAGTTGGAGACAGATAACACCCGGCTGAAGAAGCTGCTGGCCGAGTCGATGCTGGAGAACGAGATCACGCGTGAGGCGCAGCGAAAAAAGTGGTAACCGCACCGGCACGACGGCAGTTGGTGCGGCAGATGATCTCCCATGGATTGAGCGAACGGCGGGCGCTGCGCGTCGTTCGCATGAGTGCCAGTGCGCTGCGCTACGAGTCGGCGCCCGACAGCAATGCGTTGCTGCGCGAACGCATTCTGACTTTGGCGCACCGGCATCGCCGTTACGGTACCGGCATGATCTACCTGAAGCTGCGCCAGGCCGGCGTGGTGGTCAATCACAAGCGCGTCGAGCGGCTCTAAGCCTTGGCCAAACTGCAGGTGCCTCGACGCAAGCGCAAGAAGGTGCCCGTGTCCAAACGCCAGCCACTGGTGCGGCCGCAACTGGCCAACGAGGTGTGGTCAATGGACTTCGTGTTCGATCGCACGGCCGAAGGCCGGGTGATCAAGTGCCTGACCATCGTCGATGACGCAACGCATGGGTCGATCGCGATCGTGCCGGAGCGGGCGATCGGCGGCCATCCGTTGACCCGCATCTTGGATCAGTTGCTTCTTGTCACCATAAGGCAACAAAGCCATTGATGGCCGCAGATTTGATGATGAAAGTTTTTCGCAGGGTGTCGGACTTGATGTTCGCCAGCCACTTCACCGCCGCTTTGCCGATGGCAAGTGGTGGAACTCCGCCACCGCGAAGCAATGACGAAGGTGCCGAAGCCCGGCCAGCGCGACCCCTTGGTGAAAGTGCATGCTCAACAGGAAGTGTTACCCGCAACTACGACGGCCGACCCAAGATTTGAGCACGTTTGGCGGTGACAGTTTTTTCTTTGGGGAGCTGGACGAATAATTCGTTCGAGAGCGGACCGATGCATTCAATCCGAATTCGACCCAATGCTTCCATCGCCAGACAATGGTCTTTTTCACCTGGCTTCAATTTGGATCGCACCGTACGGTTCGGTCTTCTTTCTCTTGGCTGACCTGAGGATTTCATCCACGATCGGCATGCTTTCCTTGCCCACGCCCTGCCTCCTAGCAGTCGCGAAGGCCTGAGCATACTGCTGTGCCCACTCAAGTGCACGTCGCTGTGCCGTCAGCAAATCCGTGGCTCGAAGGCTACGCATCAGCGTGCTTCGACCAAAGAAGTCCTGCAGGTCTGCGGGCACCACTTGACGGAAATGCCAGACGTGAGATGAGGCCAGCCGGAGGTGGTTTGGAATGCGCATTTCGACGCTTTTATGGCGCGATTTGCGTACTGCCAAAGCACTTGGTCAAGATACAAAAAACCCCTGAATAAACAGGGGCTTATGTGTATCTGGCGGAGAGAGAGGGATTCGAACCCTCGATAAGGCTTTTGACCCTATACTCCCTTAGCAGGGGAGCCCCTTCGGCCTCTCGGGCATCTCTCCGTTGATCTTCGCAATTTCACTGCTGCGAAGCCGGTAAGGATAGCGACCGACAACGCGCAGGTAAAGCCCTAATTGCTAATTAATGATCGCCGGAGCTATCGGGTCCGTTGCCATCGGGGTCGTGTTCGTTCTTGATGCGCTGATAGATTTCTTCGCGATGCACCGCGACGTTTTTGGGCGCGTTGATACCGATGCGCACCTGATTACCTTTCACGCCTAGCACGGTAACGGTCACTTCGTCACCGATCATCAAGGTTTCACCGACCCGGCGGGTCAGAATCAACATGATTGATACTCCATGAAATCTTTTGGTTTAGGTCTTAGGCCTGCTGACATAGAGACGCCTCACCCCTGAGCGCTCGTCCCGCATGACAGTTCGACGATTTGTCCGTCGAAGGCCCAACCGCCTTCCCCGGCTCCATTACGACATCCCATAATTAGGTGTCACGACACGCGATCCCACTGCAACAAAAGCGGCATCGCAATTTCACAGATACTAGCCGAGCGCGCTTGAGCTCCGCAATGCAACCGTTCGTATATGGCAACCACGTTGCCGCTATCGTTCATATCACGCCGTGGCAGCCAGTTCACCGCGCACCCAATCGGGCAACCCGGCCAACAGCGCCGGCAAATTGGGCAGGTCGACACCTCCGCCTTGAGCCATATCTGCGCGTCCACCACCCTTGCCTTCGATCTGCTGGGCGACATGAGCGACAACACTACCCGCCTTCACCTTGCCAGAAGCTTTCCCATGCACGCCGGCCACCAGAGATACCCGCCCGTCAGCGGCGCCGGCCAGCAGCACCACGCAATCGCCAAGTTGCTGCTTGAGCTGATCAACGCTATCGCGCAGCGACTTGGCATCGAAGCCTTCGAGACGTGCGGCGATCACCTTGATGCCATCCACCTCGTGCGCCGAACCGGCCAGATCGGCGGTGGCCGAACCGGCTGCCTTGCTGCGTAGCGAATCGAGTTCACGCTCCAGTTTCTTCTGTTTGTCGAACAACTGGCGCAGTTTGTCGATGGCATCCTCGCCACTGCTGGAAAGCAGCGACGACAACTCACCCAGGCGGCGTTCCTCGTCGGCCACATAGGCCAGCGCACCCACGCCGGTGACTGCCTCGATGCGACGCACGCCCGAAGCCACACCCGATTCGCTGACAATCTTGAACAGGCCGATGTCGCCGGTGCGATTGACGTGGGTGCCACCGCACAGCTCGGTGGAGAAATCGCCCATCTTCAACACACGCACTTCGTCGCCGTATTTCTCGCCGAACAAGGCGATGGCGCCGAATTCGATCGCCGCGTCATAGCCCATCTGATGCGTTTCGGCAACGGCGTTGCGGCGCACTTGATCGTTCACCAGCGACTCGATGCGCTTGAGCTCATCGGCGCTGATCGGCTTGAAGTGCGAGAAGTCAAAACGCAAACGCTCGGGCGCAACCAGCGAGCCCTTCTGCGCGACATGCTCACCCAACACTTCACGCAACGCGGCATGCAGCAAATGGGTGGCCGAATGGTTGAGCACGGTCGCCTGACGACGTACCGCATCAACCGCGGCGCTCACCGAATCGCCCACCTTCAACGGCTGCGTGCCCTGCCAGCGACCGGCATGGCCGAAAAACACGCCGCCCATCTTCAAGGTATCGCTGACCTCGAAACGACCGCCGGCCGAGGCCAGCTCGCCAGTATCGCCGACCTGGCCGCCGGACTCGGCGTAGAACGGCGTGCGATCGAGAATCACCAAGCCCTCCTCGCCCGCGACCAATTGATCAAACTGCTTGCCGGCGCGCACGATGCCGACCACCACACCCGCCTCATCGCTGAGCGCGTCGTAGCCGAGGAACACGCTGGGCTGCAGACGGCTGGCCAACTCGGCCGGCAGTTGACCCTTGGCCTCGAACTTGCCTGCGGCGCGAGCGCGCTCGCGTTGCTCGTTCATGGCTTGCTCGAAGCCGACCATGTCGACGCTCAAACCACGTTCGCGCGCGATGTCGGCGGTGAGGTCGACCGGGAAACCGTAAGTGTCATAGAGCCGGAACGCATCGACGCCGGGAATGCTGCTGCCCGACTTGGCCGCGACTTCATCGAACACACGCATGCCGTGTTCCAGCGTCTCGCCGAAGCGCTGTTCTTCGGTGCGCAGCGCCTCTTCGACGAAGGCGCGCTTGGCCGCCAGCTCCGGATAGGCCTCGCCCATCTCTTCGACCAGCGGCTGCACCATCTTCCAGAAGAAGTCGCCACGCACGCCGAGCATCCAACCGTGGCGCAGCGCGCGCCGGATGATCCGGCGCAGCACGTAGCCGCGCCCCTCATTGGACGGCAGCACGCCGTCGACGATTAGGAACGAGCAAGCGCGGATGTGATCGGCGATCACCCGCAGCGACTTGTTACCCAGATCGGCGGTCTTGGTCAGTTCACCGGCGACGCGAATCAGGTGCGCGAACAGGTCGATCTCGTAGTTCGAATGCACGTGCTGCAGCACCGCGGCCAGGCGCTCCAGACCCATGCCGGTATCCACGCAGGGGGCCGGCAACGGCGACAGTGTGCCGTCCGGCGCGCGGTCGAACTGCATGAACACGAGGTTCCAGATTTCGATGAAGCGATCGCCGTCCTCATCCGGCGAGCCGGGCGGACCGCCAGCGATGCCCTCGCCGTGATCGTAGAAAATCTCGGTGCAAGGGCCGCAGGGACCGGTATCGGCCATCTGCCAAAAATTGTCCGACGCGTAGGGCGCGCCTTTGTTGTCGCCGATCCGCACGATCCGCTCGGCCGGCACGCCGATCTGCTCGTGCCAGATGCCGTAGGCCTCGTCGTCGGTGTGATAGACCGTGACGGTCAAGCGCTCGGCCGGCAGCTTGAACACGCCGGTCAGCAGCTCCCAGGCGTAATGGATCGCATCGCGCTTGAAATAATCGCCGAACGACCAGTTGCCCAGCATTTCAAAAAAGGTGTGATGGCGCGCGGTATAACCGACCGCATCCAGGTCGTTGTGCTTGCCGCCGGCGCGCAGGCAACGCTGCACATCGGCCGCGCGCACGTAGCCGGGCTTTTCGCTGCCGAGAAACACGTTCTTGAACTGCACCATGCCGGAGTTGGTGAACAGCAGGGTCGGATCGCTGGACGGCACCAACGAGCTGGACGGCACGATGGTGTGGTCCTTGGAGCGAAAGAACGCGAGGAAGGCGGAGCGGATTTCGGCGGTTTTCATAAGGCTTCGTGGCGGCAGGCTGCGGCGGGCGCATCGGTAGCGGAACGCGGCGCGTAGAGGCGCGAATGCACCGACTACCGCTCGCGTCATTTCGCTGGGGTCTAGCCTTACTACTTTGGCGGCGGAAGGCTTGCTGCGCAAGGGGCTGACGTGTCGCGGCAAGGGTGCGGGGCGATACTGCGGCAACCGCGCGCCTGGTTGATCGACCGGCAGGCTTGCGCGCCCTTCGGGTTGCCCGGCCGAGATCAACCATCGCCGCCAAGATCATGATCGAAAGAAGGTGCGGGCCTGTTGTACCCCTGCCCCACGCAACGCTGCCGTGTCTGGTCTGGTCTGGTGAGTCAGCCCATGCCACCAAGCTTCAATCCTCGCCGTCGAATTCGTCCAGCTCGATCTCCACCGCCAGCGCAGCACGCACGCTGGCGCCATCGAAGCCGCGACGAAGTAGAAACTGCGCACGCTTGGCCCGCTCGGCCGCGTCGCCCGGAGCGGTCGTACCGTAGCGACGACGCAACTGGTTGGCGGCCAGTTGGTCCCAGTCCTGCTCGGCCTCTTGCAGCAGTTGGCGGATTGCCGCATCGGCCAGACCGTGACTTTTCAGTTCGGCGCGGATGCGCTGCGGACCGTAACCGTGGCTGGCACGGCTGCGCACCAGCACCTGACCGAAGCGAGCGTCGTCCTGGTAACTCTGTTCGCCCAGCCGTTCCAGCGCGGCGCCGGCTTCGTCGCGCTCATAACCGCCCTGTTCGAGCTTGCGGCCCTGTTCGCGGCGCGAATGTTCGCGCCGCGCCAACAAGCCCAGCGCCTTGG
>JBEVMS010000054.1:0-13740 GCA_040508515.1 Dyella sp. | reverse complement strand
CCACACCGCGAAAGCCGCAGCCACTGACGCAGCGCCAGCAGGCCGCCCACGGTTTCGATCAACGCCGCAGGCACCCACATGATCAATCCGCCGACCAGTTGCCCGGTCATCACGTTGAAAGTGAACGCACGCCCGCAGATTTCAAAGATCGGATAAAGATCGCTGCGCGAGAACGTCACGATCGCGCCGGCCAGAATTTGCGGCGTCATGGTGATCGCCGGCGACAGCACCCGGATGCCGGCGATCATCCGTGCCGGCGGATGCGGCCGGTGATCCAGCACCAGCCACCAGTAGATGAATCCGCTGACCAGCATCGACCAATTCATGAACCGGTAAACGCGCCAATCCAGCATCGCCAGCGTTTGCAACGACGGCACCAGCCAGATCACGATGAACAGCACGAAGGCGATGGTCGCCACGGTGGGATTGAGCAATACCGTCGAATACACGCGCCACGGCCACGAGCGCTGCAACGGTTTCAAAAAGCCCAACCGCAGACGCAGACCCAACCCCGCGTGCAGCACCGCGCCCGGATACGAGCCGATGATCAACAGCGGCGCCAGATGATGCAGCAGCAATTGCTGGATGCGATGCATGAAAAACTCATGCTCGGCGTAGTAATCGAAATAGGTATGCAGCGACAGGTAGATGATCGCCATGCCCGACCAAAACGCCCACTGACGCCCCGCACCGACCCGCAACCGGTGTGAGCCACGCACATACAGCACCGCCGTGGCGAGGAAGCACAGCAGGAAGACCCAGGAGAACTCCCAGGGCACCAACCATTTCAGCAGCGCCGCCATCATCGCTTCGCCCCCGCGCCCGTCTGCTTACGCCGGCCCGCCATCGCTGGATGAAGCGTGGCCGTCGCGACGATCATAAGCCCGCCGCGAGCCCGCTCACCGACGCCGCCGATGAAAACGCGAGCGACGCCAGCCGTACAGCAAACCGATCAACGCCAGCAGCGCCGGCACCAGCAGGATATTGATGAATTTCAGGCGCAGGCCCAACGCGTCGATCTCGGCATTGAGCTGGTGCTGCACATCGCGCAGCTCCTTGGTGATCGCCAAGCGCCGTTGCACGAATTTTTCCAACTCGGCCTTTTGCTCAGCACTGGCGCCGCCACCAACCGCGCCAGTCTTGGCCGATTGCAGTTCGGCCAGCCGGCGCTGGGTATCGGCCAGCTCGCCTTCGAGTTCGCGTTTCTTGGCCAGGAATTTTTGATCCGCCGCCGCCTGCAAGGCGCGCACCTTGGTAAAAGGACGCTGCGAGGTTGAACGTCCACGGATCGACAACAGCGCCGAGGAGCCACTGAGATTGTCAGCAATATGCGTCACGAAGTCGCCGTTGTTGGCGATCACGCTCAACTGCGACTGGCCCAGGAAATTTTGCGTATACAACCACAAGCGATCGCTGAGCAGATCGGTATCGGCCACCAGCACCACATCGGTGGGCGCCTTGGCCTGCGCCAGATGACCGGGTTGATCGGCGCGCTCAGGAAAGGCGCTTGAGAAGCTGCCACGCAAGCGCGCCGCGATCACATAGCGGGTGTTGTCCGGCTTGTAGCCGTTGAGCAATACGCTGGGATCGGCGGTGGACAGGCGCACCTGTTGCGCCGGAACCACTTGGGCATCGGGCGTGCTCTGCAACAGCGGCAGCAGGCGCGAACTGGTATCCGGGCTCAGGTCGAAATAACCGGCGCTGGAGACGTTGACCCGCTGCAAGCTCGCGGTGATCACGTCCTCGCGATTGATCTCCTGCGGCCCCAAGCCCAGCATCGCCGGATGGCTGAAGCTGTTGCCATACAACTCGATCTGCAACGCGCGTGAGCGATCCAGCACAACCTTCTGCGGGTCGTACCGGACACCCCACTGGGCGAACAGCCGCGGCAGGTCCGAATTATGGTCGTCCAGCACGCCGAGGCTGTTGACGTAGGGCGTGTTGTCCAGCTCCGAGTCCGGATCGACCAACACCACCAGATGCCCGCCGCGCAGCACGTACTGGTCCAACGCATATTGCGCATCGTCGGACAAATGCTTGGGATGGATCAGCAGCAGCACCTTAATATCGGCGCCGATCTGCTTGAGCGCGGCCGGGTCGATCATCTTGACGTCGAACAACTGGCTGAGCTGGCGCATCACCGCCCACGGCGCCTCGCCGACCGCCGGATTGCCGTCTACCGGCAAGCTGCTGATCACCCCGATATGCGGTTTGCTGGGCTGGTTCAGCTCATACACAAGCTTGGCGATGTCGTACTCAAGGAACGTTTCGCGGCTGGGATCGAACAGCGGAATCGACAGCGCCTTGCTCGGCACCGGCGCATCGGCATCGGCATCGGCCGCTGGCTGGTCACTCCCGACCAGACCGAAGAACAACTGCGCGCCATTGCTGCCGGTATCCACCGAGGTCAGGCCATAACTTTCGGCGCTGGCCTCATCGTCCGAATACGGCAGCGGATCGACGATCCTCAAGCGAATCTTGCCATGCGCGCGCGCAGCCATCTCCTGCAACATCTCGCTGACACGCTGCTCATAACTGCGCAGTTGCGGCAGATCGCGCGCGGCGTGGTCGGAAAAATACAAGGTCAGCCGCAACGGCTTGCGCAGCGTTTCGACGATACTCACGGTGCCTGGCGTGAGCGTGTAGAGCTGGTCCTCGGTCAGGTCCAGGCGCTGCGAGCGCATCGCCCGCGAACTGCTCAGCACCAGCGCGACGAACACCAGCGGCAGCAGGATCAAGCCGGCCCGCAAGAGCGCGCGGCGATGCATGGAAAACCAGGCCGTCACGTCAGCGCATCCGCTTGAGATCGAGCAACATCACGCCGGCACTCAGCCAGGCAACGATGCTGATCAAAAAATAGAGCACGTCGCGCACGTCCAAGACGCCGCGGGCGATCGCCTCGAAGTGGCGCAAGATCGAAAGCATGCCCAGCGCATTGATCAAGCGCATTGGCAAGGTGCCGTGGAAAAAATCCTGCACCTGCGGCTGGCCGATCAGGATAAGCAGGAAACACACCGTGCCAGCCAGGATGAACGCCACAACCTGACTGCGGGTCAGCGCCGACAGGCAGGCACCGATCGCCAGGAAAGCACCGGCCATCAACCAACTGCCCAGATAACCGGCCACGATGATGCCGTTGTCGGGCGAGCCCAAATAATTGACGGTGATCCAGATCGGAAAGGTCAGCGTCAGCGCCAAACCGATGAACAACCAGGCCGCGAGAAACTTGCCCAGCATCGCGTGGCTCAGGCTGATTGGCATGCTCAGCAGCAACTCGCCGCTGCCGCTTTTGACCTCCTCCGACCACATCCGCATGGACACCGCCGGAGCCAGAATCAGATACAGCCACGGCTGCATCGCGAAGAACGGCTGCAAATCGGCCTGCCCGCGCTCGTAAAAATCGCCGACATAAAACGTCAGCATCCCCGCCATGATCACAAAGATCATCAGGAACACCCACGCCAAAGGGGTTACGAAGAAACTGCGCAGCTCGCGTCGCATCACTGCCTGCAAGGGGCTCATGCGCGCCGCTCCGCGAGGGCCGGCGCGGTGGTGATGGTGCGGAATACTTCGTCCAGGCGACCGCGCTCAAGCTGGATCTCGGACACTTCCAATCCCTGCTGGCGCAGCAGGCTTTCGACGGGCTCCAAAATGCGCTCGCCTGGCCGGGGGAACACCGTGATACGGCCGTCCAGCGGATCGACCTCGATGCCCGCCACCTGCGGCAAGCGCCCCAGCATCTCCTGCGACACGCCGCTGCCCGGCGCGCTGAACGACACCGCGCCGTGATAGCGCGATTGTTGCTCCAATTCGCTGGGCGTGGCATCGGCCAGCAGCCGGCCATGCGCGATGATCACCACCCGGTTGCACAAGGCATGCACTTCTTCCAGCAAGTGCGTGGAAATCAGAATCGTGCGCTCGCGCGCCATGGCGTCGATCAACTGACGCACGGTGTGTTTCTGATTAGGGTCCAGACCGTCGGTGGGCTCGTCCAGCATCAGCACCGGCGGGTCGTGCAGGATCGCCTGGGCCAAACCGACGCGCCGGCGCAGGCCCTTGGACAGGCTATCGATAACTTGATCCAGCACCTCCTCCAATTGCAGCCGACCGACCACGTGATCGAAGCGCGTGCGCCCTTCCGGCGCGCGCAGCCCGCGCATGCGCGCGACGAAGCGAAGAAACTCGTGCACCGTCATCTCGCCGTAGCTAGGCGCGCCTTCAGGCAAATAACCCAGCGCGCGCTTAGCTTTAAGCGGCTCGCGCACCACGTCGTGACCGCACACCTGGGCACTGCCTGAGGTCGGCGCCAGAAAGCCGGCGACCATCCGCATCACGGTGGATTTGCCCGCGCCGTTAGGACCAAGCAGGCCCAGCACCTGACCGGGCTCGGCGCGGATGCTGAGCGCGTCCACTGCGGTGAGGGTGCCGTAACGTCGGGTCAGCTGTTCGGTCTGGATCATGCGCGATCTTGAGGGCGGAGGCAGGCCGCATGGGCCACCGTGCAATGTACCGCATCGCCGCCGGAAGTTGACCGTCACCGCCGGGCAACAAAAAAGGCCCTTCCGAAGAAGGGCCTTTGATGGGGGCGAATCCGCTTAGTTGCTGGCGGCGGTACCGGCGCTGGCCGGAGCCGCGGCCGTCCCGCTGCTGGCGGGCGCGGTGTTGTCGTCGATGGACTTGGGCTTGATGCCGGCTTCCTGTTCCGGGGTCTGCTCCGGCGCGCTGGTCAGCGGCAGGTAGACGTCATACGTCTCGTAGCTGACCACTTCATCGCCATTCTTAACCGCCGGCTTGACCAGGATGTCGTAGATGCGGTTGACCACGTCGTCGTACTTGTAGCCGTGGGTCATCGCATAGGCCTTGAGCATGTCGCGGGTCTGCGGCACGCCGGCACCGGTGCCATTCCAAGGCGCCATCAACGCTGGACCACCGAAAGCCAGGTAAGCACGCACATTGGCGTCCACCACGAGGCGGCCGAAACGATCACTGCTGCCTGGACTGTTGGCACTGGCGTCGGCCGGAGCCGCCGCGGTACCGGCCACGGCGGGTGCGCTGGCGGCATCGGCCGGATTGTCCAGCTTGGGCGTCTGACGTGCAGTCAGTTCGTGGCTCTGGCCGGCCACGGTCAGCGTGCTGGCATCGACCGGCAGCGCCACGTCAAAGGTGTAGTTTTCGTCGCCATAGTTGGTGGTGAACACCACGCGCGGACCAGTGACGTTGACGCCGAGCTTCTTGGCGGCCGCCTGCAACTCGGTTTCCGCCTTGGCCACCGCGTCGTCCAGGGCGGCCAGACCGTCCTTGCGCTGGATGGAGCTTGAAACCGCCAATACGGGGGTCGGCTTGGTCTGCTCGATGTACGGCGTGATCGAGCTGTAGTCGACGTTGGGCACCGAGGCCAGCACGTTCTGCAGATTATTCAGACCGAACTGGATGAAGGCATCCGGCTCGCCGTGAATGTACAGGCCCGAATAACGATTGATCAGGTTCCAACCGTAGGCAACGTCATAAGCCCAGGTCAGCTTGGTCAGCTTACCGCCGCGCCCCTGCCGATCGAGGGTCAGCGTGAAGTGCTTGTCGTTACCGTGCCAATTGTTTTCCAGGTTCCAGACGATGGTGGCCTGGGTGGTGGTGCCGTCGATCTTGTCGAAAGTGGGGCTTTCGGAAGCCAGGCTCAGCTTGCCGTTGCCGACTTTCTCAGCGTCACCGGCCCAGTTGATCTCGGCACCGGGGCCGAATGCCTTGCCGGACTGGGTGAACTGCAGTTGCGGGTCGCTCACGTGCAAGAGGGAATATTCCGGAAAGCGACGGAAGTTGCTCAGCACATCGTAGACCTGGCGAAAATCCTTGCCGAGTACAAGCGAACGCTCCACGTGCCCGCTGGAGGGCATGACCACCCCCGCCACCACAGCCACGACGGCGACGATGATCAGGGCAACGATTAATTCAAGAACACGCGTCATTCCAGGGGTCTCCGAACGTCTCTAAGCTGCTGCACGGGCCTTGCCGACATCCGTCCGCTCCAACAGGCGGAGGTCCGGAGAAATCGCCTCGTCAGTCAGGATTGGGTCAGCGTTAAAGCATTGGATGGTACTTGCTCGCGCGAAGGAACGCCATCGGCGACCACGTATCGCCCGAGATTGGCCTAAAACCCCACCAGCACAGGCTTGGCGACCCGTTTCAAGCCACCAGTCGCCGCCGTATGGACGGCTGTCCGCGGCCGTGCGGGCCGGGGGAGGGCGAACTCAAACGATACCCAGCTCCAGCGCTTTGAGCACGGCCCGGGTGCGGTCGCGCACGCCCAGTTTCGACAGGATATTGGAGACGTGGTTTTTCACTGTGCCCTCGGCCACCTTCAGCGAGTTGGCGATCTCCTTATTGCTGTAACCGCCGGACAACAGGCGCAGGATTTCCGTTTCGCGCTCGGTCAGTGGGTCAGGCTGCTCCAGGCTGGTGAACTGGTTTTGCATCCGCCCCACCCCGGCAAGCAATCGCTGGGTAACCATGGGCGCCACCAGCGAACCGCCGGCGGCCACGACCCGCACCGCCTCGACCAGTTGCTCCAGCGAGACGTCTTTTAGCAAATAGCCGCGTGCGCCGGCCTTGAGTCCCTGCAACACCAGTTGGTCGTCGTCGAAGGTGGTCAGAATGATCGTCGGCGGCAGCTCGCCGCGTTGGGAGAGCGTCTGCAGCACTTCCAGCCCGCTCATATTGGGCATACGCAGATCCAGCAACACCACATCAGGCTTGATCTGCGGAATGCTCTGCACCGCCTGGGCGCCATCGGCGCATTCGGCCACCACGCGAATATCGCCGGCCAAGTCCAGCAAAGAACGGACGCCCTGGCGCACCAGGTTCTGGTCGTCGACGAGACAGACGGAAATCATCACGCATCCTCGGAGCTTTAAGGTCCACGACCTTCCGGTCGCTGCAAAACGTCGTGTGGCAGCAACGCATTCTGGCATGTCGCGAAGCTCTCTGGAGCAGCCCGCGAGGATGACTCATGGCAGGCTCAGCGCCGGTGGCGTAGAGCGGGTCGGCGCGTGCGCAAGTTCGGACGCTTCACCCAGCGGCAGGCGCAAGTTCAATGCGAAGCCACCTTTTTCCGGCGTCTCCACACTCAGACTGCCACCGAACTCGGCCAACCGTTCACGCATGCCGGACAACCCGTTGCCGGGCTGAAATTGCTCCACTCCGTTGCCGTCGTCACGGGCGTACAAACCCAGCATGCGGTCCTGCGCGTAGGCGAAGTTCAGCCACAGATTGCGCGCGCCGGCATGCCGCGCGGTATTGGTGATGATCTCTTGCGCACAACGCAGCAGCATCTGCGCGCGGCGGGGATCTTCCACCGAAAAACGCGGCGGCATTTCCACATGAACATTCAGGCCCGGCACGCTGTCGACCAAGCTGCGCAATGCGCTGGTCAGATCGATCGCATCGTCCTGGCGCAACTCACTGACCGCTTCGCGCACATCGGCGAGCAAATGCTTGGCGGTGCTTTGCGCCTTGCGCACGTGCTCGGCAGCCGCCTCGTTGGTGAGATGACTGGCTACCTCGAGATTAAGGCTCAGCGCGGTCAGGTGATGGCCGATCAGATCGTGCAGCTCGCGCGCGATGCGCATGCGTTCGGCGATGCGGGTCGACTCAGCCAGCAAGGCGCGGGTTGCGCGCAATTCGGAATTGAGCCGGTGCTGAAGCTCACGCTCCTCGGCCTGTCGGCTGGCCACCAGCGAGGTGACGAAGGCCAGCGCCGAAATGCCCAGATAGATACTCGCCTGCAGAAATGCCAGGGTGAAATTGTAATTGAGCTCCGGAAAAGTGGCGAACACCGCCACCAGACTGAGGTTTTGCAGCAAAATCCACAGCACGCCCAACCACACCGGCAATTGCCAAGGCAGCACCACCGAGGCGACCACCATCAACATCGCCGACAGCCCACTATGGCTGTACCACCCCACGGCCACGGCGGCGGCGGTCATCAATGCCAGCCCGATCAATTTCAAGGTCAGGTAGCGGCGCAGCCCCAGATTGCTGGTCAAGGTCCAATACAGCGCCCCGAATAACAGGTAGCAAAGCGTCCACAACAGCAAGGCGAAGTTGGGCCGGTGCAGTTGCATCAGCCGCTCTGCCGCCCAACTGGTAACCAGCGGCGTCCCCACGCACAAATAAGTGAACAGCCCCGCGAAGCGGAGTAATCGAATGTGATTGAGGTAAGGCCAAGGCATGGCTCCATCATAGGCGCCTGCGGGGCTGGCGCAATGCGTTAATGGTCATTCCCCGGCACACGCGCCAACGCCTTCGGCGGCACCCGTTTTACATAGCCTTTACATGATGCAAGGCGAGGTGTAAGGGCCTCAACTGCATGCCATAATGCCTACCTTGCAGGCCGGGACAGTGGCCTTTTGACCAACTCAAACCATGGCGGAGCAACGAATGGCCCTTGCCATCCGCGACGTGCGCGAGCACGACCTGGATGCGGTGCTGGCGCTGAACAATTCAGCCGGCCGCAGCATCCTCGCCCTCGATGCAGCGCGGCTGCGTTATTTCTTCGATCATGCGGACTATTTTCGCGTGGCCGAGATCGATGGCCACCTTGCAGGCTTCCTGATCGCCTTACGCAACGGCGCGGACTATCACAGTCCCAACTACCGCTGGTTCAGCGAGCACTATCAGGATTTCGCCTATATCGACCGCATCGTCATCGCTAACGCCTACCGGCGGCACGGCCTGGGCCGGGTGTTGTATTGCGATGTCAGCAGCTACGCTGAGATGCGTGTGCCCGTACTGACGTGCGAAGTGTTCCTGGAACCGCGCGACGACGTGGTGGTGCTATTCCACGGCACCTACGGCTTTCAGGAAGTCGGTCAACAGCGCATGGGCGAGGACGGTCCACAAGTCAGCCTGCTGGCGATGCCCTTGCCCAGCTACGCCTATGTGCGCGACACCTATCTCGACCATGGCGGTTTGCCGGCCGAGGACTGGCTGGCCGAACGTTTGCACCCGCAGCATCCCCTCCCCCAACCTCGCCGCCTCACTGGAGAGCGGCGCCTGTGAATGCACGTATGGATGTAACTACCGATGCTTGCGACCTGCGCTTCGGCCAGGTCGGAATTGCCTGCGTGCGCGTGCGCCGCGTCGATGCCGCCGCGCTGTGCGACGAACTGGAGCGCCGGGTGCACGCGGCGCCGCAGTTATTTGCCCGCGCCGCGGTGGTGCTTGATCTGAGTCACCTGAACGACCTGCCCGACGATGGCACCGTCGATGCGCTGCTCGAAGCGGTACGCAGCGCCGGCATGCTGCCGGTAGGTTTGGCCTACGGGACCGCGGCCACCGAGGCGCTGGCTAAGCGGATGGGACTGCCGATCATCGCCAAGTTCCGCGCCGCCTACGAGCCGGCGAGCGGCGACGTTGCCGCGCCCGTCACCCGCGCCGCCGAACCGACCGCGCCGCGCGCGCTGGAGCCAATGCCCGCCGAGGCGCCGCGGCTCGATGCCCCCAGCGATGGCGTGCACAGTGCGCTGCACCACGAGGGCGCGGTGCGCTCGGGCCAGCAAATCTACGCGCGCTCGCGCGATCTGGTGGTCACCGGCACGGTCGCCAATGGCGCCGAGGTCATCGCCGATGGCGACATCCACATCTATGGCGGTCTGCGCGGCCGGGCCATGGCAGGGGCCCAGGGCGACGAGACGTCGCGCATCTATGTTTCTGACTTCCGCGGCGAACTGGTCGCCATCGCCGGCCACTACCGCGTGTTTGAACAAATCCCGAAGGACCTCGAAGGCCAGTCTGTGCAATGCTGGCTCGATGGTGAAAAACTCTTGATCGCCCGTCTGTGACGATCACTACCCACCGCGCGTGGGCCAACAACAAAATTTAGTAGGGAGATGAATCCTTGAGTGCAGAGATCATTGTTGTCACTTCCGGCAAGGGCGGCGTCGGCAAAACCACCACCAGCGCATCGCTGGCCACCGGCCTGGCCATGGTCGGCAAGAAAGTCGCAGTGATCGACTTCGACGTGGGCCTGCGCAACCTCGACCTGATCATGGGCTGCGAGCGTCGGGTGGTGTACGACTTTGTCAACGTCGTGCACGGCGAGGCCACCATCAAGCAGGCACTGATCAAGGACAAACGCCACGACAACCTGTTCGTGCTGGCCGCCAGCCAGACCCGCGACAAGGACGCGCTGACCCAGGAAGGCGTCGAGAAAGTACTCGAAGCGCTGTCCGCCGAAGGCTTCGATTACGTCGTTTGCGACTCGCCCGCCGGCATCGAAAAAGGCGCCCATCTGGCGATGTATTTCGCCGACCACGCGGTGGTGGTGGTCAACCCGGAAGTGTCCTCGGTACGCGATTCGGACCGCATCCTGGGCCTGCTGGCTAGCAAGACCCGGCGCGCCGAGCGCGGCGATGGCCCGATCAAGCAGCATCTGCTGCTGACCCGCTACAACCCCACCCGGGTTGCCGCCGGCGAAATGCTCAGCGTCAAGGACGTCGAGGAAATTCTCGGCATCAACGTGGTCGGCGTGATCCCCGAATCGGAGAACGTGTTGGCCGCCTCCAACGCCGGCGTGCCGGTGATCCTGGACGACGCCTCGCTGGCGGGACAAGCCTATGGCGACACCGTGGCCCGGGTACTTGGCGAAGAGCGTCCATTACGCTTCTTGGATGTACCGAAGAAGGGCTTCTTCCAGCGCGTATTCGGAGGCTGAACGCATGGGTATCCTCGATTTCCTGAAGCGAAAGCCAGAGCCAACCGCCACCGTGGCGAAAGAGCGCCTGCGCATTATCGTGGCGCAGGAGCGCTCCACCCGAGGCGGCCCCGATTATCTGCCGCTGCTGCGCAGTGAATTGCTGGAAGTGATTCGCAAGTACGTCAGCGTCGATCCCGACGCGGTGGCGATCAATCTGGAGCGCGATGGCACGCATGAGGTGCTGGAGCTTTCGGTTTCGCTGCCGGACGGTCCCAGGCCGGCCAATGCCAGTCCGGCCGCGGGCTGACTTCATGGCCGTGGGCGTCGGATCGGATGCAATCGCCCGGTCTGCCGCTCAGGGCTGCGCACCGCACCATGCCGACCACTGATTCCCCACTCGCCACGGTGCTGCGTCTGCGCGATATCGAGCAGACGCCGCTGCGTCAGTTGCTGACGCGCTATGCACTGAACTTCATGCAAGTCGCCGATGGCGAGCCGATTCCAGGCAGTTTCTGGGGCGATGAGGAGGCCGGCATCATTGGTCATACGGTGTACGCGCGCGCCGACACGCCGGTGCACTCGGTGCTGCATGAGGCCGGACACCTGATCGTGCTGCCGCCCGGGCGCCGCACCATGGTGCATACCAACGCCACCGATTCGGTCGAAGAAGAAGATGCCACCTGCTATTTGCAGATTGTGCTGGCCGATTACCTTCCCGGCGTAGGCCGTGAGCGTCTGATGAGCGACATGGATGCCTGGGGTTACAACTTCCGGCTGGGCTCGACCCGGGCATGGTTCGAGCACGATGCCGAAAACGCCCGACGCTGGCTGATCGAGCAACGCCGATTGCATGAGGACGGCACTCCGTTCTGGGCGTAAGCAGCCCTCCCCCACGGTCGAAGCCATCGATGGAGCCCGGATATCCATTGACCGGGCATCGGGCTGCCCAAAAGCCTCGGCGTTCTCTGACGTCGATGCAGCATGCAAAAACGGGTCGGACCGCGCCATCGGGCTCTCCGCGGGTTGTAATTTTCCAGAAAGCGAAATGCATGACTCTGTGCGCACTTACCTTCATCCCCCGAGCCGGCCGTGGCCAAGAACCGTTCCTTTCTGCTCATCCGTATCGACGACTTACGCCGAGCCGTTGCCGATCGGCTGACGCGCCTGCTGCTGGGAAAACCGACCCAGCCCAGTACCCAGCCGCTGCCCGGCAGCGGTGTCTATCGGATCGTGGTCTGCCATCTCAGCCACAGCCTCGGCAATGCTTTGTTGTTGACGCCGCTGCTGCAGGAACTGGAGCGCACCTACCCCGAAGCGGAGGTCGACATTCTCACCCGCAGCCCGGTGGCGCAGGAAATCTACGGTCATTACTTCAACGTTCGGCGTCTGTTGCGCATGCCGGCTCATATGGTCGGCCATCCGCTGCGCACGTTGTCCGTACTGCGCGCGTTGCGTCGTACCCGCTACGATCTGGCGATCGATCCTGATCCGCAGTCACAGACCAGCCGGTTGCTGCTGCAACGAGTCAACGCCGACTGCAAGCTGGGTTTCAGCAGCCGGCGCAAGAGTGGGCATGTGACCCATTCGGTGGCCTTGCCGGAACGGCTCAAGAGCAAGGGCCAACTGCCGGTGTATCTGCTGCGCCAGGCGCTGCATGGAAACACATCGGGCGATGACTTGGCCAACCCGTATCCGGTGCCAGACATTCGCCTGAGCGATGCCGAGCTGGCGCAAGGACGACAGGCCTTGAGGCGACTGTTGGAACTGCGCGGCACGCAGCCACTCAAAAGCGGCGTGATGGGTATTTTCGCCAATGCCACCGGCCCCAAACTGTTGGCGCCTGAATGGTGGAATGCGTTCATGCGTGCGCTGGAACCGATTAGCCCCTACTACCAGATCGTCGAGATCGTGCCCGCCTCGGGCCAATCCATGCTGGGCTCGCATTACCCGGCCTATTACTCCAGCGACATCCGCAAACTGGGCAGCGTGCTGGCCAACCTGACCACCTATATCAGCCTCGATTGCGGAGTGATGCATCTGGCCTGCGCCACCCAGGTTCCCACCTTGGGCATTTTCACCGTCACCAATACCGCCGAGTGGGGGCCCTACGGGCGCAACGACCGGATCGTGCATGCCAGTGAGCGCGCGCCCGAAGATGTGGCTCGGGAAATTCTAAGCCTGTGCGCCCACGCCGGGCGTCAAGCCGCTTAGGGCTGGCTTCGCAAACGCGACAGCGCCCGCGCCTATCCAGCATCGAATCGACATCACGCCGCGGCCAGCCGCGCACGTGCCCGGCTACGCCCAGGTAGCGCCGCGGGCCATAGTCGCCGCGAGCGATTCTTTTGCACCTGACCAACGCGTGTCACCAGATTGGCATGCGTATTGGCGATGTCGTCCACCCGTCGGCCTCGGCGGCGTGAGGGCGTGGCGCCACGGGCTCAACGGCGCGACAGCGTTCGCGTGGTACCCATGGGAGCCTTTGACAAAACCAACACTGGCATAAGGCGCACGCTTCACCTAAACATACGCCGATACCCCAGACACTTGACTTGCCGTGGCTGAAATCAGAAAAAGCATGGCGGTGCCAGGAGACATCGCGCCGATACATTGGACCGCGTCCAACAGCGGAGCGGCCGACCCAACGAGGCAATACCCATGAGCCAGGATTCTCTCAAGCACCGCGCGGCTGAACTGCTCAACCACGCCGGCATCCGTATCGACGGCAGCGCCCCGACCGACCTGAAAGTGCACGACCAGCGGCTATACGCGCGGGTCTTCGCGCAGGGCTCGCTCGGCCTGGGCGAGGCCTATATGGATGGCTGGTGGGACGCTGACGATCTCGCCGGTGTGTTTACCCGCATGCTGGGCGCGCATCTGGACGAGCGGCTCAAGACCCTCAACACGTTGCTGGCTCACCTCCGGGCGCGCTTTATCAACCGTCAGCGCGGCGAGCACGCCTACGAAGTGGGCAAGGTGCATTACGACCTGGGCAACGACCTGTTCAAGGCGATGCTGGGCAAGCGGCTGGTGTATTCGTGCGGCTACTGGGCCCA
>JBEVMS010000052.1:0-5325 GCA_040508515.1 Dyella sp. | reverse complement strand
GTTTCCCCAGCGGGCACGCCTCCGGCGCGATGGTGTTCTACGGCATGGCCGCCTACCTGCTGCTGCGCCTCACCCCGCTGCGCCTGCATCGCCCGATCATCGCCGCGGCGATCACCGCCATCAGCGTGATCGGTATCAGCCGCATCCTGCTGCAAGTGCATTACCTCAGTGACGTGATCGCCGGCTATCTCACAGGCCTGGCGTGGCTGCTGCTATGTATTGGGGCGGCGGAATATTTGCGGTTGCGGCAAAGGGCTGCGAAGGGCGATTTTTTGACACTAAACACTATGTATCCAGAACTTCCCGAGCCTAAACGTGCTGGCTTACTAGCTGCTCTGATCTCCTTGGGAAGCAAGGAGCGTTTTGTAAAAGCGGCACTCCGTCATAACCTTGCTGCGGAACTTGGCTCCCCGCAGATGTATGAAGCCTATAAAAATGGCACCTTCCCAGCGAGCCAACGGCGGGCTGATAGCCGCGCTCTTGCTCTAAGTCAATGGGAACAGATATGGAAGTCAATTAATAAATCTACGCTAATCACCGCATGTCTTGCGATAATTGTATTTGTTGCGCTTGCCGGGCGGATCGCCCCCAGTCTGCCTATCGATATTGGTAAGGTCATCACCACTATCGGCACCTTACTCGCGTGCTGGGGGAGCATCCTGCAGTTCCTTCCCGTTGATAAAACCTATCGAGGCAACTGTCTTCATGAAGTACTACATTCAATGCTCGCCCGCTCTTGCTTCGCTTTTGGTGTCATCCTTGGCGCTGTGGGAACCGTATGGTGATCGCAAGTTGCGCAATTCTTAGTTATCAAGCATGCAATAACAAACCGCGCGCTTACTGGCATCTGTACTTCATGCAACCTTGCCCGCAACTATCTTCCTCAGCATTAACCACTTACAGAGAGGCTCCAGGATGGATCTCAAAGATTTTATTGGCCAAGTGCTCGCCGACATAGTTCACGGCGTTATAGACGCTCAGTTGTCACTTGGGGAAAACGGCAAATACATCAACCCGCAGCTATCTACCCACCAAGGTCCTTTGGAAAAACAGGGAAATCTGGTTTCTATCCAAGGCCAACTTGTACAGACAGTAGAGTTCGACGTGGCGGTAACTGCCGCAAAAGCAAATAGTACAAAGGGTGGCATCGGGGTCGTGGCTTCTGCAATTGTACTTGGATCACAAGGCCAGTCTTCTGCTGAAAGTTCGTCCATCAGCCGTATCAAATTTTCCATACCAGTTACATTGCCTTACGGGGACAAAATGCCCAGTCGTGCCCCCGTTTAATATGGGAGTTAGCGCGATGCCAAAAGTATGGTTGCGTACCGACGAGCGGGCGGACATTCTCGCATCTCTCTGCATGATCAGTAGCTCTTGCGAGGCTGCGATTACCGACCTGAGCGCATGGAAATGGATTGTCATCGGCACGCATAGCGCACTGCAGGGCGTGATGACATTGCATTTGGGCCTGGGGAACAACTTCCTCGTCGCAAGGCCGAAGAATACGGCCGCCTGGCTGAAAGCCCATAAGGACGGAACGCCATATCCAGAATTAATGATGGATAATTTCCTGAGCCTCTACAAGAAACTTAAGAAGCACGACATTTGCGGATATCGTTTCAAACCAAATGGCACGCAAGGCCGTAGTATTCGCAAGATCAATGATTTCAGAAATGAATTCATTCATTTCATACCAAAGGGCTGGTCGATCGAAATCAGCGGCATGCCAGCAATTTGCCTCGACTGCCTTGAAGTAGTCGCGAATGTTGGCAAACACAGCCTTCACAAGCGGTGGGAAAGCGAGGAACAGCAACAGTCCTTCGAAAAGGCACTGAGCCAATGTCAATCCAAGCTATCTGCTTTCCACATCAAATACGCCACACCGCTGCCAGTCAGCACAAGAAAAACGAAAAAATAAGTTTAGAAAGCTGTGGTACTGAAAGCAGTCCAAGGCAATTCGCCGTGTGATCAGCCCCTCCGAATGCCTTCGGCAATCGTCGACGAGCCGAACCGCCCGCATTCACGCACCCGACGGTAAAGCAGCTACAGTGCCTCACAGGCCACACGCGATGCGTCCGGTCACCGCCGGAAAAGTCGCTCTGGGGGAGATATGCACGTTGGCGAAGATGCTCGGCTGGTAGCGGTCGTGGTCACTTTCGGCGATCGGCGTGAGTTACTTCTTCCGGTGTTGGAGGCGCTGCTCGCACAGGACGCCTCCCACATCGTGCTGGTGGATCATGGCGCCGTCTGGTCGGTGGCTGAGGAATTGGGTCCACGTTTCGGAACCCGACTGACCGTGCTGCGACTATCGGCGCAGCAAAGTACCGCCGCGGCGTATGCCGCCGGCATCCAAGCGGCTTGCGCGGGCGGCGATCAGGCGTTGCTCTTCCTGGTGGACGACGACAACGTGCCGCAACCCCATTGCCTCACCCTGCTGCGGCAGGCTTATCAAAGCCTGCTGCCGGGCGCGAACCGCGCCTCGTTGGCCGTGCTGGCTTACCGACCCGAGCACCTCAGTGACATTGGTTACAGCGAGGCGTTGGGACGGGTCACTTTTCGGCCGGGCAGCTTCCGGGGCTTTCACCTGGCCGACTTGCCCGGCAAGCTCTGGCGGCGACGCCCTTGGGCCCGCGCCAGCAAATCCACCGCGCTAGCGCCTTACACGGACGTACCCTACGCACCCTTCAGCGGTCTGCTGTTTCATCGCGACGTGATCGCGGCGCACGGCCTGCCGCGTGAAGACTTTATCTATTACATGGACGATACCGAGTTCACCTACCGCATCACCCGTTCAGGCGGCCGTATCGTGCTGGTTGGCGCGGCCATGCTGGATGCTTCCCAACTGCTCGGACATGCCCTGGAGGTTGATGCGGGGGACAGTGATCTGGCTGATGCGGTGAAGCACGAAAGCCGAGCGCGGCTTTACTACGGCACGCGCAACGATGTGTATTTCCATACCCACTGCGCCGCAAGTTCGCGACTACTGTTTAACCTCAACCTTTATACCTACCTCGCCGTGCTGGGTGGCTACGCCTTGATTTCGGGCCGCATCGACCGCTTCCGCCTGCTGCGCGAAGCCGTGCGCGATGGCTTGGCGGGACGGCTGGGCAAGCATCCGCAGGTTTCCCGTTAGGTTCCAACGGCACGTCGATCAACGCCTCGTCGAGCCGCCCTCGTCAGCACGCCTGCCTGTCCATGCGCGGTGGTGGGCGCGTTGCCACCATCATCAGAATGTTTCCTGGCGATGTGGAAAGTCCCACGCGCCGCTCACGTCATCCTCGACATGGACCTAGCACCATGCGCGCAACACCTCGCAGGCCAACCTGATGCCAGCCAAACGTGATACGCCGTTTGACTTCACTCCCATCGCGACCGATGCGCGCATTCGCGTCGGCATTGGCGGCTGGAATTTCGCCCCTTGGCGCAAACATTTCTATCCTGACGGCCTACCGCAACGACGCGAACTGGAGTACGCCAGCCGGCGCTTGAACGCAATCGAGATCAACAGCACGTTCTACGGCGCACAGAAACCGGCAACGTATGCGCGCTGGGCGGCGGAAACGCCGGAGGGTTTCGTGTTTTCGTTGAAGGCGCCGCGTTATCTGGTGCAAACGCACCAACTGGCGCAAACCGGCAAGGCTGTGAGGGGTTTTCTCGAAGGCGGTATCGGCGAACTGGGCGATCGACTGGGACCGATCGTCTGGCAATTGGCGCCGTGGCGCGCGTTCGATATCGACGACTTGGAACCGTTCCTAGCCGCGCTGCCGCGCACGCTCAACGGCCAACCGCTGCGCCATGTGCTGGAGGTGCGGCATCCGAGTTTTCTAGCGCAGGCCTATGTCGAACTGGCGCGCCGCCAAAACATCACGACCGTGTTCACCGATTCGCCCGATTACCCCTCGCTGGCCGACCTGACCGGCCCATTGGTCTATGCGCGCTTGATGCGCAGCGAGCCTGCGCAGACTGAAGGCTATCGCGCTGCCGCGCTGGACGACTGGGCCGCACGCGCACGGCGCTGGGCCGACGGCCAGGACAATCCCGAACTGCCGCACGTACTGCCAACGCAACCGGCAGCGAAACCGCGCGAGGTGTTCGTGTTTTTCATCGGTGCGGCCAAGCCGCGCAATCCGGCCGCCGCGCAAGCCTTGCTGGCGCG
Source organism: Dyella sp. (assembly GCA_040508515.1). GTDB lineage: Bacteria > Pseudomonadota > Gammaproteobacteria > Xanthomonadales > Rhodanobacteraceae > JBEVMS01. The sequence goes on along the minus strand of JBEVMS010000052.1, from coordinate 1,169 downwards.
GCTGGCCGACTGATCCGGCTCACTGGTACTGCATTTTTCGCAGCATGCCGCCGTCGGCGACGATGTTTTCGCCGCTGATAAAACCTGACTGCGCGGACAGAAGGAATACCGCCAGCGCACCCATGTCCGGCGGTGTGCCGACGCGACCCACCGGATGCTGCGCATGATCGGCGGCACTGAGCTTGGGCGCTTTGCGGGTGGCTGGCTTGCGCCAAGCCTCGGTGGCGATCCAGCCAGGGCTGATGCAATTGACGCGTACCGCCGGACCTTCGCTTATCGCCAGCGCATGGGTCAGCGCCAACAGGCCGCCCTTGCTGGCGGCATAGGCTTCGGTATGCGGCTCCGATTGCAATGCGCGACTGGAGGCGATGTTGACGATCGCGCCCTGCGCCTGACGCAGCGCCGGCAGCGCATGCTTGGCGCAGAGAAAGGCGCCATCCAGATTGGTCCCCAGGCGTCGACGCCATTCGGCCAGGCTGAGCTGAGCCAGCGGACCGGTGTGCGGATCGGCAATGCCCGCATTGTTGACCAGGCCATCTATACGGCCAAATTTCTTCATCGCCGAAGCGACAAAGCGCGCGACACTGGCTTCGCGCGCCACGTCCAAGGGCACAAAGACGGCACGGTCACCGACCGCCCATTCGGCCAGGCAAGCGCCTCCGGCGTGTTTATCCCGATCACCAATCACGACGCGTCCGCCAGCGGCCAGCACCGCCTGTGCGATGCCGCGGCCGATGCCTTGCGCGCCCCCTGTGATCAGCACGACTTGATCATGCAGCGGCGGCGAAAGCGTGGAGGCTATGGCTGGCGTCTGCGGGGAACGACGGGAAGTTGCCATGAAAACTCCGCAATAGAATCAAAAGACGGACGGCGCACGCGAGCGCCGAGCCAGTGCGAATACCGAAGCCACGCGCCGGCTCGGCATCGTGATATCAGACCGGCGCGGGATTGCGCTCGGCAAAGCCGCTCTGGTGCCAGTAGGGGTAAGCCAGCGGCCGCGCGCTGGCGGCATCGAGCTTGGCCATCTGCGCGGCGTTGAGGTTCCAGCCGATCGCGCCCAGGTTATCGCGCAATTGCTGCTCGTTGCGTGCACCGATCACCACGTTGGCCACGGTCGGACGCTGCAACAGCCAGTTCAGCGCCACCTGCGGTACGTTCTTGCCGGTTTC
>JBEVMS010000035.1:0-5160 GCA_040508515.1 Dyella sp. | reverse complement strand
CGCCGGTCAGCGCGATGGGCTGCAAGCTGCCATCGGGGCGACGCCTGGCCAGTGCACCGGCGTAGGTACCGATCCATACGCTGCCGTCCGCTTCGGCCAGCAGCGCGCTGACTTTGCCGCTGTGCAATGCCGGATCACTGCCCGGTGGCTGCGGGAACGCCTCGTGGGTGAGCCGCCGACCGTCCGCCGAAAGCCGATCCAGGCCGTGTTCGGTGCCGATCCACAGCGTGCCATCGGCGGCCAGCGCCAGCGCGTACACCACGTCGCCGGAAAGGCTGGCGGGGTTGGCCGGATCGTGCCGCCAATGTTCGAAACGTCCGCTGTGCGGGTCCAGCCGGTCCAGCCCGTTGTCGCCGGTGCCGATCCACAGCCGGCCATCGGGCGCGGCCACCAACTGGTCGATAAAGGAGCCGCCCAGCGAATCGGGACGATCGGGCTGGTGCACATAGCTTTTGAACTCAACCCCGTCGTAACGGGACAGGCCACCAGTGCCGCCGAACCATAGATACCCCTGCGCGTCCTGCGCCACCGCGTTGATCGCCGAACTGGGCAAGCCATCGGCCAGCCCGAAGCGGCGAAATTGCGCGGTCAGCGCGGTCGACGCCGCGCCCACGGACGCCGGGCCGGCCGTTGCGGCACTCGACGGCGCCGACGCGGCCAATAGCACGCTCAGCAGATATGACGACAGCATGTGAAACCCCCTGTCCTGCCATCATGCCAAAAAACCTTGCGGCGTCGCAGCGATCTACAATGCGGCGCATGTCCCGACGCCTCCGCTTGCTGCTGACCGCGATCGCATTGGCCGCCCTGGCCTGGTTGCTGCTGGCCGCCGCCGAACGCGCGCTGGCGCTGGCGCAGCGCTTCCTGGGCCTGCCCGACTGGCTGCAATGGTTGCTCGGCGTGGCCCTGGCCGGCCTCGCGCTGCTGGGGCTTTGGCTCACCTGGTGGCTGCTGCGCCCGCCGCGCGCGCGACGCGTGGTGGTTGCGCCCGATCGCACCAGCATCGAGCGCCGGATCGAGCAGTTGCAACAGCGCGGCGCCAGCACCGAACCGTTGCTTGAGGAACTGGGTGAACTGGATCGACGGCATGCCAGCGCACGCATCTACGTCGCCTTGTTCGGCGAAATATCGACCGGAAAATCCAGCCTGCTGCGCGCACTGGCGCCGGACGCCCTCGCGCCCAGCGACGTGCGCGGCGGCACCACCCGCGCCGTCAGCCATGTCGATGGCGTGTTGCCGGACGGCCGCGCGCTGGTGCTGGCCGACGTGCCCGGCAGCCGCGAAGCCGGCGGCGAGGCGCACGAAGCGCTGGCGCGCGAGGAAGCACTGCGCGCGCATGCGGTGATCTATCTGACCGCCGGCGAGCTGACCCGCAGTCAGGCCGACGAGGTGCGCTGGCTGAGTGCGTTCGGTAAGCCGCTGTTGCTAGTACTCAACAAGGCCGATCAATGGACCGACAGCGAGCGCAAGGCGCTGCTGGAACGCTTGCGCCATCAGGCCGGCGAGCACGCCGCGGCGGTCGTGACGATCAGCGCCGGCGGCAGCGAGCGATTTCGCCGCCCCCTGGCCGATGGCGGCAGCGAACACGTCGAGCGCCAGCGCGCGCCGCAGATCGCCCCCTTGCTGCAGGCGCTGGCACGCCTGACCGCCGTCGGCGCCAGCGCGCTGGAGACGCCGCGTCAACAGGCGGTGCTGGCCGGACTGCATCAACGCACCGGGGAGTTGGAAGCGCAGACCCGCGCCGCCGAGGCCGAACGCATCGTGCGGCGCTATGCCCGCCGCGCGATCGTCGGCGCGATGGCTGCGGTGGCGCCGGGCAGCGATCTGGTGATCCAGGGCGCGCTGGCTGCCGCATTGACCCGCGCGCTGGCCGAGTTATATGGGATCAAGCTCAGCCAGGTGCAGATCGACGATTTCATCCAGCAGGCGCGGCTGACCCTGCGCAGCGGCAGCGCCATCGTGCTGGCGATCGCCGGCAACGCGCTCAAGGCCTTTCCCGGATTGGGCACCCTGGGCGGCGGCGTGCTGCATGCCTTCGCTTACGCCCTGATTTTCGACAGTCTGGGCCGCGCGCTGGCCGCCTCCCTGGCCGAACGCCAGGCACTGGACCAGCACGACGCCGCGGAACGACTTAAACAGTTGCTGACGCAGAACGCCCCCAGCCGATTGCAACAGCTGGCGGTGCTTACCCATGAAGCGCTGCGTGATCAACCACTATCGCGTTGATCACGAACAATATGTATCCCATAAGGTACTTGGTATGCCCCATTCCATCGGCCACACTCTCTGACATGACTATCTACCGCCACTTACTGCGCCGCTGCGGCGCCTACGCGATCGGCCTGCTCGCCCTCGCTCCCCTGGGTGCTCAAGCGGCCGCCACGCTGTACCGCTACGACACGGTGCACAGCCAGATTCTTTTCAGCATCGACCACGACGGCTACTCACGCCCGTTCGGCCGCTTGCACATCGCGCACGGCTGGCTCAGCTTCGATCCGGACAACTGGCCCGCCTCCAGCACCGAACTGGACATCGACCTGGCCAGCATCGACATGGGCGACGCCGACTGGAGCGCCGTGCTGCGCAAGCCCGATTTCTTCGACACCGACAAAGCGCGTTACGCGCACTTCGTTTCCACCAGCGTGGAGCGTAAGGACGACAAGCACGGCCTGCTGCACGGGCAACTGACCATGCGCGGGTCGACCCAACCGGTAACCCTGGCCTTCACCTGGAACCGCACCGCCAAGACCATCTACGGCCTGCACACGATCGCCGGTTTTTCCGCCACCACCAGCTTGCAGCGCAACGATTTCGGCATGACGTCCTTCGCGAATGCGATCGGCCAGAGCGTCAACATCTGGCTGGAGCTTGAAGCCATCAAAGACGACCAGGCCAAGCAGCCGGCCGCGTCGGCGAGCTCAGGCCAGCCATGAGCTTGCGCAGTGATGAGCACCGCTGGGGCGCGGCGGCCAAGTTGTTTCATTGGCTGACCGCGCTGCTGATTATCACCGCCGGCACCATTGGCTTGCTGATGGGCGACATGCAGCCGTCGATGAACAAGATCAGCGTGTTCGCGCTGCACAAGTCGATCGGCTTGACCGTGCTGGCGTTGTTCGCGCTACGCCTGCTGTGGCGACTGATCGACCGCCGCCCGCGCGACCAACCGGAGCCACGCTGGCAGCAGTTGGCCGCGCACGCCACGCATGGCGTGCTGTATTTGCTGATCGCTGCCATTCCGCTATCCGGCTGGCTGTTCAATTCGCTGCATGGCTATCCGTTGCAGTGGTTCAAGCTGTTCAACGTGCCGGCCCTGGCTGACAAAAACGAAGCCGCTGGCGACGTCGCGCTGGCGGTGCACGAGACGCTGTTCTGGACGCTGGTGGCAGTGCTGGTTTTGCACGTCGGCGCCGCGCTCAAGCATCACCTGCTGGACCGCGACAACGTGCTGCGCCGGATGCTGCCGTTTGGCCGTCTGCGTCACGTTCCGCCAAATTCCGCCTCCCCCCCCACCGTCCGTCCCGAAGGAGAATCCCGATGAAAGCCCTGACTCTTGGCGCGTTCGCGCTGGCCCTGGCGTTGCCGCTGGTCGGCCATGCGGCCGATTACGCGGTGCAGCCAGCGCAGAGCAAGCTGGGCTTTACCAGCAATTTCCAAGGCACCGCCTTCGATGGCAGCTTCGCCAAGTGGACCGCCGCGATCAGCTACGACCCGGCCAACCCGGCCACCGACAAGTTCGACGTGACAGTGGATCTGGCCAGCGTCCACACCGGTGACAAGGATCGCGACGGCGCCTTGCCCGGCGCGGATTTCTTCAACACCGCCAAGTTTCCGCAAGCGCATTTCGTCACCACGGGATTCCGCAAGAACGGCACCCAGGTGATCGCCGACGGCAACCTGACCCTGCGCGGCGTGACCAAGCCGGTCAGCCTGACGGTGGTCTTTGCGCCCGCCGGCGCCGGCGCCACGCTGGATGTCTCCGGCACGGTGAAGCGGCTGGACTTCGGCGTCGGTAGCGGCGATTACGCCGATACGTCGGTGATCGGCGCGGACGTCAAGATCAACGCGCACCTGGTCCTGGCGGCCAAGTAAGGCCGCCGTGACGGTCGGCGCACTCTGGCAAAAACTGCGCGACCGGCTGCTGCCGACGCGTCGCCCGAGTGTCGATGCCACCGCGCCCTTGGCCGGCGGCCCCTCCGAACGCATGGCCGGCAGCTTGCGCGGGCTGCTGGACGATCCGTCCATCACGCCCGCCCTGCGCCGCGAACTGGCCGAAGACTTCAGCCGTGTCGAGCAGATGCTTCAACGCCTCGAACGCGGCCAACTGCATGTCGCGGTCTTCGGCCGCGTCTCCACCGGCAAATCCGCGTTGGGCAATGCGCTGCTGGGACGCGAGGCGTTCGCCGTCGGCGTGCTGCACGGCACCACCACCCAGGCCGATCACGCCGCGCTGGACGAAGCGCAGCACGACGGCTTGGTGCTGATCGACACCCCCGGCATCAATGAACTGGACGGCGAGGCGCGCGAACGGCTGGCCTTCGAGGTGGCCGAGGTCAGTGACTTGGTCGTGTTCGTCGTCGATGGCGACCTCACCCGCGACGAACTCGATGCGTTGACCATGCTCGCGCGCACCCAGCGCCCGCTGCTGCTGGTACTCAACAAGGCCGATCGCTACAGCCACGAAGAATGCGCCAGCTTGCTCGAACAGTTACGTCAGCGCAGCGCCGGCCTGCTGCGCAGCGAAGACGTGCTGGCGGTGGCCGCGCGTCCGGTGCGGATGCTCAATCTCGACACGCCCACGGGAGAACCGGAGCGCGCCGCGCCACCGCAAGTGGCCGCCCTGCGCCAGCGCCTGCTGCAGATCGCCGAACGCGAAGGCAAAACCCTGACCGCGCTCAACGCCGGCCTACACGCGGGACGGCTGACCGATCAGGTCGGCCAGCGCCTCGCCGAGGCGCGACGTGAGGCGGCCGCGCGGGTGATTCGTCATTACTGCATCGCCAAGGGCGTGGCGGTGGCGCTTAACCCGATGCCCGTCGCCGATCTGCTGGCCGCCGCCGGACTGGATGCGGCGATGGTGGTGCAGCTGTCCAAGGTTTACGGACTACCGCTGACGCGCAGCGAATCGGGTCGGCTGGTGGCGACCATCAGCGCCCAATTGAT
>JBEVMS010000019.1:0-14079 GCA_040508515.1 Dyella sp. | reverse complement strand
CGGCAGATCGTCCGGCACGGCCAGGTCGGCGGGGAGTTGGGCGGCGGCGGCGCGGCCCGGCTGCGAAAGCTCGAAGATCAACATGGCGAGACGGGTTCCCATCAAAGGCTGGAACGACAAGCCGCCAATAATGCCACAAGCACCCCAGCCGCAAGCAGCTTGCCCGGCGTGGGATGGGCCAGGATCACACAGCGTGACGAATCGGTTACGCTTCGACGCTTGTGGCTTGGTTAAGCGACCGTGCTGAACGCCCGTCGCTTGGCGTCGTCAACCTCTACGAAACCGTGCACGGAAACGACATGGCACTACAGCATCCGCCCGTCTCTCAGACCCGCTCGTTCAGTACCGTATTCCTTATCGAAATGTGGGAGCGCTTCGGCTTCTACGGCATGCAGGTGCTGATGGTCACCTACATGGTCAAGAAGCTGGGTTTTGCCGACAGCAAGGGCAACCTGGTCTGGGGCGCCGCCGCGGCGCTGATCTACGCCACCCCGGCGATCGGCGGCTGGGTCGGCGACAAGCTGATCGGCACCCGCCGCACCATGCTGCTGGGCGCGGTGATCCTGACTTTGGGTTATGCCCTGCTTTGGATTCCCACCGCCAACACGTATTTCCTGTACTGCGCGCTGGGCGTGATCGTGGTCGGCAACGGCCTGTTCAAGCCCAACGCCGGCAACCTGGTGCGCAAAATCTATGAAGGCGATGAAGCGCGCATCGATAGCGCTTTCACCATTTACTACATGTCGGTCAACATCGGCTCGACCGTCTCGATGCTGCTGACGCCGTGGATTCGCGACTATGTGGGCCAACGCTACGGCGATGCGCTGGGCTGGCACACCGCCTTTGGCGTCTGCGCGATCGGCCTGCTGCTGGGCCTGACCAACTACGCGTTGATGCGGCGCACGTTGGCGCATATCGGCTCGCCGGCCGACGACCAGCCTGTGAACCTGATGCGCCTGCTCGGTGTGCTGGGCGCGGGCCTGGTGATGGTGTTCATTTCCGCCTTCATTTTGGAGAACCAGGCGGTAGCGCGTGCTTGCGTCTACCTTGCCGGCGTGGTGATCCTGGGCATTTTGATCCACCTAATCCGTTCGAGCGAACCCAGCGAGCGAGCCGGCCTGGTCGCGGCGCTGGTGCTAACCGTGCAGACGATCTTCTTTTTCATTTTCTACCAGCAGATGTCCACGTCGCTGAACCTGTTCGCGCAGGTCAACGTCAACCTCTCGTTCGACCTGTTCGGCCTGCATCTGTTCAACTGGATTCCCGAGCAGTTCCAGTCGCTCAATGCGATCTGGATCGTGCTGCTCAGCCCGATCCTGGTGTTGATCTACAACGGCCTGGGCAAGCACGGCAAGGATTTGTCGATCGCCGCCAAGTTCGCGCTGGGTTTTCTGGCGGTGGCCGCCGGGTTCTTCATCTACGGCGTCGGCGCGCTGGGTGCGGTCAATGGCCAGGTGTCCTCGTGGATCATGGTGTGGGGCTACGGCCTCTACTCGCTGGGCGAGCTGCTGGTCAGCGGCCTGGGCTTGGCGATGATCGCCCGCTACGTGCCCGCGCGTATGGGCGGCTTCATGATGGGCGCTTACTATGTCGCGGTGGGCGTCTCGCAGTACCTGGGTAGCGTGGTGGCCAACTTCGCCTCGATTCCCAAGGGGCTGACCGATCCGGTTCAGTCGCTGGCGATCTACACCAGCCTGTTCAACAAGCTCGGCTTTACCGGCCTGGTCTGCACCGGAATCGCGCTGGCGGTGTTGCCGCTGATGAAAAAGCTCTCGGCCAGCCATGCACAAGACCAGCATCCCACGCCGCTACCGGCCGTGCATAGCGAAGAGTAAGTAATCCAATCGGGTGTCCGGACGTTGATGTCGGGACACCTCATTCAAGGGCGAATCCACACCATGCCGCAGAACCGCGCCCCCCTGCACAACCGGATCGGACCGGCCGCGCTGGCCCGATCGGTCGCCTGGCTGCGCCTGTGCGCGATCGCGGGACAAAGCATCGCTGTGCTGTTTTGCGCGTTCTGGATGCGTATCCCACTGCCCTTGTTGCCCTTGCTGATGGGCATCGGCGTGCTGGCGGTGTTCGCCGCGCTGGCCTCCTGGCGGCTGGGTCAACCGCAGCCGCTACGCGAGTGGGAAGCCATCGTGCATGTGGCGGTGGATACGCTGGTGCTGGGCTATCTGCTGTATTGCACCGGCGGTGCCAGCAACCCGTTCATCACCTTGCTGCTGATGCCAATCGCGCTGAGTGCGGCGGCGCTTTCGGCACGCGGAGTGCTGATCATTGCGACCTTGACCGGCATCGCCTACCTGCTGCTGCTGAACTTCTACATTCCGCTGGAGATCGGTCAAACGCAATTCGGCCACTTGTCGCTGACCGTTACCGGGATGGGCGTGAACTTCGTGATCACCGCCGTGCTGCTGGGGTTTTTCATCAACCGGCTGGCACATTCGGTCCGCTTGCAGCAGCGCGAAGTGCAACGCGTGCGCGAACGCGCGCTACGCGACGAAGGGATTTTGGCGATCGCTACCCAGGCCGCCGGCGCCGCGCATGAACTGAACACCCCGCTGTCCACCATGCGCACCCTGCTGCCGGAGCTTCGGCGCGAATACGCCGCCGACGCCATGCTGGCCGAGGATCTGGATCTGCTGCAATCGCAGGTGGAACGCTGCCGCACGATCCTGCGCGAGATGGTCGCCTTCGGTAAGGCGCAGCTCTCGCAGGAACCGGAGCGATTGAGCCTGGCCGATTTCATCCATGGCTGCCTGGAACGCTTCCAACTGCTGCGCCCCGAGGCCGAGCTGACGCTGAGCATGGACGCCGAGCTTGCCAAACTCATGCTGCGCTCGCCGCCTGGACTGCGTCATGCGCTGCTGAACCTGCTCAACAACGCGGTGGACGCTTCGGCGCTCAACGCCTCGGATGCGGTCAGCTTCACGATCCAGCGCGAGGGCGGCTGGCTGGCATTTATCGTTGGCGATCGTGGCCCTGGCTTCAACAGCGATTTCGAGCAGGTCACCCTGGGTAACAGTGGCAAGCAAAGCGGCCTGGGCATAGGGTTGGCGCTGGCCGAGGCCACCGCCGAGCGCCTGCAGGGTGAATTGTTCACCGCCAGCACCTCGGCCGGCGCGGAAATGCGCCTGCGCCTGCCATTGACGGTGATTGCCGCACCTTGAGCGTTTTTGCGGGACAATAGGCCCCATTCCCACCCCACCCGCGGGGCTGAGCCACCTTATCGGCGCGGCACTATCCGGAGATCTTGCATGACCGAACCACAGCGCCCCGCGTACGATCGCCCGCTGCTGCTCATCGACGACGATGTCACTTTCGCCCGCGTGCTGGCGCGTGCGTTGAGTTCGCGCGGCTTTGAAGTGCTCACCGCCAACAGCGTCGAGGAGGCCCGCATGCTGGCGCGCCGCCACCAGCCGATGTATTGCGTGCTCGACCTCAAGCTCGGCGAAGAAAACGGCTTGCGCCTGATCCCCGAGCTGCATGCGCTGGTCGCCGATATCCGCGTACTGCTGCTGACCGGCTACGCCTCGATCGCCACTGCGGTGGAAGCGATCAAGCGCGGCGCCCACGATTACCTGGCCAAGCCGGTTGATGCCGACGCGGTGGTACGCGCCCTGCTCGACGGGGATGGCGCCGCCGGTCACGCCGACGATGATCTGGTCGACGCGCCCGAGGCGCCGCTGGCGTTGCGTCGGCTGGAGTGGGAACACATCCAGCGCGTACTCACCGAATGCGACGGCAACATCTCCGAAACCGCCCGTCGCCTGGGCATGCATCGGCGTACCTTGCAGCGAAAACTCAGCAAACACCCGGTGCGCGAGCGCCCTGACTTGGGCGCCTGACCCTCCTGACAAGCCCAGCTATTGAGCCCCCGACGAACTGCCACAGGACGGAACGGCGTGCCCAAGATGCACCCATGACCGACGTATCGATCCCCGCCGTGCCACTAGCCCCCAAAGCCCGCTCACCCGCTCCCTCCACGTTCTGAGGCGAGGAATGAGGCGCGGAAATTAAGTGTTGCTTACAAGGCCGCTAGCACCGCGGATGGCTTGTCACGCGAGGACTAAGGCGTTTCATTAGCGAGTATGGCCAGACCCACCGCCGATCCACGCCTGGCCAGCCGATATCGGCTTATCTGGCGCGTGATCTGAAGCGCGGGATGCTCAGTCCGGCACACGTCGGCGCTATCCTTGCGGCCGGGTTTGACTTCCATAGAAGGCTCCGCGTGAAAAAAGTCTATGCAAATGCCAGCGCCGCGCTGGAGGGCCTGTTGTTTGACGGCATGACCGTGGCCGCGGGCGGTTTCGGACTGTGCGGTATTCCCGAAAACCTGATCGGTGGCCTGCTCAACGCCGGCACCAAGGGGCTAACCATCGTCGGCAACAATGCCGGGGTGGACGACTTCGGCATGGGGCCGCTGCTGAAGACGCGTCAGGTGAAGAAGGTGCTGGCCTCCTACGTTGGCGAGAACAAGGAATTCGAGCGCCAGGTGCTGGCCGGCGAGTTGGAGCTGGAGCTGATCCCGCAAGGCACCCTGGCCGAGCGCCTGCGCGCCGGCGGCGCCGGCATCCCCGGCTTCTACACCCGCACCGGCTTCGGCACCAAGCTGGCCGAAGGCAAGGAAACCAAGCTGTTCGACGGCAAGGAATACGTGCTGGAGCCGGCGATCCACGCCGACTTGTCGATCGTCAAAGCCTGGAAGGGCGACGCGCTGGGCAATCTGGTGTTTCGCAAGACCGCGCGCAATTTCAATCCGATGATCGCCACCTGCGGCAAGATCACCGTGGCCGAGGTCGAGCAGTGGGTGCCGGTCGGCGAGCTGGAGCCCGACCAGATCCACGTGCCGGGCATCTACGTCGATCGCATCATCCAGGGCGAAACGTACGAGAAGCGCATTGAATTTCGCACCGTTGCCGGCGCCAATACCGGCAAGGAAAGCCCGCTGCGCGCCGCGATGGCCCAGCGCGCGGCCCAAGAACTGCGCGATGGTTTCTACGTCAACCTGGGCATCGGCATTCCGACCCTGGTGGCCAATTACATTCCCACCGACATCCATGTCACCTTGCAGTCGGAAAACGGCCTGCTGGGCATTGGCCCGTTCCCGGACGAGGCACACGTCGACGCCGATCTGATCAACGCCGGCAAGCAGACCATCACCTCGCTGCCCGGATCGAGCTTTTTTTCAAGCGCCGAGTCCTTCGCGATGATCCGCGGCGGCCATGTGGATCTGTCGATCCTTGGCGGTCTGGAAGTCTCGGCCACCGGCGACCTGGCCAACTGGATGGTCCCGGGCAAGATGGTCAAGGGCCCCGGCGGCGCGATGGACCTGGTCAGTGGCGTCAAACGGGTGGTGGTGCTGATGGAACACACCGCCAAGGACGGCACACCGAAGATTCGCGAGCAGTGCGAGTTGCCGCTGACCGGACGCCACGTGGTCGACCTGATCATCACTGACCTGTGCGTGTTCGAGGTAGCCAAGGGCCGCGGGCTGACCTTGCTTGAACTCAATCCGGGGGTGACGGTGGAGGAGATCAAGGCCAAGACCGGCTGCGATTTCGCGCTGGCGCCCACCCTACTTTCGGCCTGACTCGACCTCTAGCCCAGGCAATCGGCGCTTGAATGCCTTGCGCCGGCGTACCAGTTATGCCGGCAGCGCACCTGGAAACCGGAGCCGGGCGATGTTTTCCTCGCCCTCGCGCGTCTGCAATTCCAGCGGCCAGTCAAACCGCTCGCTGATGCGCTGAGCGATGGCCAATTCAAAGCCGTGCCGATCCACCCGTGGCGCGTCCGGCTGGCCCGCGGCCTGCTCCGGCTGCACACGGTTGACCACCGTCACCATGCCAGGGGCAACGGTAATCACGATGGTGCCCTGGTCGGTCTGCTGGCAGGCGTTGCGAATAAGCTGCCAACACAACACCGCGAATACGCGTGGCGAAGCGTGCACGGCAAACCGGCTGGGCTCTTCCAGGAGAAGCTCGATCGGCCGCCCTTCCAGCACTTCGCGCGCGTAAACCAGCTCGTTCTGCAAGACGTCGTTGACCACGAAATTCTGCTCGCCGAGGCCGTTGTCCGACTCCCGCGCCAGGATCAACATCGCCTCGACCAGCACCTCCATCTCACGCGCCGCGCGGCGGATGCGCCGCACCGAACGCTGCCCGAACGCACTCATTTGCGGCTCGTCGGCCAACATTTCGTTCGACATCTTGATCACTGTCAACGGACTGCGCAGCTCATGGCTGGCATCGCGGGTAAAGCTGCGCTCGCGCTCGCTGTAGCCCTGGATGCGGCTAGCCAAGTGGTGCAGGCCGCGCGCCAGCGTGGCGATGTCGGCATCGGTGCGACGGGGCAGATGGTCCGGCAGCAGGCTGTCCAGATCCGGCGCCTCCTCATTCCAACCATTGACGATCTTGGCCAGTTCACTGATGGGTCGCCATTCGCGCAAAGCGGCGAACCACGCCAGCACCGAGGTGATGACGATCAACGCCAAAACCGCTGCCAGCGGCGCCACGTTGTAAATGCCCATCAGGCACGTGATCGCGACGGCGGCCAACTGCAAGCCAAAAACCAGGGCGAGCCGCCGCCGGTAGGCACCGGCGGCAAAAACCACCGCAGCACCTGAAGTCGGTCCCCTGCTAGGCATCGTTATGAAGTCCAGTCACGCTCAGGCAACGTCATGAAGGCCAGTCACGCATCAGACCGCTTGCGCGACCGATGCGACTTCCGTTTCCAGGTCGGCCAAGCGATAGCCGGCCGAATGGATGGTGTGCAGCAAGGGGCGCTGGAACGGTTTATCAATGACCCGGCGGAGGTTATACAAATGCGAACGCAAGGTGTCCGAATCGGGCAAGGTGTCGCCCCAGATCTCACGCTCGATATCGCGCCGACTGACGACCCGCGGCGACTCGCGCATCAGGATCGCCAGCAGCTTCAAACCGATCGGCGAAACGGTGAGTTCCTGCCCGCCACGGACCAGCCGCAACGTGGCGGTGTCCAAGGTCATGTCGCCGACGGTGAGCACTTCGGACGACACCTGCCGGCGGTCGCGACGGATCAGTGCGCGCAGACGCGCCTCCAGTTCGCGCACCTCGAACGGCTTGACCAGGTAATCGTCGGCGCCTGCCTCCAAACCGATCAGCTTGTCTTCCAGCGTGTCGCGCGCGGTCAGCATCAACACCGGCGTGGATTTCTTGGCGTCTTTGCGCAGCTTGCGGCAGACATCCAAGCCGTCCATGCCCGGCAGCATCAGGTCAAGCACGATCACATCGTAGCTATTGGATACCGCCAGATGCAGGCCACTGACGCCATCGGCGGCATAGTCCACTGAGTAGCCGCGGCGCTCCAGGTATTCACCGACCATTTCAGCAATCTGACGGTTGTCTTCCACCAGCAGAATCAGACCGGCTTGCTCGTCTCGTGTACTCATCGGTGTCGCCCTCGTAGCGGTTTCACATACGTGAAAAGGTACCCGCCGCAGCGGTGAGAGGAACGTGAAATACGCGCCCGAAGTTCAGCCTGTATTGGGCTTGGCCGGCCGTCGTCAGCGGAGCAGCGGCTGCAGCTTGCGCCAAACGTTTTCCAGAATGATCGGCTCGCCCGGCGCCAGCGGATGCAGGCCGTCGTCCTGCATCAATTCCGGACGCAGCGCCACGCCCTCCAGCAAAAACGGCAGCAAGGCCACGTTTTGCTGCGTGGCCAATTCGGTGTAGATCGCGCGCAAACCGTCGCGATACGGCGTGCCGTAATTGACCGGCAGCTCGATCCCCAGCAACAGCACCCGCGCCTTGGCCTGTTTGGCCGCCGTGATCATCGCCGATAAGTTGTCGCGCAAGGCCGGCAGTGGCAGCCCGCGCAGTCCGTCGTTGGCGCCCAGTTCGATCACCACAACCGCTGGACGGTACTTCTGCAAAAGTGCGGGCAGACGATTGCGCCCGCCCAGGGAGGTTTCGCCGCTGATGCTGGCATTGACCACCGACCAAGTCGGCACCATCTTCGACAGACGCGCGTCCAGCAATGCCACCCAGCCTGCCTGCTGCGGAATGTTGTGCGCCGCCGATAGCGAATCACCCAGCACCAGTAACGTGCGCGGCGGCGCGGCCAGCGCCGGCATCATCCAGCAGATCAACAATAAGCCAAGGATTCGACGCATGAGTAGTGATTCCCGTCCGATGCTCCAGGCCATCGATGTTAGCAAGACCGTGAGCGGTCCCGAGGGGCGGCTGGAGATTCTGGCCGAGGTTAGCCTCAGCGTCGGCGCCGGTGAAAGCTTCGCCATCGTTGGCGCTTCCGGCTCGGGCAAGACCACCTTGCTGGGCTTGCTGGCCGGCTTGGATACCGCCAGTTCCGGCGGCATCCGCCTGGACGGCCACGCGCTGGAACAGCTCGACGAGGAGGCGCGCGCCGATGTGCGTCGGCGCCTTGTCGGCTTCGTGTTCCAATCGTTCCATCTGCTGCCCGCGCTGACCGCCGAGGAAAACGTGATGCTGCCGCTGGAACTCGAAGGTGGCGACGATGTGCGCGCCCGCGCGCGTGCCGCGCTGCATGCGGTGGGGCTGGACGCGCGACGGCGGCATTATCCGGCGCAGCTTTCCGGCGGCGAGCAACAGCGCGTGGCGATCGCGCGCGCCTTCGTGCACGGGCCGCGGCTGCTGTTCGCCGACGAGCCGACCGGCAACCTGGATCAGCGCACCGGCCGGCATATCACCGACATGCTGTTCGCGCTCAATCGCGACCACCACACCACCTTGATTCTGGTCACCCACGACCCCGCGCTGGCGGCGCGCTGCACCCGCCACGTCGAATTGCAGGAAGGCCGGTTGAAGGTGCAGCCGTGAGCGCCGGCGCCAGCCGTTGGCTGGGCCTGTCGCTGCGCACGCTGCGGCGCGAATGGCACCTGCCGGAACTGCGCACCCTGGCCGCTTCGCTGGTCTTGGCGGTGGTCGCGCTGGGCGTGGTCGCCACGCTGGCCACGCGCATCGAACGTGGCGTGCTAGCCAGCGCGGCCGAACTGATCGGCGGCGACATCGGTATTTCTTCGCCGCAGCCGCTGCCGCCCGACTACGCCGTCCAGGCGCGTTCGGATGGACTGCGCCTAAGTCACGACGCCAGCTTCCCCAGCGTCGCGTTCGCCAACGGACAGAGCCAATTGCTCGACGTGCAGGCCAGCGACGGCGCTTATCCGCTGCGCGGCACGCTGGAACTTCGCGATGCGCAGGGCCGCGCACTGGTCGCGCAGGCGCCCTCCAACGGGCAGGTATATCTGGACCATCGCGCGCTGGTCGCGTTGGGGCTCAAAGTCGGTCAGTCGTTGCAATTAGGCGGCCGCACGCTGCGCGTCGGCGCGGAGCTGGTGCGCCAGCCCGACGGCGGCGAATTGTTCGCGCTGGCGCCGCGTGCGCTGATGAGCCTGGGCGACGCTGAACAAGCCGGCTTGCTCGGCGTCGGCAGCCGCGCGCGGCATCGCCTGCTGTTGGCCGGCGAACCCGGCGCGGTGGCCCGCTGGCGCGACTGGGCGCAGACGCAAACGCTGCCGGCCGGTGCCGAGCTGGTCACGCCCGAGCAGACCCAGGAACGCATGCGCAGCGCGTTCGACCGCGCCAGCTCGTTCCTGCGCCTGACCGCCCTGCTTTCCGCCCTGCTGGCTGGGGTGGCGATCGCGATGGCCGCGCAGCGCTATGCCCGCCGCAAGACCAACGAAGTCGCCTTGCTGCGCGCGCTGGGCACCCCGCGTCGGCAAGTGCTTGGGCTGCTGCTGGGCACTTTGAGCGCGCTGGCGCTGCCGGCCGCGGCGCTGGGCGTGGCAGTGGCGCTGGGCCTGGCGCAGTTGGCCTGGCTGTTCGCAAGTACGTTGTTTTCCAGCGTGCCGACCACGCTCCCGTGGCTGCCGGCGCTGGCCGCCGCGGCGATGGGCATCGCGGTGCTGGCCGGCTTCGCGTTGCCGCCGCTGGCCCGGCTGGCCGAAGTGCCGCCGGTCGCGGTGTTCCGCCAGAGCGCCACGACGCGCGCGCGCCGCTTCGACGCGCTGTATCTGATTCCGCTGCTGGTGGCGCTGGGGCTGATCTGGAGCCAGAGTGATTCGGCCAAGCTCGCCGGGATTTTGGCGGTCAGTCTGGCCGGGGTGGCACTGGTCGCCGCCTTGCTGGCCGCGCTGCTGCTGTGGCTGGCGCGGCGCATCGCGCCCAATGCGCATCCGGCGCTGCGCCTGGGCCTGGCCGCGCTGGCGCGGCGACGCGGGCTGAGCCTGGTGCAGGCCACCGCGCTGAGCCTGGGGCTGACCGCGTTGCTGCTGTTGGCGGTGGTCGCGCCATCGCTGCTGGATGGCTGGCGCCGCGAGCTGCCGGCCGACACGCCCAACTGGTTCGTGCTCAATTTGCAGGACGAACAACGCGCGGGATTCGAGCAGGCGCTGGCCAAACTCGGCGCCGAAAAACTCAATCAACTGCCGCTGGCGGTGGGCAAGCTGACCGCCATTAACGGCAAGCCCATCGATACGCTGACCTTTACCGATCCACAGGCCAAGGAATCGGCCGATCGCCAGCTGCGGCTGTCCTGGACCGCGGACTTGCCGCCCGCCAATCAGGTGATCGCGGGCCGCTGGTTTGCGCCGCAACCGGACCGCGCCGAGGTGTCGATCGACACCAGTTGGCGCGACCGCTTTGGTCTCAAACTGGGTGACCGTTTGAGTTTCGATGTCGGCGAGGGAAAGCTCGATGCGGTGGTCGGCAGCGTGCGCCAGGTTGACTGGAGTTCGTTCCGGGTCAACTTTTTCCTGCTGCTGGACAATCCGCACGCCCAGGCACTGCCGCATAGCTGGATCGCCAGTTTCTACCTACCGCGCGGGCATGCCGATGCGCTGGCGCAACTGTCGCGCGATTACGCCAACCTCAGCCTGATCGATGTCGACTCGCTGCTGGATCGGGTGCGTGAAATCGTCGATCGCGTCGGCAACGCGGTGCGCTGGGTGCTGGGCTTCAGCCTGCTGGCCGGCGCGCTGGTGCTAGCCGCGGCGCTAGCCGCCAGCGCGCAGGAGCGCCGACACGAAGCGGCCTTGCTGCGCACCCTGGGCGCCCGCCACAACCAACTGCGCCTGGCCGCGGCCTGCGAGTTCGCCCTGCTGGGTCTGGTCGCAGGCCTCACCGCCGCGCTGGGCGCGGCGGGCGGTGGTCTGTGGCTGGGCCATGCGGTGTTCCACATCGATGGCTTCGTACCGCCGCTGCTGCCGCTGGCGCTGACCGCCCTGCTCGCCGCCATCGTGGTGATGCTGCTGGGGCTGGTCGGCACGCGCAAGGTCATCCGCACGCCGCCGATGCAGTTGTTGCGCGAGGGCTGAAGGCCAGCGGCCGTGGTGTAACCCCTCGCCATACCGCAACGCTCGTCCGAACCGCTACCCTGCCGCAGCCGTTTCCCGACCAGGGGACGGCCGCGGCCCTGTCCCGCCTATGGCGGCATTCCATTTGTTAGCGAAGCCCTTGCATGTTTGATCGTTCCCGCTGGCTGGCCCGCCTGAAAGCCGAATGGCTGTTGCTGATTTTTATCGCGCTGACCGTGCTGCTGGGTCTGCTCGATCCCCATCCGCCCGGCGATTATCAGCGCTGGCTCAACCTGCCCACTGTGGCCGGCCTGCTCGGGCTGCTGCTGGCGATCCAAGGCATTCGCGACAGTGGACTGGTGCAACACGCGGCGATCAAGCTGGTACGGCATATGCGTTCGCTGCGCGGCCTGGGCCTGATGCTGGTGGCCGCCAGCGCGGTGCTGTCGATGGTGCTGACCAACGACGTCAGCCTGTTTCTGATCGTGCCGCTGACCGTCGCCATCGGCGGCATGTCCAACTTGCCGGTGCTGCGCATGGTGATCCTGGAAGCGCTGGCGGTGAACGCCGGCTCCAGCCTGACCCCGATCGGCAACCCGCAAAACCTGCTGCTCTGGCAGCACGCCAAACTGCCATTTCTGCAATTCGTGTGGGCGATGCTTCCGATCAGTGCGCTGATGCTGAGCATGGTCTTGCTGCTCACCGTGCTGTGGCTGCCACGCGTTCGCATGCAATTGGACGACGCTCCGCTCGAACAACCACCGCTGGCCATGCGCCTAGGCATCGGCTCGGTGCTCGCCTTGCTGGCGATGGTGCTGGCGATGGAATTGGACCATGCGCTGCCCGGCGCGCTGTCATTGCTGCTGCTGTTCGCCCTGTTCGCACGAGCCAGCGCGGCGCGTATCGACTGGTTCCTTTTGGCCACCTTTACCGCCATCTTCCTCGGGCTTGGCCACTTCGCCGAGCTTCCCCTGGTGCAACGCGGCCTGGATGCACTGACTCTGGAGCAACCACTGACCTTATACCTCAGCGGCGTGCTGGCCTCGCAAGCGATCAGTAATGTGCCGGCGACCGTGCTGTTGATCGGTCACAGCCATGATGCGTTGGCGCTGGCGGTGGCGGTCAACGTCGGTGGCTTCGGCTTGGTGATCGGCTCACTGGCCAACCTGATCGCGCTGCGGCTGGCCCGCCAGCCGCATGCGCTGCGTCAGTTCCATCTCGTCTCGGTACCGTTTCTGCTGATCTGCGCACCGCTGGCTTACGCGTTGTGGCGGCTGCTGCACTGATCGCGAGCCAGCGCGGCAGGCGTGGTTCATCGCGATCAATCGTCGCGCGGCACGTCGACCTTACCGGCCACGTTGCGGTGCCGCACATCGCCGCTGCCGACCACACCCACGCTCAATCCGCCGCGCACGTCGTCCGCGCTCAGATCGCCCGAACCGACCGTTTCGACGCGCACGTTGCCGCCGACCTTGCGCAGTTCCAAGTCGCCCGAACCGACCGTGCCGACCCGCACATCGCCTTGTATGCCGGTAGCCTTGAGATCGCCCGAGCCGAGCGCGCCGACCGCCAGGCTGCCGATCTGCGACAGCTCCACATCGCCTGAGCCCACTCCCACCTCGACGGCACCGGCGATGTCCTCGGCATGCAGATCGCCCGAGCTGATCTGGCTACGCAACTGCCGCAGGCCGCGCACATGCGCATCGCCCGAGCCGATATCCAGCATCACCGGCAGCGTCGCGGGTAGTTGGATGTCCAACTGCAACCCAGCCGAATAATTCCCAAATCCATTGAACGAAAAACCCGGTTTGGTGGTGGCCTCGATCACCAGCCGATCACCTTCGCGGTGCTGGTTGACGACCAGGCCATCCAGCATCTTGGGGTCCGAGGCGCAGGCGCGGCCCTGCAAGCGCAGTTGATTGCCGTCGCCGGCGTGCAGTTGCAAGTCGTGGCTGTTCAACTGCACATGCACACTGCGCACACCTTGCAGATCGAGCGTGAAGTTGCGCGGTGATTGATAACGGCATTCATCGGCCGCCGCGGCCAGTGGAACCAACAACAGCAGGGAAGCAACCAGCAGGCGCATGGGGAAACTCCAGTCAACGGTATAGCTTGGATGCGGCTGCGACCGAAAGGGTTGCAATCAACCTGTACGGCAGTCTCCGATCGGAACATTCGCAAGATCTACCCGGTCAACCGGCCCCATACAGCCGCGTTCTAGCCAACACACCCATCCACGGAGTCATCTCATGCAACGCAAGACCCTGCTCGTCTCTCTGTTGGCCCTGCTGCTCGCAGGCTCCGCATCCTTTGCCATGGCACAAGATGCCGGCAGCGCACCGGCGATGGCGCAAGGCCAGCACCACGGTGGCATGCAGCAATGGCAGCACGGCAAGGGCTTTGAAGGGCATCGCGGATTTCGCGGTCCCGGTTCCGAAGTCATCGGCAACCTGCGCGGCCTGGAGCGTCTGTACGTGATCTCCGGTCGCACCAAGGAACTGCCGGCGCTGTACAACGACGTACTCGCCAAGTCGCAGAATCCGCGCGTGCGCAACTACGTCTATCAGCATCTGGCTCGCCTGCAAGCCCAGCCGGCCAATGTGGATCAGGCGATCGGCACGCTGCGCAAGAGCCTGGACGAGAACCTGGCCAACGAAGCCAAGCGCCGCAGCCAGATGGAAGCGATGCGCGCCAAGTGGGCGCAGCGCCAGGGCAACACTGGTGCTGCCAGCCCTGGCGGCAACTGATCGCGATCGTGAGTA
>JBEVMS010000002.1:0-5955 GCA_040508515.1 Dyella sp. | reverse complement strand
GCAGTTCATCCTCGCCGGCACTGCTGGCAGTAGCGCAGCCTAGGCTGGCCTTGATCTCGGCCGGCTGGCGCAACCGCTTCGGTCATCCGCATGCGCAGGTATTGGCACGTTATCGAGAGGCCGGCATAGCTTGGTTAAATACCGCCGACAGCGGAGCGATTGAGTTGCTGCTGCCGGTCGCGGCCCCGCCACGGTGGGAATCACGCGAGCGCGTGTTGCGCGCAGCTTATTGGCGTGAATAAATCAAACGCCTATTTTCTGATCAGATTCGGGAAACGCTCGCCGTCGGCTCAGCGAGTCAAACCCGTACGCCAAGCAACGCAGCGTAATGAATGCCACGCCATTATGAAGCAGCAGGCGCTGCGCGACACGATTGGCGCTCAATCGCAATTAATTGTCGACAATACGAAAGAAAGTGCGCCAACTTGCTCGTTAGCGCGACTGCCGCGTAGCTCGATACGCATGCCGCAGACCAACCATAAGGTTACCCATAGGGCTCTGCTTATGATCTTCAAAAAAATTATTGAATATTAAAAATAGCAAGAGCGGCTTAGGCTTCGCGCCAGGTAAGCCCGTCGGCATGCCGTGGCGAAGATTAAGTCGTTTCACCTTGGTCGGCCGCTAGCAATCGACGTGGATTATTCAAGTGCTTTTCGAGCTTAGTTTCAGGATAGGAGGCAATTGGCCTGCAATCCGTGAAGTCTGCTCCAAAGCCGGTCCATAAGCGTCATTTGATAGCAAAGGAAAACTCATGACCGATTTGCAACGACGTAAGATTCTGGTCGGCGCCGCCGCTTCGGCTGCCGCCATTGGCGTGGCCTCCGTCGCGCAGGCGCAGACGTTCGGCAACCCTGATCGTCCGCTGGAAGGCAAGATCAACGCCAAGTCCCCGAGCTCCAGCACCGATCCGGGCCCGAAAAATCCGGCGCTGATGAGCCAGTTCCCGTCGTTCCAGGATCCGCCGGCAACCGACATCAACGGCATGCCGCTGTTCTGGGCATCGTTCAACAACGCGCACAAGCGCTACCAGAACGGTGGCTGGGCGCGTGAAGTGACCCAGGCCGACTTCGCGATCTCTGAAGATATCGCGGGCGTCAACATGCGCCTGTCCGCCAACGGCATCCGCGAGATGCATTGGCACCAGCAGGCCGAGTGGGCCATCATGCTGGAAGGCAAGTGCCGCATCACGGTGCTCGACGCAGACGGCCGCCCGCAAGTGGCTGACGTGAAGAAGGGCGACCTGTGGTACTTCCCGCCGGGCCTGCCGCACTCGCTGCAGGGTCTGGGCCCGGATGGCGCCGAGTTCCTGCTGGCCTTCGATAACGGCCGCTCGACCGAATTCAACACCTTGATGCTGACCGACTGGCTGGCGCATACCCCGCCGGACGTGCTGGCCGTCAACTTCGGCGTTGCTGCCGAGGCGTTCAAGAACATTCCGGTCGACAACCTGTGGATCTTCCAGGGTTCCGATCCGGGTCCGCTGGAAGCTGCTCAGCACGCCTCGGCGACCTCGCTGGGTGAGCCGGCGCATCCGTTCGTGTTCTCCACCAGCGACATGAAGCCGACCAAGGAAACCGCTGGCGGCACCGTGCACATCGTCGACAGCACCAACTTCGCGATCTCCAAGACGGTGGCGATGGCGATGGTTCGGGTCAAGCCCGGCGCGCTGCGTGAGCTGCATTGGCATCCGAATGCGGACGAGTGGCAGTACTACATCTCGGGCGAGGGTCGGATGACCGTGTTCGACACGGGCCCGAAGGCGCAGACCGCCGATTTCCGTCCCGGTGATGTCGGTTATGTGAAGAAGAGCCTGGGTCACTACGTGCAGAACACCGGCACCACCGATCTGGTCTTCCTGGAAATCTTCAAGACCGCCAAGTACGAGGAAGTGTCGCTGGCCAACTGGCTCAAGCACTCCCCGCCGCAGCTGGTCAAGGATCACTTGAACATCGATCCGCAGACGATCCTCAAGAACGTGCCGGACCTGCGCCCCGAACTTATGCCTGCCGCCTAAACGGCCAGCGTTCAGCAGGATGCAGCGGGCCGTCCTCGTGGCGGCCCGCGACTGTCACTCGCTTTGGCGGGTATCGATGGAGTGTCGTTTCATGCTGGCCTTTCCTCGTTTCGGGCCGTTGTCGCTAAACCCAAGCGCTACTTGCCAGACGATGATGCATGCGCGTGAGGCGCTCAGCGGACGACGCACCGGGATAAAGGCTTTCTTGCCCTTTGTGGGCCCGGCGGTTATCGCCTCGGTCGGCTATATGGACCCAGGCAATTTCGCCACCAATATTCAGGCCGGCTCATCCTACGGCTATCAGCTGCTATGGGTGGTTCTGGCCGCCAATCTGATCGCGATGCTGTTCCAGGCGATGTCGGCCAAGCTGGGCATAGTGACCGGACGTAATCTGCCGCAACTGTGCAGGGAGCAGTTCTCCCAGCCGGTGGTGATTGGTATGTGGATCGCCTCGGAATTGGCCGCAATGGCCACCGACCTGGCCGAGTTCCTCGGCGGTGCGCTTGGTATGTCGCTGATGTTCCATCTGACACTGATGGTAGCGATGGTGCTGACGGGCCTGGCGACGTTTTTCATTCTTTCGCTCGATAAGCGCGGCTTTCGTCCGCTGGAGTTGGCGATCACCGCCTTGGTTGGCGTGATCGGCGCGAGCTATCTTTTCGAACTGCTGGCCTTGCCACCGAACTGGCATGCGGTGTTGTTCCACACGGTTACACCACAACTGCACGATCATGGTGCGTTGATGCTCGCCGTTAGCGTGGTGGGCGCCACCATCATGCCGCACACGCTTTACCTGCATTCGGGGCTGACGCAGCAGCGCACACCAACGCGTAATGAGGCAGAGCGCTTGCGCCTGCTGCGTTTTTCCAATCGCGAGGTGATCCTTGCGCTGGGCGTGGCCGGCGCAGTCAACATGGCGATGCTGATTACGTCGGCTGACGTGTTTCGCAAGGCGGCGCCGGGTATCGCCGATATCGGTGTGGCTTATCACACGCTGGGGTCGGTGCTGGGTTTTGGCGCGGCGAGCGTCTTTTTGATCTCGCTGATCGCCTCGGGCATTTCCAGCTCGGTCGTTGGAACCATGGCCGGACAAGTGGTGATGCAGGGTTTCGTGGGTTTTTACATTCCAGTTTGGCTGCGCCGTGTGCTCACCATGGCGCCGGCTTTCGTGGTGGCGCTGTACTGCAACCCGATGAACGCGATGATCACCAGCCAAGCGGTGCTGAGTTTCGTGCTGCCGCTGCCGCTGGTGGCGTTGGTCGTGTTGTCGTCACGCAAGTCGGTGATGGGCGGGTTTGCCTCAAGCCGGCGCAAGACAGCGTTGGCGATCGGCGCCACCGTTTTGATCGTGGTACTCAATACCGTTCTGGTGGTGGGTATGTTGCTCTAAAGCGCCTTGCGGCGAAAAATCGGTTGACGGCCTTTCATCAACGGTTGTCTTTAGCGTCATTTTGAGAAGGAGAAAATCATGGCTTCGTTAAGCGTATGGCATGTGCTGGCCCTGCTGGCGATCGTGGTGCTCGTGTTCGGCACGAAAAAACTTCGCACGCTCGGCAGCGATCTGGGCGTGACCATCAAGGAATTCAGGCAAGCCACCAGCGAAAGCAAGGAAGGCGACATGCAGGGCGTTTATCAGCAGGTATCGCAGTCCGAGCAAGCGGCGGCACGCACGAGAACTTCCACCGAGACGCATTGATGCGCATGCGATCCCGCGACGGCAAACTCAGTGCGTCGCGAGAGTGCGCCCCGTGGCGTTGCTGCCGGTAATGCGTTTACCGGGTGGCGCCTTGGTATCAAGCCACTGATCAATGTTGGACAGTCGAACCAGATGCCCGGCGCCTTCGTCGAGCAAAAACTGCTTAAAAGCAAGTGCTGCCGGTGCCAATTGCTTGTCGGCGCGATGCACCACTTGCCAGTTGTCGACGATGGGAAAACCTTCGATATCGAGCACGGTGAGCAGGCCAGCCTGAATCTCGAAGCCGATCGTATGCGCGGAAAGAAAGCTCACGCCCAAGCCCGCCATGACGGCCTGCTTGATCGCCTCGGTACTCTTGATCTCCAGCGGCGCGTGCAGCTTGCCGAACCGGTTGACGAAGTTTTCCTTCATGGAAAGCCAGGTGTCCGAGCCTTTTTCGCGAATCAAGAAGCGCTCATTGACCAGTGCGGACAGCGCAATGTCGCGTTGCCCGGCCAGGGGATGATCCGGCGCGGCGACGATGACGAACGGGTGTGGTGCGAACGATTCGCTGACGATAGCCGGATTCCGCGGAACTCCGATCATCACCACGATGTCAGTGGTGTTGTCGTCCAGCCGCTGTAGAAGCTCTTCACGATTTTGTACGGCAACATCAAGCTGAACCCCGCTGTGGCGCTGCATGAAATTGGCCAACAGGTGCGGAAACAGATAGCCGCCCGCGGTGATCACGCCAATTCTGAGACTGAGGCTGGCACTTTCGCGCAGCCGCTCCATCGCTTCCTCGGCCAGGCGAAACTGATGGATGATCTCATGGCTGTAATTGAGCATTTCCTCGCCGGCGGTAGTGAGGAAAATCTTCTTCCCGAGCTTCTCAAATAGCGGCAAGCCAACATGGCTTTCCAACTGCTTGATTTGTTCGGAGATCGCCGGCTGAGTCAGATGCAACTCTTCCGCCGCCCGCGAGAAACTCAAGCGGCGAGCCACGGTGACGAAGGTCTTCAGTTGGCGCAGCGTTGCATTTTTCAAGGCAGATCCAGCGGTCTCGAGGCAGTGAGCCCTGCGACATTATGACAGTGCGGCACTCTACATCCAGCGAGGGGCTACATCCATCCGCATGAATATGCGGCACGACCCGCATGTCGTAGGTAAGGGGTTGCCGTGCGGCGCGTCTTGCCACGCGGGTTGCCGCAAAGCTTGATTGGGCGCGGGCGTGGCTTACATTCACCGTTGAAGAAGGCATCCGAAAGGAATTGAGGTTTTCCATTCGTGCTCATTTTTAGGTTTTCTCTTCGCGGCTCTGATCGCATGTCGTTTAACTCAGCCTGTTGCTGTCCGGCGCGCGTTGGACGGGAGCGAAATCAAACGCCTCCGGAAAATGCGCGGCATGCAATGTGTGGTAATGTGCATCTATTAATATAGATGTTTAGACGTCCATATGTTGATTTCCATGCAAGATATCGAAGCATAAGAATCAAGCAAGCATTGCCCGCTGATGCAGCTTGTGCAACGCAAGTTGAACTTGATCGCGCGATACCTCAGCGAGGCCATCGTTGTTTAGCCGTCGTTGGAGCTGGTCGATTTCGCGTTGACCATCCAGTAGAGGCAGCAGGCGTAGCTCCAGCGCATCGAGATCATCCACCGCGCCATGCCAGGCGTTGTAAAGCGCGATCGGGGCATCTTGCTGGGCTCGCCACGTAGCCAGTTGACGAAGCGGCACACTGACGCATGGCGTGGCACCGCCATCGGCGGCAAGTATCGGTTCGCGTCGCGCGCGTACCGCGCCACTGAGAATCAGCTCCTCGACAAAGGCGAGCACGGCCTGCTGTGCGGGCAACGGATCGCCACTGTCGGCAGCGATGTCCTGGAGCAAAGACTCCATCGCCAGCGTGCCTGGCCAAGCGTCGTGCAGCGCTTGCAGTACCCGGCGGTCGCTTTGGTGACGGGTTTCAACCTGCGCACCGTCCAAGCCTTGCCAGCGTTGCGGCCGCTCGCTCAGTTCGAGAAAGCGTCCGGCCAGATGCATGCCGATCAAGCGTGAGCGCTTGATCCGATAGTGCACGGTCTGCGCGCGCTCGGCATGGCACAGCAGGCTCTGCCGGAAACTGCGCTGCGTGACGAAGTCCAGCAATTGCTCCAGCGCCAGTTGGTCGCCGGCGCAGGCGCGCAGGGCGGGTTCATCGGGCGCGATCGCATAGTGCTCGGCGAACATTGATGACAACTCCGCCTCGGCCAGATAATCAAGCCC
>JBEVMS010000337.1:0-9759 GCA_040508515.1 Dyella sp. | reverse complement strand
AGACCAAGGCGCAGGCGATGGGTTACGACCTGGCACCGCTGATCGTGGTCGGTCACATCAGCGACTGAGCGCCGCCCAGAGTGTTCGTTGAATCACGCCAGCCAACCCCGAGCCATGGATCAACCGCCTGCTTGATACGAACGTCTAGACGTCCAAATATCAAAAGACGACCGAGCGATCGTCCGATTCGATCGTCTCACGCAGCCAGGCCAACCCATCGGTCGGCCTGGCCTTGCTAGACGAGCGTCTTAGACGTCGATATCCAACCAAGACGTCTCCACCGGCTTACGCCGCGGCATAACGCTCCAGCCAGTGCGCGTAAGGCGCCGGCAGCGTCCACGACGGCCGCTCGAGCCCCAACTGCTTAGCGACCGAGTAGGGCCAATGCGGGTCGGCCAAATGCGCGCGACCGACCATCACCAGATCCATCTGCCCCTGCTGCACCACGCGCTCGGCGATTTCCGGCGCATCGATGCCCCAGGACGAAGCCATCGGGATGTCCACCTCGCGCCGCACCCGCTCGGCGATCGGCGCCAGGAATGCCGGCCCCCACGGAATCTGCGCAGTCGGCGTGGAAAATCCGACGCTGACGCTGAGCAGATCCAGCCCGCCTTGCTTGAACCACTTAGCCAGCTGGATCGATTCGGCCAGGGTTTCCTCGTCGCGGCCGTCGTATTCGATCACGCCGAAGCGCACTGTCAGCGGCAAATGCTCCGGCCACACCTCGCGCACCGCGGCCAGGGTTTCCAGCAGGAAGCGGCTGCGGTTTTCCAGGCTGCCGCCGTACGCGTCCTCGCGCTGGTTGGAGTGGGTGGAGAAGAAGCTCTGGCCCAGGTAGCCGTGGGCAAAATGCAGTTCCAGCCACTGGAAGCCGGCATCGCGTGCACGCCGCGCAGCGGCCACGAAATCGCCGCGCACGCGGGCGATCTCGTCCAGCGTCATCGCCTGGGGCAGCTTGGGCAGACCCGCGCCGTAGGCCACCGCCGAGGGAGCCAGGGTCGGCCAGCCGCGCGCGTCATCGGCGGCGATATGGTCGTCGCCTTCCCACGGGCGGTTGGCGCTGGCCTTGCGACCGGCGTGACCGATCTGGATGCCCGGCACCGCGCCGGCCGCCTTGATCGCTTCGACCACCGGCACGAACGCCTGTGCTTGGGCGTCGTTCCACAGTCCGGCGCAGCCCGGGGTGATGCGCCCTTCCGGCGACACCGCCGTGGCCTCGACGATCAACAAGCCGGCGCCGCCGCGAGCGATACCGGCCAGGTGCACACGATGCCAATCGTTGATGACGCCATCGGTGGCCGAGTACTGGCACATCGGCGGCACCGCGATGCGATTGCGCAGGGACACATCTTTGAGCTTGAACGGTTGGAACAAAGCGGACATGACGACTCCGAAGACGGCGGGGTGGGGAGAAACGTTAAGTTCGATACTAGTCGAACTATCGATCAATGGCAAAATTCGCTAGAATCTACGCCATGCGCCCGTTCAAGCACCCCCCTGCCGACGAGTTCGCCCTCGAGCGAATCTTTCATGCCTTGAGCGATCCGGCGCGGCTGGAGATCGTGCGCCGATTGGCGCACGTCGAAGCGGCAACCTGCGGCGAACTCGATGGCGGTCGGCCCAAATCCAGCATGTCGCATCATTTCCGCATCCTGCGCGAAGCCGGCCTGGTGCACACCCGCGGCGCCGGCACCCTGCATCAAAACAGCTTGCGCCGCACCGAACTGGATACGCGTTTTCCTGGCCTGCTCGACGCGGTGCTGCGGCAGGCGCCGTAGCGAAAATTCCGACCGGGTTGAACAGCGATTTCGGCACGCTCAGAACACTCGCCGGTAATAACCACAGTCTGAAACCGATTGCCGAGGGGTGTTGGCCGTTGCATTCTTGTCCGCCTCCGACCCAGAGTGGACATTGTCGGCACTTATCTCGGATGTTTTTTTGAGATCTTTGGCGAGGGGGGCATGCGTGGGGCCATTCCGATATTCACAAGCAGCACTCCGTATCTTCAGTGACTCTCTCGTTCCCGAGGATGTCTCTAGGTTGCTGGGCTGCGAACCAACTATTTCTGAGCGCAAGGGCGAGCAAATCGTCGGCCAGACGACCGGGACGGTACGCGTTGCACGTACCGGTCTATGGAGCCTTCAGGCTGCACGGACGGAGCCCGATCTGTCCGAACAGATCGACGAACTTCTTGGAAAGCTGACCAGCGACATGCGCGCATGGGCCAAGATCAGGGAGACGTGTCGAATCGACCTGTTCGTTGGGCTGTTCATGGATTCGGGAAACAATGGGCTGTCCGTGTCATCTGCGCACTTGCTTGCCCTGGGGGAGCGAGGCATCGAGCTCGATTTCGACGTTTACGATCACTCGGAATGACCGAGATGGCGTCGCGGTTGGCATGGACTGGCTCCCCGCGCCATCATCAGCCTTCTTTCCTGCGCCGAAGCCCCGCATGCCCGCGACCACCTCGCCCCAACCTTGCCCTTGCGGCCACGGCCCGGACTACGCGCGCTGCTGCCAGCCGTTGCATCAAGGCGCCCCCGCGACCACCGCCGAAGTCTTGATGCGCTCGCGCTACAGCGCCTACGTGTTGGGATGTGAGGACTATCTGCTGGCCAGTTGGCATGCCAGCACGCGGCCGGCCGCGCTGGGACTGGCCGATCAGCAACCGCCGCCGCGCTGGCTGGGACTGAGCGTCAAACGTCACCAGAGCGATGGCGACAACGCGGTGGTCGAGTTCATCGCGCGACTTCGCGTTGGTGGCGGCAGCGCGCAACGCATGCACGAAGTCAGCCGCTTCGTGCGCGAAGATGGCCGCTGGTATTACGTCGACGGTGAGCAGCGCGATTGAAGTGACGCCTTGCCGTCGAAGGAGTCATGGCGATGTACCATGCCTGATCGGCGATGCGTTTTACGATTCAGAGCGGCGGACACAAGGCCATGGACCCACCGCGACAAGTCATCAGTGGTGCGGTCAGCAGATCGCATGATCTTTAAGTTTTGTTAGTGACGCTTACGCCCCACGTGAGTTACGCGCATCGCTGCTGCAACTCATAGCTACGGCGCACGCGTTCACACCCCAAACGCCAACTCGCTTTCCCCCAGCGCCACGCCGCCCGGGCCAAAGCGCCGTTCGATCAACACGCCGCTGCCATCATGCGCGATCGCCACCAGCGTGCTGGCGCGGGTGCCGTAGTCGCTGCCAACGATAAAGGCCGACGATAGCCAGCGCTCAAGCTCCAGGCCGATGCCGGTGTCGGGCAATTCACTGTCGACGGCTGGGGCGCGCTCGGCCAGAGCGGCGAACAAGGGCTCGAAGTTCCGGTCGTCGCGTTCATCGATCCAACCTTGCAGGCGCGCCATCAACTGGCGGGTCTTAGGCCAGGGCGTGTTGAAGTCGGCATTGGACAGGCCATGCACGCCTGGCGTGATCAGTTGCGCGCGCGGGCCGGGCTGGTTGCCCAGGTAATAGGCTTGGCGTGGATCGAACAGCAGCAGGTTGAACGGTCGGAAGTTCGCGGCGCGTGTTTGCAGCGAGCGGGTGAACGCTTGCGCATCGGCCGCGCCGGCCAGGTACTCCACCGGCAACAGACCGCGCGACAGTCCGTGCTGCACCAGGCGCGCATCGCGCCGGTTGGTCACGCTGGCGACGCGACCGTCGTCGGTGACGCCAAGCCAGGTGCCGCCCGCCTCCAGATCGCGCCCGCCGATGATCGGCGACCCGCCGTCCCAGCGGCTGGCCGGCGCGCTGGGACGCGCATGGTATTCATCGCGGTTGCCGATCAGCAGCAAACGCCAGCGCGGATGACAGTTCCAGGTGAACGCGATCAGGCACATGCGGCGAGTGTAGCTGTCAGGAGTGAGTGGTTAGGAG
Source organism: Dyella sp. (assembly GCA_040508515.1). Lineage (GTDB taxonomy): Bacteria > Pseudomonadota > Gammaproteobacteria > Xanthomonadales > Rhodanobacteraceae > JBEVMS01. The sequence goes on along the minus strand of JBEVMS010000337.1, from coordinate 5,885 downwards.
TGAGAATGCAGGATGGCGGACGGATGGTACTCGGCGGTCACAACATGGATTCCTCGCACCGCTCACTCACTTCTCACCGGTTGCACTCGCCGCTGACGCTCACCACTCCGCCACACTGCCGTCGGCATGGCGCCAGACCGGATTGCGCCAGCGATGGCCCTCGGCGGCGCGCTCTTTGACGTAGGCCTCGTTGACCTCGATGCCCAGGCCCGGGCCTTGTGGAATAGCCACATAGCCGTCCTTATAGGCGAACGCTTCCGGATTGAGCACGTAATCCATCAAGTCGTTGGAGGCGTTGTAGTGGATGCCCAGGCTCTGCTCCTGGATGAAGGCGTTGTGGCAGACCGCGTCGATCTGCAGGTTGGCTGCCAGCGCGATCGGTCCCAGCGGGCAATGCAGCGCCACCGCCACGTCGTGCGCTTCGGCCATCGCGGCGATCTTGATCGTCTCGGTGATGCCGCCGGCATGCGAGGGATCGGGCTGGATGATATCCACGCCGCCGTGCGCGAACACCCGCTTGAAGTCCCAGCGTGAATAGAGCCGCTCGCCCAGCGCGATCGGCGCCGCACCGATCGCGGCCAGCTCGGGGATTACTTCGAGGTATTCGCTCAGCACCGGCTCTTCGATGAACATCAGCTTGAACTGCGCCAGTTCACGCATCAGCACCTTGGCCATCGGCTTGTGCACGCGGCCGTGGAAGTCCACCCCGATGCCGATGTCCGCGCCGACCGCCTCGCGGATCGCCGCCACGTTGGCGATCGCCTGCGCGACCTTGGCGTGGCTATCGATGTACTGCATCTCCTCGGTGCCGTTCATCTTGATCGCGGTGAAGCCGCGAGCCACGCGCTCGGCGGCCTGCGCGGCGGTATCGGCCGGACGGTCGCCACCGATCCACGAGTAGACGCGGATGCGATCGCGCACCGGACCGCCCAGCAACTGATGCACCGGCACGCCCAGCGCCTTGCCCTTGATGTCCCACAGCGCCTGGTCGACGCCGGCGATCGCGCTCATCAGGATCGGGCCGCCGCGGTAGAAGCCGGAGCGGTACATCACGTTCCACAGATCCTGCACGTGACGCGGGTCTTTGCCGATCAGGTAATCAGAAAGCTCATCGACCGCCGCGGCGACGGTATGTGCGCGGCCCTCCACCACCGGCTCGCCCCAGCCGACGATGCCCTCGTCGGTTTCGATCTTCAGAAAGCACCAGCGCGGCGGAACGATGTAAGTGGTGAGTTTGGTGATCTTCATCGGGATATTCGCTAGACGTAAAGAAGGAAAGAAGGCCGTGTGATCAACGTGCGGTCAAGGCCTGCCAGGCGCACTGGAAAGCCTGCGCATTGATGCCGACGTCGGCCGCGCCTTGGCCCGGTTTGTACAGCGCCGAACCCAGACCGAATCCGGCCGCGCCCGCATCCAGAAACGGCTGCATGTTGTCCGGGGTGATCCCGCCCACCGGCAGCAACGGCACCGCCTTGGGCAGCACCGCACGCCAGGCCTTGAGCACCGACGGTCCCAACTGCTCGGCCGGAAACAGCTTGAGCGCATCGGCGCCGGCGGCCAGCGCGGCGAAGGCCTCGGTCGGCGTGGCCACACCCGGCGCGCACAGCATGCCGGCGGCCTTGGCCGCGCGGATCACCGCGCCGTCGCTGTGCGGCATCACGATCAAGTCGCCGCCGGCGGCCTTGACCTGCGCCACCTTGGCCGGGTCGAGCACGGTGCCGGCGCCGAGCAAACAATCCGCAGGCAACGCATCGCGCAGCAGTCGGATGCTGTCGAATGGATCGGGCGAGTTGAGCGGCACTTCGATCAGCCGGAACCCGGCCTGGTAAAGCGCCTGCCCCACCGCGACCGCATCGGTCGGGGTCAGGCCGCGCAGGATTGCGATCAAGCCGCGCAACGGCGTGGCGGCGGAAACACCATCAGACATCGGAACTCTCCTGCGTAGGGGATGGGGGCGCGGCAACCAGACCCGCCTCGACGGCAAGCTGCCACAAGCCGCGTTCGGTGGCGTGATGAGCCACCTCGACATGGCTGAAGCCGCGCGCTTCCAGCGCACGGGCGTAGCGCTCACACAGCGTAGCGGCGCCGATCAGCACCACCGGCATCGCGTCTACCGCTTCGCCCAGCAGGTTGCACAGCGCCGCCACCTCGTGGCCGATCAGCAGGCCGGACAAATAGTCGGCCTGCGCGCCGGGGCTGAGCTGGCCGGTCAGGCCCAGCGTGCGAGTGCTGAACAACGTCGATAGCAAGCCGGCGCGGCCTTCTTCGCCACGCGCTACCGCCAGCGCCAGTTCGAACGCCTGCCGATCGAAGCGCTCACCATTCTTCAGCGTGCGCGCCAGGATACTTTGGGTGGATAGAAGGCTATACAGTTCGCCTGTCATAAAGGTATCGAAGTGCACGATCTGACCCGCCGCCACGCGCACCCATTTGCTGTGCGTGCCGGGCAGACCGATCAGCAGATCCTGCCGCGCGCTCTGCGCCAGCGCACCGATCACCTGGGTTTCCTCGCCGCGCATCACGTTGGGCAACGCGCCACGCTGAATCAGGCCCGGCACCATCCACAGCGCGCGGCCGTTGTCCAAGGTATGTCGTGTCAACTGCGCGGCCAGCGTCGCCGGCGCCAATGGCGACTCCACATATGGCACCTCGTGCCAGCCTTGCGCGCTGCCGACCATGCCGCAGGCCAGCAGCGGCGCCTGCGGCGTGGCGCTCAACCAGTCAGCGCAAAGCTCATCCAGCGCCTGTGTGAAACCGGCCGCGCCCGGCTGCGGCAAGTGCAGGATGCCGTGCGCGCTATGCCGGCTTTCGAGCACCGCGCCGCTGGTGTCGTAACGGTAGGCGCGCAGCGAGCTGGTGCCCCAGTCCAGCGCGATCAGCGCGCTGCTTGGCGTGGCGATACTCAACATGCGCGCACCTTTGCGCGTCGTGCGGCGGCCTGCGCCCAGCGCGCGGCCACCGCTGGCGAGGTCAGGCAGACTGCCTCGTCGGTGAGTGTGGTCACGGCTCGTTCCAGCAATTGAATATCCGCCTCATGTTGACGCGCGACATGCGGGTCTTCGAAAAAGATCGCGCGCTGGCAGCGATGCTCCAGCACCCGGTCGGCGATCTGCGCGTCACCGCCCAGCGGGCCGCTTTGATAGCGCTGCACCCAGGGCCGATCCTGCGGCCAGCCGCGGCTCCAGGCCAGTTCGTTCAAGCGCTGGCCGGTGGTGCCGGTGGCGACGCGCTGCTGAAACCGCGACAGCACGTCGAAATGCTCGGCGGCGAAGGCAACCATGTTGGGTTTCATCGCATCGTGCGCGATCAGCGCCAGGGTTTGCGTTTCCAGCGCGTGGAAGCGATCGGCCACCGGCGCAGGCGGCAGACCAGCGTGGATGCGCTCCATCTCAACCCAGTCACCGGCCGAGGCCACGGTGGAAATAAACGGCTTGTGATGGATCACGCACTGGCGCTTGAGCGCGATGGCCTCGGGAAAAATCGAGGAGGGATCGACCGGATCGATCAGGTAGATCGCGCCATCCAGCGTGCGCTCGCCCTCGCCCAGCCCGACCACTTCGGCGACCAGCTTCATCAGGCCGCCGTCGCGGCCGTTGGGATAACGGCGCAGCGGCGCGTAATCGGCAAGCAGCCCCGCCTCGCGGATCGCATCGAAGGTGCGCCCTACCGCGTGCAGGCCCAGGTTCAGTTCGCGGATGCCCGCCTCGCTGGCACGTAGCCAGCGAAACAGCGCGGCGTCCTTGTGCGCGTGATGCAGCCGATTGGCGGCCAGGCCTAGACGCATGGTGAGAGTTCCTTGCAATGACAGCAGCGCATCGGATCAGCCCAGCGCATGCTTGTCCAGCGTCGCGGTGGTGGCCGAAGGAACGCGCGCATCGCGGGTGAACAACGCCTGCAGTGCGGCCGCCAGCACGCCGGCGCCGGTGGCCACCGCAAAGCCCAGGATATAACCCTGCGCATGATTCCAGCCGCCCATGTGCTCGATCAGCAAACCGCCGATCGGCGTCGCCGGCACGGTGCCCAGGAACACCAACATCAGCAGCAGGCCCATCGCCGAGCCGGTGGCCTTGGGCGCGTGATCGGCCATCATCGCGTAGTAAACCGGGAACACCGCGTTGAGCGCGCCACCCCAGAACAGCAGCACCAGCCACAGCGAGGTCATCCCACTGACCGAGAGCAGCAATAAGGTCGCCGTCGCGTACCACAGCGACAGAATCACCAAGGTCCAGCGCCGGCCCAAACGATCGGAAACCGCGCCCCACACCAGTTGGCCCAGCCAACCGGTGATGTAGGGCACCACGCCCGCCACCGCGCCGGCGGCGTCGCTCTTGCCCATCACGAACACCGTGTAGGAGGCCAGAAACCACAGCCCCAGCGCCTGCGCGAAGTTGATCAACGCAGCGCACACCACCGTCACCAGCACATTGCGATTGCCCAGCGCGGCGCGGATCTCCTGCCATTGCTGCGCCAGGCTGGCCGGCGCTGCCTCCGCTTCGTCTTCCGGCGCAGTCAGCGCGTGCCGGCGCGCGAAGGCGTTGACCTCGGCATAGGTCGTCGCATTGGAATAGGTCCAGATCAAACCGGCCAGCACGAAGCCGATCAGCGGGATGATCAAAAACACATAGCGCCACTTGTCCGGCCCGAAGGTTTCCAGCAGACCGGCGCAAGCCAGGCCACCCAGCAGCGCGCCGATCGGATAGCCGGTGTGATGCAGCCCCAGCGCGAAGCCGCGATGTTCGCGCGGCCAGTACTCGGCGCACTGCGCCACGTTGGTCACTTCCGCGCCGCCGGCCGAGCCCAGGCCGAACAAGCGCCACAGCACGAACTGCCACAGATGCGCGCTCAGGCCGGCGATGCCGATCAGCGCCGAGGAGATGGTGAAAATCACCATGTACCAGACCTGGCTGATCTTGCGTCGCCAGCCGCGGCCAAGGCGATCGGCGTAGATGCCCGCTGGCAGCGCCAGCAGCGCGTAGGCGAGAAAAAAAGCCGACATCATGTAACCCCATTGGCTGGGTGACAGATGGTAGGTGTTGACGATCGCCGGCTGCAGCCGAAACATGATTTCGCGGTCGATCGCGTTCATCGCCCACAGCAGCCAGGTCAGGATCAGCATGATCCAACTGGCGCGCGCAGCGTGGGGAAAAAGGATGGAATGCTTCATGGCAGGCGGGCCCCGCTGGCGTTGACCGTGATCGCGTAAAGCGACTGACTGGCGGTGATGAAGAGCCGGTTGCGCTTGGCGCCGCCGAACTCGATGTTGGAAACCACTTCGGGCAGGTGCAAGGTGGCCAGCAGGTTGCCGTCGGGGTGATAAACGCGCACCCCGTTATGCGCCGCGCCGCCCCAGGCACAACTGCTCCAGAGGCGTCCGGCGCTGTCGCAGCGGATGCCGTCGGGCAGGCCCGGCGAGAGGTCGGCAAGCACGCCCGCGTCGGATAGTTCGCCACGTTCGCCCACCGCGAAGCGACGGATATGCCGCGGCCCAAGCCTCCTACCGTTGGCCGGCTGAAGCGTGCCATCGGGCAGCAAACGATCGGCGTCGCCGCCGCTGTCGGCGACGTACAAAATTCGGCCGTCCGGCGAAAAGCACAACCCGTTGGGTTGCACCATGTCCTCGATCATCACTTGCAATTGGCCGTCCAAACCGAGCCTATAGACCCGCGTGGGAAGCTCCGGCGTGGCACGTTCGCCTTCATAGTCAGAGTGGATGCCGTAGGTTGGATCGCTGAACCACACCGCGCCGTCATTGGCGACCACCAGATCGTTGGGCGCGTTGAGCCGCTGGCCCTGGTAGTGATCGGCCAACACGCGGCGGCTGCCGTCCAGCTCGCGTCGCACGATCGCCCGCGTACCATGCTCGCAGCGCAGAATGCGGCCCTCGC
>JBEVMS010000146.1:0-7710 GCA_040508515.1 Dyella sp. | reverse complement strand
CGGCTGGAACAGGGCATGCTGATCGGCCTGTGTGGATTGCTTGGCATCGTCGCGATGGTGATCGTCAGTAGTTACGCCGACGCTTGGCTGCCGGCGATCCTGGCCGCGATGCCCTCGGCTGAGCTGTCCAATCACTGGCTGCTGGCGTTCGTTGGCTGCGCCGGCGTGTCCTACCTGCTTGGCCGCTTACCGCTTCGCCTAGCGCGGTAAGCGGTAAGCGGTTGCACGCTGTCTGGCGACCCGCCACCCATCAACCGATGGTATCGACAACCCTCGTCGCTCGCCGCGCGTCACGAACAATGCTTGGCATAAACCGCCACGCCGCGCCATCAACAAGGCCCGGTATGCCATGCGTCGGCGAATGCGCCCGGCCTGGCGACGCGACGCTTAAGACGGCCACCCTCGCCATGAACCATCGATCCAACCGGTGGAATTACTCCACCACCAGGATCACATGCGATGCCTTGATCAGCGCCAAGGCGCGCGCACCGACGGTGAGCTTGAGCGCGTCGGCACTGGCGTGGGTGAGCGTTGCGGTGAGCGTCTTTCCGGCGTCCAGCTCCAGGGTGATCTCGCTGTTGACCTCGCTGTCGATGCGCTCGATCACCACGCCGGCAAGCTGGTTGCGCGCCGAAGTGCGCGTGGCCTCATCGGCGGCGGCCAGGATCACGAAGCTGGCCTTGATCAGCGCCACCGCGTTGCTGCCGACATCGAGTTCCAGCGCATCCAGGCTGTGCCGGCTGATCACGGCGGCGATCTGCACCTGCTCCGAAATCTGCAGCACCACTTCGGCATTGACCGTATCGGCATGGATACGCGCGACCGTGCCGCGCAGCGCATTGCGTGCACTACTTTTCATACTGAAGCCCCATAGCAGTTGGTGCAGTGCGCTGGGCGAATCGTTTGCCAGTCGCCGCTCGAACAGACCCAGTGCCTGACCCAGCTCGCTCTCCAGCAAGCGGAAGGCGCGAATCACCGCCTGACCTTGCTCGGTCACCTGCGCGGTGCCGCCCTGACGACCACCGGGACGCGCCTGCACCAGCGGCAGCGCAAACAGATTATTGAGCGCCTGGATCGCGTCCCAGGCCGATTTGTAACTGATCCCGGCAGCCTTGGCGGCGGCTGAAATCGAGCCCAGCTCACCAACCGCCGCCAACAGCGCGATGCGCTCGGTGCCGACTTTTATATCATCGCCGCGCCGCATCAGCAGGGCGGCGTGCAAGGGAGCATGGTCGGCGGCAGTCATATGCCTATCATCCGCATCGACCGGGGGCGCTGGCAAGTCAAAAGCTCCATGACATGTCACATCGACGTTGTGAAGCGAGTGGCCATCGGGCCGCTAGCCACGCACGTCGCCGTCGATGATCCGTGCATGGCATCTCCCACGCGCAATGCCATGGGGTAGCGATGACTGCCGCGCCTGATAACCACCAGGCATCGGCAGACGGCGCGCCGCCATCCAGGCGCGCCGTGAAAACATCCTGGCGATTCTCCGGCGCTGGGTCAGCTGTTGCTGACCCCATGCGGCACATGGCCGGTCGCCACATGCTTGCGCGCCGACTCCACGTTGGCGGGTGAATCGTCGAAGAAAATGTCAGCCCCGAACGCGTCCAGAAACGGTCCCTTGTCGCGCCCGCCCAGGAACAGCGCCTCGTCGATACGCACCCCCCAGCGGCGTAGCGTCAGGATCACCCGCTTGTGCGCCGGTGCAGAACGCGCGGTGACCAACGCAGTGCGAATGGGGGAATTCTCCGCCGGGAAAGCCGATTGCAGGCGATGCAGCGCGGTCAAAAATCCTTGGAACGGGCCTACCGACAGCGGCTCGGCGGCGCGTTCGCTTTCATTACGATGAAAAGCTTGCAGCCCTTCTTCGCGCGAGACGCGCTCGCCTTCGTCGCCGAAGATCACCGCATCGCCGTCGAAGGCGATACGCAATTGTTCGCTCGCCCGCGGCGGCGCGGTGCTGGGCAAGATAGTGGCGGCGGCCACACCCGCGGCCAACGCGCGGCCGACGTCTTCGGCATTGGCCGAGAGAAACAGATCGGCCTTGAACGGCGCGATGTAGTCAGAAGTCGGCGCGCCGCTGGTGAAGGCGGCGCGGCTGATCGAGAGGCCGTAATGCTGGATCGCGTTGAAGATGCGCAAGCCGGTGTCGCCGGAGTTGCGCGACAGCAGGATCACTTCCACCGGCGGCACGTCGCCGCCAAGCTTGTTGAGCCCCAGCAGTTTCTGCACTAGCGGGAACGCCACACCTGGCTTGAGGATCTCGTCTTCATGCGCGATCTGAAAAGCGCGATAAGCATCCAAGCCGTCGCGTTCGAACAGTTCGTGGCTGGAGCCCAAGTCGAACAGCGCGCGCGAGGAAATCGCCACCACCAGGCGGTTGTCGCGCGCGGCGGCGGGATCGTGGGCGTCGGCGGATTCGGGTAACAGCATCGGAGTCAGCGAAGGCGGCGAGGTGTCAATGAATCTACCACGGTCCCAAGGCGTTCTCCCCGCCGCACCACAACGGCCGCCGCACGCTCAACTGGCGGCGAATTGCTCGTCCAGGATGCGCTGTTCCAAGTTGTGCTCGGGATCGAACAGCAAATGCACGCTGCGTTCGACGCACTGCTCGATGGTCACCTGACGGATGTCGCGCACCTCATGAAAATCGGCGGTAGCGCTGATCGGGCGCTTGTCCGGGTCGAGTACGTGCAGGCTCACCACGGTGCGATGCGGCAGGATCGCGCCGCGCCAGCGCCGCGGCCGGAACGGGCTGATCGGCGTCAAAGCCAGCACGTTGGCGTCCAGCGGCAGGATCGGTCCGTAGGCGGACAAATTGTAGGCGGTGGAACCGGCGGGGGTGGCCACCAGCACGCCGTCGCAAACCAGGTTATCGAGCTTCACCGCGCCATTGAGCTTGACCTCGATATGCGCCGCCTGATTGGTCTGACGCAGCAGCGAAACCTCGTTGAAGGCCAGGCGCGTGTGTTCGATGCCGTGGGCGTCCAGCGCCGTCATGGTCAACGGATGCAAGATCGCCGGTTGCGCGCGGTCGATGCGTGCGGGCAGGTCGTCGTCCAGGTACTGGTTCATCAGAAACCCCACCCGGCCCAGTTTCATGCCGTACACCGGTACGTCCAGCGCATTAAAGGCATGCAGCGCGCGCAGCATGAAACCGTCACCGCCAAGCGCGACCACGACCTGCGCCTCGCTGGCGTCGAAGGTACCGTAGCGGGCTTGCAGGGCGGCACGGGCGGCTTGGGCGCGCGGCGTTTCGCTGGCCGCAAAAGCTATGCGTAATGACATCGGGCGATGGTAGCGCAAGCCTACCGTCAACTGACAACGAGGTTGCTACCGCAACCGTGGGGAACGCCGTCGTTGCGACGGCGCTCCCGCTGAACTTCAGTTGGTCGCGGCCAACCGTGCCAGCCGTCGGATCGCCACCGAGGCAATCGGGTAGTCGGCGTTCTGCGTCAGGATTTCCGCCAGCATCGCGCGGGTGTGCTTGAGCGTGGCATCGTCGCGCTCAAGCCACGCGGACACCGCCGCGCTGCCATCCTTGCCCGGGCTGCCGACCAGTACCTGTAGGGCAAGCTGACTGTGCTGGATGTTCAATTCATCCAACAGCGAGCCACGCGCCTGTGCATGCCAGTGCCCTTCCACCGGCAGCGCTTCGATCTGTCCGCGCAACCACTCCAGATCGAGTTTCTCCCCCAACTCGTAGAACACCCGCGCCACCTGGCCGATGGGTTGCTCGCTGGCCCGTGCCACCTCAACCATGTCCAGCACCGCGCGCAGCACCGGCATGCGCGCCAGGCGAAGCGCCAAGTCGGCGGGAAAGCCCAAGCCATCCCATTTTTCCTGGCTGGCGGCGAAGTCGCCTTGCCCAGTTGGCGTTAGCACTTGCGGCAGTTGCTGGCGCAGCGAGGACACACCGGCCTGATAGCGCTCCACGTTGGCGGCGATATCCAGCGTCCCGGCCGGGCGGTTGAGCAGCCAGCGCGTCATATGACGCAACTGCGACCAGATTTGCAGGATCGCGTCAATCTGGGTCGCCTCGGCCACTTGGCCGTCCAGCGCTTCGATCTGCCCCCACAGCTCGCGGGCATCAAGGATTTCGCGCGCCGCGGTGTAGGCCTTGGCGATCGCCGCCGGTCCCTGCCCGGTGTCCTCCTGCATGCGCATCATGAAGGTGGCGCCCATCCGGTTGATGGTCGAGTTGGTTACCGCGGTGGCGATGATCTCGCGCTTCAACCGATGCCGCTGCATATGCTCGGCGTAAGGCTCGTGCAAGGCCTTGGGAAAATAGCGCACCAGCTCGCGTGACAGGTAAGGATCTTCCGGCACGTCCGAGTCGAGCAATTGCTGGAACAGACGAATCTTGTCGTAGGACAGCAGCACCGACAGCTCCGGCCGAGTCAGCCCCAGCCCGCGCGATTTGCGCTCGACCAGTTCCGCCTCGCTGGGCAGGTTCTCCACCTGGCGATCGAGCAAGCCCTCGCCCTCCAAAATGCGCATGAAATGCGCCATCGACCCCAGCCGCTTGACCGACTGGTGCTCCATCACGGTGATCGCCACGTTCTGCCGATAGTTGTCCCACAACACCAACTGGCCGACCTCGTCGGTCATCGCGGCCAACTGGGCGTTGCGTTGCTCGGAGTTCAACTCGCCACGTTGCACGGCGTCGTCGAGCAGAATCTTGATATTGACCTCGTGATCGGAGGTATCCACGCCGGCGGAGTTGTCGATGAAGTCCGTGTTGAGCAACACGCCGAGCTGGGACGCCTCGATGCGGCCCTTCTGGGTCATGCCCAGATTGCCGCCCTCGCCCACCACCTTGCAGCGCAACTCACTGCCGTTGACACGCAGCGCGTTATTGGCGCGGTCGCCGACCTCGGCATGCGTTTCGCTGGCGGCCTTGACGTAGGTGCCAATGCCGCCATTCCAGAGCAGATCCACCGGTGCCTTGAGGATCGCGCTGAGCAATTCGTTGGGCGAAAGCTGGGTAACGTCGGGACGCAACCCCAGCGCCACGCGCACCTCGGTCGAGATGGCTATGGCCTTGGCATTGCGCGGGTACACACCACCGCCGGTTGAGATCAGCGACTTGTCGTAATCGTCCCAGCTCGAACGCGGCAGCTTGAACAGACGCGTGCGCTCGACGAAGGAGGCGGCGGTATCCGGATTGGGGTCCAGGAAAATATGCCGATGATCGAACGCGGCCAGCAGGCGGATATGCCGCGACAGCAGCATGCCGTTGCCGAACACGTCGCCAGACATGTCACCGACGCCGACTACGCTGAAATCCTGCGTCTGGATATCGCGCGACTGCGCCCGGAAGTGGCGCTTGACCGATTCCCACGCGCCCTTGGCGGTAATGCCCATGCCCTTGTGGTCGTAACCGTTGGAGCCGCCGGAGGCGAACGCGTCGCCCAGCCAGAAACCGTGCTCGATGGAGATCGCATTGGCGATGTCCGAGAAGGTTGCAGTGCCCTTGTCGGCGGCGACCACCAGGTAGGGATCGTCCTGATCGTGCCGCACCACCTCATGCGGCGCCACCACCGCGCCCTCGACCAGGTTGTCGGTGATGTCCAGCAAGCCGGCGATGAACATGCGGTAGCAGGCGATACCCTCGGCCAGTTGGGCGTCGCGATCGCCGCCCACCGGCGCGCGCTTGACGAAAAATCCGCCCTTGGAGCCGACCGGCACGATCACCGTGTTCTTGACCATCTGCGCCTTGACCAGGCCAAGCACTTCGGTGCGGAAATCCTCGCGGCGGTCGGACCAGCGCAAGCCGCCGCGCGCGACCGGCCCGAAGCGCATGTGAATGCCTTCCACGCGCGGCGCGCAGACGAAGATTTCGCGATACGGCACCGGCTTGGGCAGCTCCGGTACCAGGTGCGAATCGAATTTGTAGCTGATGTAGGGGCGGAACTGCCCCTCCCACTGCTGGAAAAAGCTGGTGCGCAACGTGGCCCGAATCACCGCCTTGAAGCTGCGCAGAATGCGGTCTTCATCCAGGCTGGCGACGTCTTCCAGCAGCACGCCGATGGCACGCTCCACCGCTGCGATCTGCTCGCCGCGCGGCAGCGACAGCGCATCGACCAGGGTCTGCACCAACTGCGGCTGCGCCTGCTGAACGCGCTGTGGAATCAATGCCTGCATCTCGCCGGCCAAGGTGGCACCCGCGGCTTTGAGTTCTTCCGCCCCGAGTGCTTCGCGACGGGGATCGAAGCGAGCCAGGAACAGCTCCACCAGCAAGCCGGCGATCGCCGGATAGCGGTTGAGCGCGTCTTCCATATAGCTCTGCGAGAACGCCACGCCGGCCTGCAACAAGTACTTGCAGTAGCCGCGCAGCATCGCCACCTGACGCCAACTGAGCTTGGCGCCGAGAATCAATCGGTTGAAGCCGTCGCTCTCGGCATGGCCGCGCCAGATCTGCTCGAAGGCATCTTCGAACAGCGAGCCGACCTGCTCCACCGTGAAGGCCAAATCACCCACTGGTTGCACTTCGAAATCCTGGATGTGCAACGTGCTATCGCTCAAGCGCACGTCGTAGACGTACTCGGTGAGCACGCGCAAGCCCAGGTTCTCCAACTGCGGCAAGACTTCGGACAGCGCGATGTCGCCACCGGCCCGATAGACCTTGAAGCGCAGCGTCTGCGGACGCTGCAACGGATGGTAGAACGACATCCGCACCGCATCCTCACCCTTGAGGAGCGCCAGCTGGTGCACATCCTCGGCGGCGACATCGGGGCTGACGTCCTCGACATAACCGGCCGGCAGCGCCTTGACGAAGCGATGGGTCAACACCACGCCCTCGTGCTCGCCCAACCGGCGTACCAGCGCGTCGCGTACATCGTCGTGCCAGTTACGCACGATAGTGGTGATGCCCTGCTCCAGGGTCGCCAGGTCGTAATCGGGATGCACGCCAACCTTGGGCCGCACCACCACGTGCAAGCGCGCAAGCGCGGCTTCGCCCATCAGCACGGCCGAATCGACCTCATCGCCCTGCAGCGCGTCGCGCAGCAACACCTCGATGCGCTCGCGCACGCCGGTGCTGAAACGGTCCCGCGGCACGAATACCAGGCAAGAGAAGAAGCGGCCGTAACGATCGCGCCTTACGAACAATCGCGTGCGCGCACGTTGGCGCAACTCCAGAATGCCAATGGCGGTGCTGTAGAGCTCATCTTCGCTGCTCTGAAACAGCTCGTCGCGCGGCAGGCTTTCCAGGATATGCCGCAGCGACTTGCCCGAGTACGAATCACGCTTGAGCTCCGAGCGCGCCAGCGCCGCTTCGACCTTCTGACGTACCAGCGGCACGTCCTGCGGGCGCGCCATATAGGCGTTGGTGGAGAACAGGCCCAGGAATCGCTGCTCGGCCACCGGCTTGCCGGCGGCGTCGAACTTGAGCACACCGATGTAGTCCATGTGCCCGGCGCGGTGTACCTGCGAGCGCGCATTGGTCTTGGTCAGGATGATCGCGTCGGTCGAACCGGACTGTGGCAATTCGGTGGCGATCAGGCTGCGCAGCGAACGCGGTGCCAGCGAGCGCTCGCGCTTGTGCAAGATACCTAGGCCACTCTCGCTGCTGGCACGCAGCACCTGCTCGCCGTCGCTTTCGGCCACCACGTACTCGCGGTAGCCCAGGAAGGTAAAGTTGTCGTCGGCCAGCCAGCGCATGAACTGCTCGGCCTCAACGATCGATTCGCGATCCAGCGGCAA
>JBEVMS010000303.1:0-14668 GCA_040508515.1 Dyella sp. | reverse complement strand
ACGGCATGGGTGTTATCCCATTTCATGCGCACAACCGCCGCACCCACGGCGGTGGACGCTCGATTTACTCAGCCAAGCGTGGCTGGCATGGGCTCAAGTTGGGCATACAGACGCTGCTCGATCAGGCGAAATTCGATCCGCCAGCGCAGTGCACTGGCCGCCGCCTGCGCCAACGCTAGACCTAAGCCGGCGTGGCCAGGATCGGGTTGCTGCTTACGCCAGAAACGCTGACCTAGCTTGGCCAAATCGGCCGGATCGAGTGCGGGGGCGGCATTGTCGATGCTCACCCCATGCGCATCAATGCGCAGCAGCACGGTGTCGCCCGGTGGCGCATAGGCGCAGGCGTTGCCCAGCAAGTTGCCTAACACCACCTCGAACAGCGCCGGATCGATGAACAACTGCTGCGCCGGATTGACCAGCCATTGCAGTTGCACGCCGCGTGCGGCGGCCAAGGCGCGTGGATGCTGGCTAATCCGTTCGAGCCACGGCGCCAGTTGCAAGGCCTGCGGCTGGGGTGGCTGCAGCCCCGACTCCAAGCGGGTCAACAGCAAAAGGGCGCTGACTGTGGCTTCGAGCTCGCCGCCGATGGTGCCAATTTCGGTCAGGATGTCGGTCATGCTACGGCCGCTGGGATAGCGCCGCTCGACCTCGGTCAGCGCGCGCAGCTCGGCCAGGCGAGTGCGAGTTTCGTGCGCGAGTCCACTGGCGAACTGGCGTTCGCGTGCCAACCCTTCGTCCATGCGCGCCAGCACGCCATTGAAGCGCTCCACCAGCGGCCCCAGTTCGCGGATGCCGCTGGGCGGCAGGCGTTGGCCTGGGGCGTTGGGTCCGATATTGCCCATGCGTTCGCCCAACGCATGCAGCGGGCGCAAGCCATGGCGCACGATCGGCGGCGCCGCGACAAATGCGATCAACAAGGCTAGCGTGGGGCCCAGCAGTAAGATCCAGTCGATCGACACCATGGTCTGATTGAGCTGATGGCGGCTTTGCACCAGAAGAATGCTGCAATCGCGCGAAATCAGTCGGTTCGGGGTGCTGCGCCAGGCGCGCTGCCGTTGTTCCTCCGTGGCGCCCCAGCCCTCGCCCAGCGGCGCGTCGAAGTCTAGGATCACCCAACCTAATTGGTGGTTCCAGCCACCACCGAACTGACCGAAGCGGGGTGTTTTGCTGCGCGAACCGGGCCAATCCGGCGGACGCGCCGGCGGCGAGGGTCTGCTGATGGCGATACCCAGGTCGCCGCAGCGGATGTCGTAATACGCTTGGCTACCCAAACCCAGCATGTCGGCGGACAGCCAGGCCGAACTTTCCGGCTCCAGGTGATCAGGTTCGATCACGATCGGCGATACCAGCGCCTGGGCCTGGGCCAGCAGGCCCTGTTCGTAGCGCTGCTCCATCTGGTTGTCGATGCGCCAATCCATAATCAGCGAGCCGGCACCCAGGATCGCCAGGCTGGTCACCAGCAGCAGCAAGGTGATCCGCGCCGAAAGGGTCGGAAGATTCATGGAATCAGGTAGCCTGCCCCGCGCCGTGTTTCGATCAAGCCTTCAAAGCCGGCCGCATCGAGCTTGCGTCGAAGCCCAAACACCAGCACTTCGACGCTGCGATCAGAGACTTCACTATCGCTGCCGGCAGTACGTTCAAGGATTTCGCCGCGACTGAAGGCGCGGCCGCGCTGGCGCAGCAGCAAACTCAGTACGGCAAATTCCCGCGGGGTCAGCGCCAACGGCCGGCCCTCCACACTCACCAAATGCGCGCGCGGGTCCAGCGTCAGCGCGCCGTGATGGAGCACGGTCGGTTGTGCTTGCAACGGCCGCCGTGCCAGGGCATGCAGCCGCGCGACCAGTTCGTCAAATGAAAACGGCTTGACCAGGTAGTCATCGGCGCCGGCGTTGAGCGCATCGATGCGGTCGCTGACCTGATCGCGCGCGGACAGCACCAGCACGCGCGGCTGGCGGTCGCCGCCGGGCAGCGCGCGCAGCACGCCGATGCCGTCCAGTCGCGGCAGCATCAGGTCCAGCACCACCAGGTCGTAGTCGTAGCTGGCGAGGAAACCGCTGGCTTCGACGCCGTCCCTGGCCGCATCGACGGTAAAGCCGGCACTTTGCAGGCCGTGTTGCACGGTAGCGCGCAGGCGCTCGGAATCTTCAACCAGCAACAGCTTCATGACACGCCTATCCTAACCGTGAGACGTTATGAGAAACCCCGGATACGACCGCGGCGGCGCCAGAAAAGTGCCCGGACTTAACCAGCGATGTCTAACGCATCGACAGTGTACTCACGCACCCGCTATAAAGATCGTCTGCCTAAGGGAGTAGCCGGTGAGCGAAGAGATCCTGATCAATGTGACACCGCGCGAAACCCGTGTCGGGGTGGTCGAAAATGGCATGTTGCAGGAAGTGCACGTCGAGCGCGCTTCCAAACGGGGCTACGTCGGCAATGTCTACAAGGGGCGCGTGCAGCGCGTAATGCCCGGCATGCAGGCGGTGTTCGTCGAAATCGGCCTGGAGCGCGCGGCGTTTCTGCATGCCTCGGACATCGTGCGTCCGGTGCTGGCGGCAGTCGAGGGCGAGGTGGCACCCCACGGCAATGGGCATGCGCACGGGCCCACCCCGTCGATCAACGAGCTGGTGCACGAGGGGCAGGAGATCGTTGTGCAGGTGGTCAAGGACCCGATCGGCTCCAAGGGCGCGCGCCTATCCACCCATCTGTCGATTCCTTCGCGCTATCTGGTGCTGTTGCCACATGCGCGCACGCTGGGGGTATCCACCCGCATCGACGAGGAATCGGAGCGCCAGCGGCTGAAAGAGGTATTGACGCCGCTGATCGGCGACAACCCGCTCGGCTACATCGTGCGCACCAACGCCGAGGGGCAGTCGCCCGAATCGCTGGCCTTCGACGTCACCTACCTGGGCAAAGTCTGGCGGGTGGTGCAGGAAAACATCGCCAAGGCCAAGGTCGGCGAGCGCGTTTATGAGGAGCTTTCGCTGCCGCTGCGCAGCCTGCGCGACATGCTGCATGACGGCATCGAAAAAGTGCGCGTGGACTCGCACGAGACCTACGAAAAGGTGGTCAAGTTCGTCAACAAGTTCATGCCGGTGTTGAACGACCGGGTCGAGCACTACGACGGCGAACGGCCGATCTTCGACCTCTACGGCGCCGAAGACGAAATGCAGCGCGCCTTGAAAAAGGAAGTGCCACTGAAATCCGGCGGCTACCTGGTGGTCGACCAGACCGAAGCCATGACCACCATCGACGTCAACACCGGCGGTTACCTCGGCTCGCGCAACCTGGAGGAAACCGTCTACCGCACCAATCTGGAGGCGGCGCAAGCGGCCTCGCGTCAACTGCGCCTGCGCAACCTGGGCGGCATCATCATCATCGACTTCATCGACATGATCGACGAGGAGCACAAGCGCCAGGTGCTGCGCATGCTGGAAAAAGGCTTGTCGCGCGACCACGCCAAGACCACGGTTTACCCGATGTCCTCGCTGGGCCTGGTCGAGATGACCCGTAAGCGCACCACAGAAAGCCTGGAACGCCAGTTGTGCGAGCCGTGCCCGTGCTGCGCAGGTCGCGGTGCGTTGAAAACCGCCGAGACCGTCACCTACGAGATTTTCCGCGAGATCACCCGGGCGGTGCGTCAGTTCAACGCCGAAAAGCTGCTGGTGATGGCCAGCGCCAAGGTGGTCAACCGCATTCTGGAAGAAGAATCCGCGGCCGTCGCTGAATTGGAAGAGTTCATCTCCAAAAGCATACGATTCCAGGCGGAAGAGCATTATTCGCAGGAACAGTTCGATGTCGTATTGCTTTGACCTGACCGGACACGCGACGGCGGCAGGTTGGCGAGGGTGCATTTGCTCACGCAGGCGGCTAGCGCTGGCGGCGGGCCAAGGCGTGCCGCATGAGAATCAATGGAATGCTCGGCGGATTGCTGCCGGATCGACCGGGTGAACACGATGCGCTGGCGTCGGCGCTTGGCACGACTGGGGCGCTGGCTGCTGGGTCTGGCGGCGATCGGGGTGATCGTGCTGGCGGTGTCGCTGGCGCTGCTGCAACTGCTGTTGCCCTTACTGGCGCGGCATCCGCAATGGGTGCAGGCGCAGCTCAGTGAGCGGCTGCAGCGCCAGGTGAGCTTCAGCGGGTTGGACAGCCGGTGGCGCATGTCCGGGCCGTCGTTCGTTCTGCATCAACTGACGATCCAACCCGCCGCCGACGCGGGCGGCGAGGTGTTACGCATTCCGCAGGCGCAGTTGTGGCTGGATTTGGGCGCATGGGCGTCGTCCTCGCGGCATCTGCTCAACCTCTCGGCCAGCGGCTTGCGGCTGGATCTGCTGCGCGATGCCGATGGCACCTGGCACGTGAATGGATTTGCCGCGATGGGCGGCGATCAGGCGATGCCCTCGCGTTTGTCGATCGGGCTGACCTTGGACAACCTCAGTCTGGCGATTGTCGATGGTGGCAATCAACACCTTTATCTGCTGCTGGCGCCTCGCTTGCAGGTCAGCCTGCAAGGCGACCGGATGCGCGTGGGTGGCATCTTGCAACGTCCCGGAGCGGCCGGCACCTTGCGCGGTGCGGGCACGTTTCGGATCGACGGTAGCCAAGGGCGCTTGTGGCTCGCCGGTAGTCAGATGGACTTGCCGGGGCTGTTGGCTGGGGTCGATCTGGGCGGCGGTTATGCCGTCCGGCGCGGCCAGGGCGATTTTGCCAGTTGGCTGGATTGGCGCCGCGGCAAGGTAGTGCGCGAGTTGGCCCGTTTCGATCTGCGTGAGTTGCAAATCGCCAGTCCTGCCGGTGGGGTAGCGCAGGTGCCCGCGCTGAAGGGTATCGTCGAGCTAAACACGTTCGCGCCGGGTTATCGACTGCGTTGGGCTGGCGATGACGGCAGCGCGCTGGTTGCCAATCTGCACTCACCGGACACGGCGCAAATGCGGGTGGAGGTCGCTGCGCGCAAACTGGCGCTCGCGCCGCTGGCGCCTTGGTTGGCGCTCGATCCGCAACTTCCTCCCGGCGTATCGCGTTGGCTGGGGCAGGGCCGTCCACGAGGCGTGGTGAACGCAGCGCAGCTGAACTGGAGTCGCGCGGTCGGGCTGACGTCGGTCGATATGACGTTCAATGGGCTGGGTATCGATCCAGTCGAAGGCATGCCGGGTATCGATCGGCTTAGCGGCGAGCTGCGTGGCGATGCCTCCGCGTTGGCGCTGTCGCTGCCGCCGCAAACGACCGTGGTGCGCGTGCCGAAAGTCTTTCGCAAGCCGTTCGTGATGGCCAATCTGGCCGGCGAGCTGGCTGCGTGGTCAACCGACGAAGCCTGGCACATTGGCCTGGATGCGCTGGATTTCGAGGGCGAGGGCTTCGCCGGTGGCGTCCGCGGTGAGGTGCAACTGCCGCATGCGGGTGGCTCGCCATTTTTGAATATTTACGCGCACGTCGATCATGCCCAAGTGACTGCCGCCAAGCTGTTCTGGCCGATCACTTCGATGTCGCCCGCGGCGATCGCCTGGCTTGATCGCGCCTTGGTTGACGGTAACGTCGTGCAGGGCGACGCGCTGGTACGCGGCAGTCTGGCCGATTGGCCCTTCCGCAAGCACGAAGGGCGCTTCGAGGCGCAGGCGCAAATCAGCGATACCACGTTGGATTACGGCGTAGGCTGGCCGCGCGCCGAGGGTATCGACGCGGTGGCCCGCTTCACCGACAACGGCATGCAGGTGGAGGCCAGCGCGGGCCAGGCCCTGGGCAATCACCTCAGCCGCGCGGTGGCGAGTATCCCGGATTTCGCCGATACCACGCTGGACATCAATGTCCAAGGCAACAGCAGCGCGGCCAGCGCGATGGAGTTCGTGCGCGCCAGTCCGATCGGTCGCAGCCAGACGGATGCGCTGTCCAAGCTCAGTCTTGGTGGAAAGCTCGACTTCGATTTTCATCTGCTGCTACCGGTCAAGTCGATCGATCGCCTCAGTTTGGAAGGCAACGGCCACTTGCATGACGCCACTTTGAACGTCCCCGATTACGGCGTGCTGCTGGACAAACTTGACGGACCACTGCATTTCGATGCCAAGGGCATGAGCGCCGGTCCCCTGGTGGGCGGTTTTCGCGGTGTGCCGGCCAGTCTCGCGCTGGCCGTGGCCGGCGCCACGAGTGAGCCCAACACGGTGCTGTCGGCACAGTTGAGCGGGCGCTATGCGGTTTCGCAGCTCACCGAGGGCTATCCGCAACTGGCCTGGCTTAATTCGCTGGCCGACGGTCGTGCCGATTTCACCATCGGCTTCGACATCGCTCATCCCGATGGCGCCACCGCAGTAACGCAAACGCTCAGCATCGCTTCGTCGCTGAGCGGCATGGCACTCAAATTGCCTGCGCCACTGGACAAACCGGCTGCCACACGGTTGCCATTGCAGGTCAATGTGCCGCTGCCTTTGGGCCGTGCCGACATGCAGTTGGCCTTGGGCGATAGCCTGCGCGGACGTTTTCGCCTGCCCGGTGTCGCCAATCGACCGCTGGCGGCGACGATATTACTCGGCAGCCAGATGCCCGAAAGCGTCCCGGCGCAAGGGCTGCGCGTACTCGGCCGCACCCCGCGATTGGACGCTACCGGTTGGGTGCAATATGCCGGCGGCGGCAGTGGCGGCGATGCCGGCCCAGGCCTGGAAAGCCTGGACGTCACCGCCGGTCAGACGCTGGTGTTCGGGCACGCCTTTAGCGATATGCAGATTCAGGCGGCCCCCCAGGCGCAGTCGATGAATTTTGTGGTCGGTAGCGCCGACATGGCCGGCACCATCCGGGTGCCGTCGGTCGATCTGCGCCAACGCGGGATTACCGCTCAACTGCAACGCTTGCATTGGCCAACTGACCCGCCGCCACGCGCCAGTGCATCCGAGCCACCCGTGGCGGCTAAAGCGGCGTCGCTCCCGCTGGCCGCGGCGTCGGGTGGTTCCGTTCCGGCCCGAGCGGTGAGCGTTGCGGCGACGGTGGCCGCGGCCGGCGAGGTCGCCTCGCCATCCATTGCGATGTCCGGGATCGCTCCGGCGGTGCTGCCGCCGCTGCACCTGTCGATCAGCGACCTGCGCCTGGGCGACGCCAAGCTGGGGGAGGCGCGACTGGAGACCTGGCCGACGGCGCAAGGCATGCACATCGATCAGTTGCGTGCGCTATCCAAGAGCGTGCAGGTCAATGCCAGCGGCGACTGGAACGGCAGCGCCGAGGACAACCAGACCCACTTGAAGATCAGTTTCACCGCGCAGGACCTGGGCGACATGCTGGGCGCGTTTGGCTACGACAACGTATTCAGCGGCGGCAAGACCCAGGCCGAGCTGGACGCGAGCTGGCCTGGCGCGCCCTCGGCGCTGTCATTGGCGACGCTGGACGGCCGGCTTAGTGTGAACGTCACCGATGGGCGTATCCCCGAAGCGCCGCTGCCCGGCGTAGGGCGACTTTTTGG
Organism: Dyella sp.; assembly: GCA_040508515.1. Taxonomy (GTDB): domain Bacteria; phylum Pseudomonadota; class Gammaproteobacteria; order Xanthomonadales; family Rhodanobacteraceae; genus JBEVMS01. The sequence goes on along the minus strand of JBEVMS010000303.1, from coordinate 7,230 downwards.
ACTCGCGTCGCTGGCCGAGTTGCCGCGCCGGTTGACCTTCGATTTTGGCGATGTATTCGGCAAGGGGCTGGCCTTCGATGCGATCACCGGGGACTTCAATTTCTTCGATGGCAACGCCAACACCGATAACCTCAAGATTCGCAGCCCGGCGGCGGCGATCACCATCACCGGCCGCACCGGCCTGCGCAGCAAGGATTACGACCTCGAAATGCTCGCCATTCCGCACGTCGGCAACAGCTTGCCGGTGGTCGGCGCAGTGGTCGGTGGTCCGATCGGCGCGGCGGCGGGGCTGGCCATGCAGGGGCTGCTGGGGCATGGCATCAACCGCGTCGCCAGCCTGCGTTATCGGATCACCGGGCCGTGGGACAAGCCCAAGATGACCTTGCTGGAGCGGCGTTCGGTACCGGTGCCGGCGCCGGTCAAACCGCCCCTGCTGCCGGCCCCGGCCACATCGGCCGCCGCTGTGTCGCAGTAGATGGTCCGCAGCGGTAGCCTTTAAGCCCGACGATTCGCCCACATTTTGAAGGGTCCGACCGGACCCATGGCAGAAACTGATGATGAACTCGCTGATCGAACAGGCCGAACGCCGGCTGCTGGCGCCCGGTGGCATTGCCACCAACGATCTGGAGCGCGTGTTCGCGCAGCTGATGGGGCCGTCGATCGACGCCGCTGACCTGTATTTCCAGCATTCGCGCAGCGAGTCGTGGCATCTGGAAGAGGGCATCGTCAAGGACGGCAGCCACTCGATCGAGCAAGGCGTCGGCGTACGCGCGATGTCCGGAGAAAAGACCGGCTTTGCCTACTCCGACGAGATCGTGTTGCCGCAGCTTTTGCAGGCGTCCAAGGCGGCGCGGGCGATCGCCAGCGACGGCAACGGCGCCGGCAAGCCGCTGGCGCTCAATGGCGCGCGCCAGCTCTATCCGGCGATCGATCCGGTCGAAAGCCTGCCCAATCCGGAAAAAATCGCCTTGCTGCGCCAGGTCGACGCCTACGCGCGCGCGCGCGATCCGCGCGTCAAGCAGGTCATGGTCAGCCTGGCCGCCTCGATCGACACCGTGCTGATCGCCGCCTCCGACGGCACCTTGGCCGCCGACGTGCGCCCGCTGGTGCGCCTGGGCGTGCAGGTGATCGTCGAAGCCAACGGTCGGCGCGAGCAGGGCCACGCCGGCGGCGGCGGACGCTACGGTTACGGCGAACTGCTGGAGAACGGCCGTGCGCTGGCCTTCGCTGATGAGGCGGTGCGCCAGGCGCTGGTCAATCTGGACGCGGTCGACGCTCCGGCCGGCAGCATGCCGGTGGTGCTGGGACCGGGCTGGCCCGGCGTGCTGCTGCACGAGGCAGTCGGCCACGGGCTGGAAGGCGACTTCAACCGCAAAGGCAGCTCGGCCTTCGCCGGCAAGCTCGGTCAGCGCGTGGCCGCGCCGGGCGTCACCGTGGTCGATGACGGCACCCTGGTCGGCCGGCGCGGCTCACTTAGTGTGGATGACGAGGGCACCCCGACCGAGTACACCACCTTGATCGAGGACGGCATCCTCAAGGGCTACATGCAGGACAAGCTCAATGCCCGCCTGATGGGCATGGCGCCCACCGGCAACGGCCGCCGTGAGTCGTTCGCGCAGCTGCCGATGCCGCGCATGACCAACACCTACATGCTGGGCGGCCAGCACGATCCGGCCGAAATCATCGCCTCGGTCAAGCGCGGCATTTACGCACCCAACTTCGGCGGCGGCCAGGTGGATATCACCAACGGCAAGTTCGTGTTCTCCGCCTCCGAGGCCTACTTGATCGAGAACGGCAAGATCACTGCCCCGATCAAGGGCGCCACCCTGGTCGGCGCCGGTCCTGAAGTGATGCAGCGGATTTCAATGATCGGCAACGACATGGCCCTGGACGAAGGCATCGGCGTCTGCGGCAAGGACGGCCAGAGCGTGCCGGTGGGCGTGGGCCAGCCGACCTTGCTGGTCGATGGCATGACGGTCGGCGGCACGGCTTCTTAAAACAGCTGCTTCGACCTGCGTCTTGAACCAAAGTGGCTACATCGCCACTTTGGTTTTTTTTCGATTGTGCATTGCGAATCAGCTATTGATGACCCGGAATTGGGCCGCCGGATAAGGACCTTTGTCTGCTTTCGGGCATCGGCGATGTCTAACTAGGACGAACCTTCGCAGGTTACCCAGGGTGATCGAAAGCAACCAATTTTGGGGACTGCAATATCGTAAAGGGGCTAGGACTTTTGTTTCGCTCTGCCAGCGCCTGCATTTCCGTCTCAAGAAATCCGGGACGAGTCGACCCAAATACTACGAATCCAAACGATTTCCCGAATAGCGATTGAAGTATGAAAATATTCTTCTCGGTCGAGATGCTGAGTTTGTACTCAAACTGAGAGTTCAAATATTTCCCGTTTCGCTCAAGCAACTGCGTATCGCCGGCAAGAGATTTCATCGCCTCGATCACCGGATAGTAGCCTCTTTCTAAAAGTTGCTCGTTGCTAAACCAACGCATAAGCAAGGTGCCTTCAGCCGGGAAGATGCGGGCGGAATCGAGGTAGTAGATCGCTTTGGCAAGCTTGCGGCCTAACACGCAAATTGAGCGATGTACTTCGGGTGGCACCTTAAGAATGCCGGTTTCCTGATGAATCGCCCAGGTAAGGGTGTAATGCCGAGCTTGCGATTGATGCGTCGTGCCTCAATAGGACTGGGCATCATTTTCTTGAAAAGGCGCGGTTGCCCCTTGTTTATCCTATGCATCAATCCGATGGTGCTACCGTCGTCGGCGTCTGGCCCTTTGGAGGGATCCATGCGCGCAAGCATTGCGACGAGAGCGTCTTCGTCGCTAGTCCCATGGTTGCACTCGGCACAGGCCGGAAATTCAAATCCCTGAGGCCACTGCTTGTTCTGAAAGAGCGCACGGGGTGGGCAGTGCTCTACGGTTGTAGCCTTGGTAACTCCCCCACAGAAGGCACAGCAAGGGTGCGCTTCAAAAAACGCCTTTCGGCGGCGTGCCTGTTCTCCCATGGGCCAGACTCCCGTCAATTGAGCTGAGTTTTGGTTAGGCGAGCCGATTGCACACGACTTCGAATCGGCGCTCCCAAGTGTTCCCCTTGCGTGCCTCGCTTACAGCTTGGGAATACGTATCCGGCTGATCATCAGCGCGCCGGACAGGCCGAATAGCAGGACCAGCGGATGCAGTTGCAGCGTGGCGATCTCCAGTACCCCCAGCCATAGCTGATCGCCAACCGCGCCGGTGGCGGCGGCCACCGCCAGGACGGCCACCAGCGCCAGCGAGGTGGGAATCGGGGTGCCTTCGAAGTACTTCACCTTGTCGCCACCCTCGGACAACGCCTCGGCGGTGACGTTGTAGCGCGCCAGCCGCGATACCCCGCAGGCGACAAAAAATACCAGCACCACACGGTCCAGCCCGCCTTGCAGGCCGCAGCCGTAGGCGATCACCGCCGGCACCACGCCGAAGGAAATCACGTCGGCCAGCGAATCGAGTTCGCGCCCCATCGCCGAGCTTTTCTGCCGCCAGCGCGCGATGCGGCCATCCAGCACGTCGAATACCAGCGCCGCCACCGCCAGCGCGCAGGCCAGGTAGATGTGCCAGATATCGTCGGCTTGCAGGTAGGACATCACCGAAAACAGCGCGCTGACCCCGCAGACCGCATTGCCCAGAGTGAACCAGTCGGCGAGATGAAATTCGCGGATCAGCTCAAAGGGACGGCGTCGCGTGGTTTGGGTGGAAGGTTCCATCGGATGGCCGGCCTGGCGGGAAGGTGTTGCATCTTAAGGCGCCGCCGGTCGCGGTGGGCGTGATGGCCAGTGATGGGCGCTCGGTTTGCCCTACCGTATGCCGCCGCATGCGCCTGGCGTGATCCGCGATGCCGATCGATAGCCGATGGCTGCCTCGGCGATGCGCGGCGGCCTCAAGCGTATGGGTATCGCGCGCTGACTTGGTGTGCCGGTGATACGGGCGGTGACACACCGGGCGCTCGCGGATGGACTGTGGCGAAGCCGCGATGGCCTGCGCTCGCAAAGAAGACCCGCGTTTAAGCTGAATCGGCTCGCTCAGTCCGCGTCCGTCGCCGCTTCAGCGGCTGCCAGTTCCTTGAGGATCTGGAAGATTTCCCGGTAGGCCCGTGGCGGCTTGTTCGGGGTGACTTTTTCGATGCGCGCCTGCCGTAGCAGCGAGCGCAGATGCTGGCGGTCCAGGGTGGGGTGTTTGGCGATCAAGGCGGCCAGGGCGTTGTCGTCGGTATCGTCGATCAGTTGATCGCGAGCCGCTTCCAGGCGGTGCATGGCGGCGGTTTCCTGGCGCCGGCGCTCGCGGTTCTCACCCAGCGCGGCGCGCGCGTCGGCGAAGTCTTCTTCTTCGTAACGGCGCATCACTTTGGCCAGAAAAGCCATCTGGCGCTTGTGCGCGACATGCGCGGTGATCTTGCGCGCATTGGCGATTTCAATCAGCACCGGCTCGGGCAATTGCAACTTGGCCACGCGCGAAGGCGGCAGCGCGACCAGTTGTTCGGCGAAGTCCAGCACCGCCAGCGCGTCGCGGCGTCGCTGCGTGCGGCTGGGGCCGTATTCGGTCTCGTCCAGCTCGGTCTGGTTGCGGCTGCGGCTGGGGCCGGGGGTGTTGCTCATGGCTGGTGTCCTGTCGAAGGGGCGGCGCCGGCGGCGCGATCGGCCTGTTGGGGGCCAGCCGGGTTGAGATCAGCCTGGGTGAGATCAGCCGGCGTGGAATCCGCCTGCTCAAGCGCGAAGCGCGGCTGCACGTGTCCGTCCACGCTGACATTTTCAACGAACATGGCGGCTGGGCGCACCCACAGGCCATACTCGCCGTAAAGCGCCTGGTAGACCACCAGCGGTTCCATCGTTTCGCTGTGGCGGGCGGTGCCCAGCACCCGATAGGGCTGGCCTTTGTAGTGGCGGTAAAGGCCCGGCATCGGGGCGGTCGCGGTCGCGGTCATGGTCTGGGGTCTCCGTGGCACCATAGCGGCTTTGTTTTCGGCCGCCGTGCCCCATATCGAGGCATCGGTGCGGTGCTGTAACCGCGCATTCTACCCTTCGCGCCATCAGGAAGCCCATGAGCACACCCGCGATCACCCCCGATACCAGCTTGCACGAGCTGGACCGTCTCGCTGCCCTGGCCGAGGAGGTGATCGTCCGCGCCCGCGCCGCTGGTGCCAGCCAGGCTGAAGTGGCGGCCAGCGTCGATACCGGCCTAAGTGTCAATGTGCGCCTGGGCGAGGTGGAAACGGTTGAGCACACCCGCGACCGCGGCTTCGGGCTGACCGTGTATTTCGGCCAACGCAAAGGCTCGGCCAGCACCGCCGACCTCAACCCCGATTCGATCCAGGCCACGCTGGAACAAGCCTGCGCGATCGCCCGCTACACCGAGGAAGACCCGGCCGCCGGGCTGGCCGATCCGGCGCGCATGGCCAGCTATTTCCCCGAGCTGGACTTGTGGCATCCGTGGGCGATCGACACGGCGCAAGCGATCGCGCTGGGCGTGCAGATCGAAGACGCCGGCCGCGCACATGCGGGCATCAGCAATTCCGACGGCGCCGGCGTGCAGATGGGCGAGAGCTTGTCGGTCTACGCCAACTCGCACGGTTTCGTTGGGCGCGAGCGCGGCACGCGGCATTCGCTGTCGCTGTCGCTGATCGCCGAGGACGACAACGGCATGCAGCGTGATTACTGGTACGACAGCGTGCGTTCGGCCAACGATTTCATGAGCGCGCAGGCGCTCGGTGACGAGGCGGCGCGGCGCACGCTGGCGCGGCTGGGCGCGCGCAGCCTGTCGACGCGGCAGGCGCCGGTGTTGCTGGCGCCCTCGATCGCCCGCTCGCTGATTGGGCACCTGCTCAGCGCGGTCAGCGGCGGTGCGCTGTATCGCGGTGCCAGTTTCCTGATCGACCACGTGGGCAAGTCGGTCATGCCGGCGTGGATGAACATCATCGAGCAGCCGCACCTGCGGCGCGGTCAGGGCTCGGCGGCGTTCGATGCCGAGGGCGTCGCCACCGCCGACAACCCGCTGATCGAAAACGGCGTGCTGGCGCGCTACGTGCTTGGTAGTTATTCGGCGCGCAAGCTGGGTTTGAGTTCCACCGGCAACGCCGGCGGCATCCACAACCTGATCGTCGAGCCGGGCCAGGAAGACTTCGAAGGCCTGCTGGCGCGCATGGGCACCGGCTTGCTGGTCACCGAGGTGATGGGCCAGGGCGTCAACACGATTACCGGCGATTATTCGCGTGGCGCGGCCGGTTTCTGGGTCGAGCACGGCAAGATCGCCTACCCCGTGGAAGAGGTCACCATCGCCGCCAATCTGCGCGAGATGTTCGCCGGCATCCAGGCGGTGGGCCGCGACGTGGATCGCCGCTCGCATCTGCTGACCGGCTCGATCCTGCTGGACAAGATGACCATCGCCGGGGAATAAGGCGGCGCTCCGGCGGCGTTTAAGCCTGGCTGCAGGTGAACGATGAGGCGGGTCAGGAGGCTGGCCGGAATCGTCTACGCATGCCGCGGATGCGGCAAGCCACGCCGGCTTCATCGGGTTCCGCCGAATCCGCCGAGGGCTCGGGCGGTGCGTGGTGGAGCCAGCGCTGATCGATCGTGGGAGCTTCGGCGCGATCCAGGTCTTATGGCAGGGGCCGGTCGTATGGCGCTTGACAGCGGCGGCCGGCGCTTACACCGTGGAGGCACCATTCCGTGGGAGGAGGGACGCGCATGAACACGCCGTACGAGCCTATACCGCCGCCGCAAGAGCCGCCGGCGGGCCCACCCGAGCCGCCCACCACGGTGTTGGGCAACCCGAGCACTGAAGAGCGGCAATGGGCGCTGTTCGCCCATCTGTCGGCATTGATAGGCGGGTTCATTACGGGCTTCTGGATGGGCTGGGGCTGCTTCATCGGGCCGCTGATCATCTGGCTGATCAAGAAGGACAGCCTGCCATTCGTCGCCGACCAGGCCAAAGAAGCGCTCAACTTCAACATCACCCTGGCGATCGTCGGTTTGGCGTTGCTGCTGCTGAGTATCGTGACGCTGGGCGTTGGCCTGCTGATCACCATTCCCGCGGCCGTCGTGGTGGGGGTGTACTGGCTGGTATGCACCATCGTGGCAGCGGTCAAGGCCAACGAGGGTGTGCTCTATCGCTACCCGTTGACATTGCGCCTGATCAAGTAAGCGACCTACACCGGCGCCGTCTGGCGCCGGTGCACATTCAACCGCAGGGGCT